>NZ_BAABRI010000025.1:0-69126 GCF_040362925.1 Haloferula sargassicola
GTCGCCGTGATCTGGAAGCTGTGGGCGATCATGCACAACATCGGCAAGATCGTCCTCTACCGGCCCTCCTTCGGCACCGGCGGGGCCGTCGCCGGGTGAAAAGAGGTCCTATCCGTGCTCGTCAGGCTCCGCCAGACCCTACGATGGGCGTCATACTTAGCCGATCCGCTTCATTTCCGCCGATCCAGCCCCGAATCCTGCGAACCCCCCTCCTTCATCAACCGGATTCAGAAGCCCTGTTTTCAGGGGGCTTCGGGGGTTATCCGACGGTCTCGTTCGTTTCTTCTTTATTGTGGCGCGTCTATGTGTCCGAAGGCACTTCATCCCAGTCAGACTCAACGCCAATGACCCAATCGAGCGCCTTACGCCGTTCGCCGACGAAACCCTCAGGGACGATGAACTCGGTCCCTTCAAGCCTCGCGCTGCGCGCTGCCCAATGAATCCTGTAATGAAGATCCGCCTGCTCGTAGATTTCCACAAAGGGGCGTAGCCGCGCACTCTCAATGAAGGGTCGCGGATCCACGAAAGGACCGGGAAACTTGGTTGCAAGGTCGTCGTCACACCCGTCGAACACCTTCAAATCTGCAAGCCCAAGGCACCAAGCAAAGCTCTGCATGCACTCCACCTGCCATGTGGCATTGATCTTCTCTTGGTCAGTATGCTCGCCGCGACTAAACAAATCGCGCTCACGATCCGATGCGTAGGACATCAAGTCCCATCGATCAAGAGCCTCCGCGAGTGTTGGCGCGTGCCCTCCGAAACCGATTCCAATCACGTGGTTAAGGACTACGCAGCGCCTCGCGACATCGATTGCAGCAGGTGGTGACAAGTCGGCCTCCTCCTCGAGCGTTGGCAGATGATCAATCGTCGGGACATCCCACGAGCGAAGAATCTCGATGTTGGCTGCTTTTATTGCTTGGGGATCGACCATGGTGATTTTGTCACGATTGAGGTAGGGACGCCGGTCATCCGGCGCCCCCCTCGCAGATCCCGGCGTGCGGAACTACCGCACCGGGCTCCTCGGATGGACGCGCTTCGATTCCGCCACGCCGTTGGTTTCTGTTTCTGACTTCATCGTTTACTCATGCGCTCCCGGCTTGTCGAGCCTCCCGCCAGCTCCAGGGCAAGGGGGTTTCCACAATCCTCGGTCGCGGCATCCTCCACCGCTCCCACGCTTCGGCAAACTCCGCCCAGGTGAAACTGCGTCGCTGGCTGCGGCGGTTCCACCATTTGAAGGCCAAGCGCCGGACGTGATGCAGCAGTTGCCACAGACGCACCGAGTTGCCGAGCATCTGCCGGTCGAGCAGGCGGGCAAGCGACCGGAAGCGATGCTTCGGGTCTTTCGCCGCCTTGGTTTCCAGGGCGGACAGGGTGCTTGACACGCTTGATGGGAGGGTCGTCCGTCCTCTCGCGTGGGTGCTCTGTCCGCGTTGTCCATCCGCCCGCTCCTTTGCCATGGGATCGGCTTTCCCGTCTCGGACTACTATGGGCGGATCTGATTGACTGCGGATTGGGTTCTAGGCAGGCAGTCCATGTCCGCTTCGCTCCCATTCCCGGCGGCCCTGCATGTCGTCTCCAGTGAGTTGATCGACATGGAGCCGCTGGAGATAAATCGGGTCGGGCTGGGAGGTGGACTTGTTTTTCATGAAGGAATCCAGGCGGGTGACCAAGGACTGGATCAGGGCCTCCACCTTGGATCAAACTTGCGGGCCGTCCCTGCGCCCCTTCCGGGGCTTTGGTGGGTTGTGGGGGCGGGGTTCCACGGGGTGAACCCCGTGGCTACTGGCCTGCGCCCCGTTGGGGCTTTGGCAGAGGATATCTGCCACTCGGTGGGGAACGCGCGCCTACCTGGGGTCGAATGCGCACCTACTCTGGGTCGAACGCGCACCTACCCTGGATCGGACGCGCACCTACCCTGGGTCGGACGCGCACCTACCCGGGATCGAACAGCACCTACCCGGGATCGAACAGCACCTACCCGGGATCGAACACGCACCTACCTGGGGTCGAATGCGCACCTACCTGGGTCGAACAGCACCTACCCGGGATCGAACAGCACCTACCCGGGATCGAACACGCACCTACCCTGGGTCGAACGCGCACCTACCCTGGATCGAACGCGCACCTACCCGGGATCGAACAGCACCTACCCTGGATCGAACGCGCACCTACCCTGGATCGAATGCGCACCTACCTGGGGTCGAACGCGCACCTACCCTGGGTCGAACGCGCACCTACCTTGGATCGAACGCGCACCTGCCCGGGATCGAACACGCACCTACCTTGGATCGAACACGCACCTACCCGGGATCGAACACGCACCTACCCTGGGTCGAACGCGCACCTACCTGGGGTCGAATGCGCACCTACCTGGGGTCGAACGCGCACCTACCCTGGGTCGAGCACGCACCTACCCTGGGTCGAGCACGCACCTACCCTGGGTCGAGCACGCACCTACCCGTGATCGAATGCGGGCCTTCCCTACGCCCCTATCGGGGCTTGGTGGTGCGGGGGGGCGGGTTACCCAGGGGGTGAACCCCGTGGCTACTGGCCTGCGCCCCGTTGGGGCTTGGGAAGGGGTTTCCACGCGGCAGACCCCGTGGCTATTGGCCTGCGCCCCGTTGGGGCTTTTGAAGAGGAGATCGCCCAACTGGAGGGCGATGTTTGGGTCCTGGGGACGGGATGATTTCCGCGGGTGAGCCGGTGACTGATGGCCTGCCCCCCGTTGGGGCTTGGGAAGGGGTTTCCACGCGGCAGACCCCGTGGCTACTGGCCTGCGCCCCGTTGGGGCTTTTGGAGAGGAGATCGCCCAACTGGAGGGCGATGTTTGGGTCCTGGGGACGGGATGATTTCCGCCGGTGAGCCGGTGACTGATCGCCTGCGCCCCTGTTGGGGCTTTTGAACGGGAGAATGCCTTAATGGAGGGTGAACGTGCGAGCCGTCCTTCCGCAGGCCGCCTGTCGACAGACCATCCTTCGACAGACCGTCCTTCGACAGACCATCCTTCGACAGACCATCCTTCGACAGACCATCCTTCGACAGACCATCCTTCGACAGACCATCCTTCGACAGACCATCCTCCGACAGACCATCCTTCCGACAGGCCGTCCTTCGACAGACCGTCCTTCGACAGACCGTCCTCCGACAGGCCGTCCCTCGACAGGCCATCCCTCGACAGACCGTCTTTTGAAGGAGCCAGAAAGTTCCTCGGAAACGGCTCAGGCCAGCCAGGCGAGGAATTCGCGGTTGCCGTCGGTGCCGGTGATGGGGGAGTCGATGAGGCCGTTCCACTCGCGGTCCTGGTCGGCGACGAAGCGGCGGATCTTTTCCACCGCCCGCTCGTGCAGCTCCGGGTCGCGGACGATGCCGCCTTTTCCGATGTCCTCCCGCTGCAGCTCGAACTGCGGCTTGATGAGCGGGACGACGGAGCCGCCGGGCTTGAGGACGCCGAAGGCGGCGGGAAGGATCTTGGTGAGGGAGATGAAGGAGACGTCGATGACGATGAGGTCGACGCGCTCGCCGAGGTCGGCCTCGACCAGCCCGCGGGCGTTGAACTTTTCCTTCACCACGACGCGGGGGTCGCTGCGGATCTTCCAGGCGAGCTGGTTGGTGCCGACATCGATGGCGTGGACGCGCCGGGCGCCGCGCTGGAGGAGGCAGTCGGTGAAGCCGCCGGTGGAGGCGCCGATGTCGAGGCAGACAAGGCCCTGTGGGTCGAGGTGGAAGGCATCGAGCGCGCCCTCCATTTTCAGGCCGCCGCGGCCGACGTAGCGGGGCTTTTCCTTGAGTTCGAGCGGGAGGTCGTCGGCGACCTTGGTGCTGGGCTTGTCGAGGACGCGGTCGCCGCTGCGGACCTCGCCGGCGAGGACGAGGCGCTTGGCCTGTTCGCGGGTTTCGCACAGGCCGCGGGCGACGAGGAGGACATCGACGCGTTCTTTCGGCATGGGGAAAGAAGTTGCTGGCAGCCGGTAGCGGGTAGCAAGGGGGAAAATCCGGGCGGCTGGCGGAGTCCGATGCGCACGCCCTTGCTACTTGCACCTCGCTACCGGCTACTCTTTTCTCCCCCGCGTGACCCAGCACCGCACCGACGACCTGCGCATTTCCGGCCTGAATCCCCTGATTTCCCCGGCGGTGCTGAACTATTTCCTGCCGGTGACCGAGGAGATCTCCGAGGTGGTGGCCGCTTCGCGAAACGAGGCGGACGCGATCCTCAAGGGCGAGGACGACCGGCTGCTGGTGGTCATCGGGCCGTGCTCGATCCACGATCCGAAGGCGGCGATCGAATACGGCGAGCGTCTCAAGCCGCTGATCGAAAAGCATCGCGACGACCTGCAGATCATCATGCGGGTGTATTTCGAGAAACCGCGGACGACGGTTGGCTGGAAGGGCCTGATCAACGATCCGCATCTCGACGATTCCTTCGACATCAACCACGGCCTGCGCGTCGCCCGCGGGCTGCTGATCGACTTGGCGAAGATGGGAATTCCCGCCGGGACCGAGTTTCTCGACACCATCTCGCCTCAATACATCGCCGACCTGATCGCCTGGGGGGCGATCGGCGCACGGACGACCGAGAGCCAGGTCCACCGCGAGCTGGCGAGCGGCCTGTCGATGCCAGTGGGGTTCAAGAACGGCACGGGAGGCTCGATCCAACTGGCGCTCGACGCGATCCAGTCCGCCTCGCGACCGCACCATTTTCTCTCGGTCACGAAACAGGGCGTCTCGGCGATCGTTTCCACCACCGGGAACGACTCCTGCCACATCATCCTGCGCGGCGGGAAGAGCGGGCCGAACTACGAAAAGAAGGACGTCGACGAGGTGCTGGTGATGCTCAGCGAGCAGGACCTGCCGCCGCATGTGATGATCGACTGCTCGCACGGAAACTCGCGCAAGGACTACCGCAACCAGCCGCTGGTGGCGCAGAACCTGTGTCACCAGATCGCCGGCGGCTCGCGGGCGGTGGCGGCGGTGATGGTCGAATCCAATCTGGTGGAAGGAAACCAGAAGCTCGTCGCCGACCTGGAGGCGATGACCTACGGCCAGTCGGTGACCGATGCCTGCATCGGCTGGGACGACACGGTGGCCGTGCTGGACGACTTCGCCAAGGCCGTGCGGGCCCGGCGGGGCGCCTGAGATCAGGAGCGGTCGAGCGGGACCGGAGCCGGCTGGGGCAGCTTGACCTCGGCCGTGCGGGACTGGCGGATCTGGTCGCCCACGGTCTTGAGGGCGGCGATCAGGTAGGCGTTCAGGAAATACTCTTTCAGCAGGAGTTCGCGGGTTTCACCACCGGGCGTTTTACGGATCACTTTCATGGGTATCGTGCTTTTTGAAATGAAGGACACGGTTTTGGAAGCCGCATCCCTCCACCTCTCCGCACGCTGCGGACCAATTGCAACCGGAAGTCCGTCCGCCGGGGACCGCAAGACTGCGGACGCCGTCACCGCCGCTTGCGCTTCTTGGGCGGGGTGAAGTCGACTTTTTTCGGCTCGAAAGCCTCCGGATCGTAGCCCGGCTGGTCCCAGGCGATCTCGCCGGCGGACGCCTGCATGTACTGGAAAGCGCCGCCGAAATCCTCGGGCGGACAGGCCCGCTCGCCGCCGAGCACGGCCGGCGACTTGGCGTGTTCGGCGCGCTTTTCGATCACGATCTCGTGGATCCATTCCTCGGCGAAATCGTAGCGGTAGAGCAGGCGCAGCGGCAGCCGGCGGCGGCCGACGTAGTCTTTGATCGTAAGCTGCGCCTCGTCCTGGAATTCGCCACCGGGTGGGACCTGGTCGGCCAGGCCGACGGGCCCGATCACGTCGACCAGCCGCTTGCCCTTGCCGTGGCGGAACTCGTGCGGGTGCTTGTTTTCCCAGCCCATGGCGGCCTGGATCGCATCGTTGACTTGGGCGAAGGTGAAGTCGGCCGGCACGGCGATCCGGCGCCAGATTTTCGGCGTGATCTGATAGAGAAACACGTGCAGCTCGAAGGAGTCGGTGGCCATGGAAAAGGCTAGCCGCCGCGCGACGAGCGGCGCAACCCCGGAACGGAGCGGCGCGCGGCATCTTCGTGCGGTTACGCAATCGGGTTTCGACATTTCTCGAGCAGGGATCATGGTGCCGGCCCCATGCGTTTCCGGAGCCTTTGCCGCCACGCCGAAATCGGCGCCAATTCTTATGTCCTCGACTCGGGAGATGCCCGCGTCGTCCTCGATGCCGGGATGCACCCGAAACATGAGGCCTTCGAGGCGATCCCGCATTTCGAGCAGCTCGAGGATGGCAGCGTGGATGCGGTGGTGGTGACTCACGCGCACCTCGACCACATCGGCTCGCTGCCGGTGCTGCTGGAGCAGCAGCCGCAGGCGCGAACCTTCTTCACGCCCGCCGCGGCCGACCTCGGCTTTGCCATGCTGCACAATTCGGTGAACGTCATGCAGGCCAAGCGCACCGAGCTGGGCATCGCCGAGTATCCGCTTTTTTCCCACCGGCAGCTCGATGACATCGAGCGCACGATCGAGACCCGCGCCACCGAGCGCCCCTTCGACCTGGACCCGGACCGGGTGTTTCGCGCCACCTTCCACGATGCCGGCCACGTGCTCGGCTCGGTGGCGGTGACGCTGAAGGCGGACGGCCACACGCTGCTCTACAGCGGCGACGTGAATTTCGAGAACTCCACGCTGATCAAGGGCGCGCTGCTGCCCGAGGACCCGGTGGACACCCTGGTCATCGAGACCACCCGCGGCGACAGCCCGCGGCCGGACGGCTACTCGCGCGGCGACGAGGAGCGGCGCTTCGCCGACACCATCGCGGCCACCCTGAAAAGCGGCGGCGGCGTGCTGATCCCCGTGTTTGCCATGGGCAAGACGCAGGAGGTGCTGACCATGCTTCACCTCTTCAAGCGGCGGGGCTGGATTCCGATGCGGACGCCGATCGTGATCGGCGGGCTCTCGACGAAGATGACGGTGATCTACGACCGCTACGGCAAGGGCCTCACCCGCCGCACCGACGACGAATTCCGCATCCTCAAGGACATGGACCTGCGGGCCGGCACGCGGCGGCGGAAGGCCGCGATCGTGCCCGAGCCCGGGACCATCTTCTGCCTCTCCAGCGGCATGATGACGGAAAACACGGTCTCGAACGGCTTCGCCCGCTCCGGTTTCCTGGAGAACAAGAAGAACTCGCTGCTCTTCGTCGGCTACGCCGATCCGGAGTCGCCCGCCGGCTCGATCCGCGCCGCCGCGGCCGGGGAAACGGTGATCCTGGATCCGAAGCATCCGCCGGCGACGCTGCGGGCCAAGGTGGAGGTGTTCGATTTCTCCGGCCACGCGACCCGCGACGACCTGCTCGACTACATCCTGAAGGTGAAGCCCAGGCGCGCCTTCCTCGTTCACGGCGACCGCCCGGCGAGCGAGTGGTTCGCCCGCCAGCTGGCGGAAAAACTGCCCGCCACCGAGGCCATCATCCCCGAGCCCGGCGTCGACTACGAGCTGGGCTGAGCGAGTCCCCTCCCCCGGTGTTTCTTCCGGTTGCCGGAGGAGGCATCGCCGGGCATGATGCGTGAAACTCGTGAGACACATCCGCATCATCCACCGCCTGCGCACCTTTGGGGCGATCGTCGGATTTCTGGCCCTCGCCGGGCTGGTGGGGCTGATCGGCTGGGCGAACGAAACCGGGCTGCCGGACACGTGGCGGCAGGGCATCGCCGACGCGCTGGCCTCGCAGGGCATCCAGGCGGAGCTGGCGAGCCTGCGTTTCATCCCGTTCCGCGGCTTTGAGGCGGGCGAGGTGGTGATTTACTCGGATGCCTCGCACCAGCGGGTCGTCGGGCGGCTGGAGCGGCTGCTGTTCGATCTCGACCGCTCGCGGCTGACGCACGGCGATTTCCAAATCGAGCGGCTCAACCTTTCCGGCGCGCGTTTTTCGCTGGCGGCCGATCCGCTGGATCCGGATTCGGAAAGACTGGACGTCACCGATCTGAGCGGCCGGGTGGAGTTCTCCGGGCCGCACTCGATCTCGATCAGCCGGGCCAGCGGCATGATCCACGGGGTGCGGCTGGACGCGAACTGCCGGCTGGACCTGTTCCGCTCCCCCGGCATGACCACCCCGGAGGAAGAGGACCTTGCCCGCCAGGAGCGACGGAAGATCCTGCTCGGCGTCATCCACACGCTCGAGGCCTTCGATTTCGATCCCTCGAATCCCCCACGGATCCGGCTGGAGGTGCGGGGCGACCTCGAGGATCCCGCCAGCCTGCGGGCCTCCCTGAACCTGCGCGCCAGCCAGCTGCAAGCGCGCGATCTGCTGCTGCGGGAGGTGGACCTGCGCGGCGAGCTGCGCGGCCCGGCGCTGGTTCTCCACCAAGGCAGCATCGTGGCCGGGAACGGCGACCTCACGGGAGATGCGGAGTACGACCTGCTGGATCAGTCCGGGCGTTTCAATCTCCGCTCCACCCTGGACATTCCGGCGCTGGTGCGGCAGCTGAGGCTGCCCCTGCCGGAAGCGCTGCCGAGTTTTTCCGAGCCGCCGGTGATCGAGGCCAAGGGCGACTTCCGCCGCCGCGACGGGAAGTGGGACTACAGCGTGATCGGGCATGCGACCTTTTTCGATCCCGACTTCGAAGGCATCCGTGTCGACGAGCTTTCGTCATCGTTCGCCTGGAACGGCACGGACCTCCTGCTCGAGGACCTGCACGTGCTGGAGGGCGAGGGCGAACTGACCGGGCGCATCTACGTCCAACCCGATCTGATCCGCTACGCTGCCACCAGCACGCTGCCCCTGGGGCTGTGGCAGCGGAGCATTTCCTTCGAGCCACTGCGCACGATCCTCAACGATTTTTCCGGCGGGCCGGACTTGCGCCAGAAGGTGGTCTTCAAGGGCCACGCCCACCCCCATCAATCCCATGACTGGTCGTTCGAAGGAACGGCCGAGGCCCATGGGATTTCCTTCCGCGGAGTGCCGACGCGGGAGGCCCGGGTGGATCTGGACCTCAACGGCAAGCGCCTCGATTTCAATCAGGGCAAGGTGGTTTTCAACTACGACGACTATCCGCTGAAACGACGTCACGGCGGCCCGGACACCGGCTCCGCGACGGTGGACCAGATTCGCTACGACGACGTGGCGAAGACCGTGGAAATCCATGGCGTGCGGGGCGACGTGTGGCCGGCACCGGTGGTGCGGACCTTTGCCCCGGAGGTGGCGGATCACCTTGAGGCTTACGGTTTTCACGGAACTCCGCGGCTCGAGGCGGACGGAGTGGTCGGGGTGCTGGGAGAAGAGGCCAAGACCGACCTGACCGTGCGCTTCTCCACCGCGGGCAAGCTGGACTACGACTTTCTGGACGAGCGGCTGGCCCTCGACGAGCCGAAGGGCCTGGTCCGGGTGCTGCCGGACAAGGTCTTGATCGAGGACCTGTCTTTCGGGGCGCTGGGCGGTCGTGCCCGGGCATCGCTGTCGAGCCGCGCCGGGCCGCCGGAAACGCTGTCGGGCGCGATCGACTGGACCGAGCTCGACCTTGAGGAAATCGGCAAGGCGTATCACTTCAAGAACGAGTTTCCCGGCGTGATCACGGGCCGGGCCGACTTCACTCTGAAAGGCGGGGAGGTGGCGGGCCTGGACGGCGGCGGGCACGTGGCGCTGGAGCAGGCGCAGCTGTTCGACGTGCCGATCCTCGGGCCGCTGTCGCCGGTGATCGCTGCGGTGCTGGGCAACCGCAAGGCGGGCTTCCAGGAAGCCAAGTCCGCATTCTTTTCGTTCGACATCCAGGACGGCGTGCTGCGCAGCAATGATTTCCTGACCACCACCCGGTCGCTCGTTTTCACCGGAGACGGGATGGCGGACCTGAACAAGCTGACGCTGGACATGACGGTGCGCATGAATGCGCGCGGGCTGTTCGGCATGATCACGCTGCCGCTGAAGCCCTTCTACGGCCTGTTCCAGTTCCGCGGAACGGGTCCCTTCGACGATCCGAAGTGGGACAACGTGATGTTCACCTCGCCGCCCGACGAGCAGAATGAAAAGTTGCTGACCCCTCCGCGGGCGCGGCCGGTCGACCAGCCGTCGGCGGTCCCGCCAAGGGCGAAACTCCCCACCCACCGGCGCCGATAAACGCTGGTGGAGTCACGTCTTGCGTCCTGCAGGCATCAGTGCCAGCTTGCGGGTGGAACGACGTCCGAATTTCCTAACCTCAACACGATCTCCCCATGTCCGAAAACTTTCCGGAATCGCTCGACCCCAATGCGGGTTTCTCCACCGTGCCGGCCGCCGCGCCGGCCAATCCGTCCGTTTCCAAGGCCGCCAACGACCTTCGGGACGCGGCGGGTCATCTTCGGGATACGGTTAGCGACAAAGCCAGGACCTTCGCCCACGAGCAGTCCAGCCATGCGCGGGACGCAGCCGAGCGGGCGAAGGAATCCGCCCAGCAGTTCCGCGACCAAGCCATGAAGAAGGCGCAGGCGCTCAAGTCGGCCGCCTCCGAACGCGCCAACCAGTTCCGCTCGGTGGCGGGCGATCGCGCCACCCAGTTCCGCTCCGTCGCCGACGAGCAGTGGGAACAGACCCGGGACCGCGCCAAGGAACTCCACGTTTCGGCCGAGGACTACATCCGCCAGCATCCGACCAAGTGCGTGCTCGGTGCCCTGGGCGTGGGTTTCCTCGTCGGTCTCATCACCCGCCGCTGACCTCCGTCCGCAGTGCCCGCCCCTCGCATGAGCGAGCCTCCCCATGAGTCGGAATCCGACGGCTGGAAAGCCGTCGTGCACGAATTCGTCGACGCTCGCCTCGGCCTCATCAAGCTTGAGGCCCGCGAGGCCGGCCGGGAGGCCGCACGCCGCACGGCGATCGCCGTCGTGATCGCCGGCGCCGCGCTGGCCGCGTGGGCGCTGACGCTTGCCGGGGTCATCGGCTGGATCGCAAGATCGGCTGGCTGGCCATGGTTCTTCGTCGCCCTCGGCGCGGCGGTCCTCCATCTCCTGATTGCCGGCATCGGCGCCCTGCTCCTGCGCCAAGGCAGCGCCTTGTTTCCCCTCACCCGCTCCGAACTCTCCAAAGACCGCGAATGGCTTCAAACGCTGAAAAACGAGAAGTCGGGGAACTGATGCGCCGGATCGAGGCGTCCCGTCGGTCGCTCGGGACGGAGGTCCAGTCGCTGAAGTCCAAGCTCCACGCGCCCTCGCGGGTCGTATCGAGGGTCCGTAAAACCGCGAAGCGCCAGCCCTTGGCCTTGATCGGCGGCACGGTGGGCGCAGGCTTCCTGCTCAGCCGGCTGCGGCGGCGGAAACCAAAAATGGAGAAACGAAAACGCGGAGTGGTGGGTTTTCTGCTCGGGGCGCTGTTCGCGGCCCTGAAACCGACCTTGATGCGGCTGCTCACCAGCCAGGTCCGCCGCAGCCTCATCCACTACATGAAGCACCGCCGCCTTGCCCTGCCCGGCCCCGCTCCGGCGACCGATCGATTTTCATAAAAAACCGACTCATGTCCGAACACCAAGTGCTCGATCACGTGGACCAGTATCTCCGCCTGGGGCGGGAATATAGCTGCTCCGATATCCACCTGCCCACCACCTATCCGCCCGCCTGGCGCCGCTTTGGCCAGCTCCAGCCGATCTGGGACGATCACCCGCCGCTCACCGCGGACGATACCGAACGGCTGGCCCGTTCCTTCCTCGAGGAGCGCGAGTGGAACCGCCTTCAGGAAAAGGGCGACGTCGATTTCGCCTACGCCAACAACGAAGGCCGCTTCCGGGCCTCGGTGGTCAAGCAGCGCCTCGGCTACGACATGGTGTTCCGGATCATCGATTCCGAAATCCGCGACATCGAAACCCTCGGCTTGCCGCTGGAGCACCTCAAGCCCCTCACCCGCTATCACAACGGCCTGATCCTCGTGACCGGCGCGGTCGGCTCGGGCAAGTCCACCACGCTAGCGGCCCTCGTTGATTTCATCAACGCCGATCGCGAAGACCACATCCTGACTCTGGAGGACCCGATCGAATACGTCTTCGAATCCAAGGGCTGCCACGTCAACCAGCGGGAAGTCCACCTCCACACCGAGTCCTTCGCCAAGGCCCTGCGCGGTGCCCTGCGGGAGGACCCGGACGTGATCATGGTCGGTGAAATGCGCGACCTGGAGACCATCCAGCTCGCCCTCACCGCGGCGGAAACCGGGCACCTGGTGCTCGGCACCCTCCACACCGGCAACGCGCCCCGGACGCTCGACCGGATTCTCGACGTGTTCCCGACCGACCAACGCGACCAGATCCGGATCATGGTTTCCGAATCCCTCCGCGGCGTGCTTTCCCAGCAGCTCGTCCCCCGCGCTGATGGCCAAGGCCGGGCACTCGCCCTCGAATTGCTCGTCAACACGCCGGCCGTCGCCAACTCGATCCGCGAAGGCAAGACCTTCATGCTCCCGGGCGTGATGCAGACCGGCAAGAACGTCGGCATGATCACCATGGATGAATCCCTGCGCCAACTCTACGTCAAGGGCCTGATCACCCAGGAGGAGGCCTACTACCGCGCCGAGGACAAACACTACATGGCTTCCTTTTTCGAATCCTGATTCGCCACCCGAACCGACACCATCATGGCTGAAATCGACCGACTTTTCCAATACCTCGTCGACTCCGGGGGCTCCGACCTCCACCTCTCCGAGGGCCAACCGCCGAAGACCCGCGTCCACGGCGCCGTCACCCCGATCCCGGACGAACCGGTGCTCGAGCACGACGTGATCCACCGCATGCTCGAGGAAATCTGCGAGCCCCATGCTTACAAGATGTATCTCGAATCCGGCGATCTCGACTTCGCCTACGAGATGGATGAGGAATCGCGCTTCCGCTGCAACTATCTCAAGCAGAAGAACGGCCTCGCCGCCGTGTTCCGGCTGATCCCGACGGAGATCATGTCGATGGAGCAGCTCGGCGTGCCGGAGGTCGTGAAACGCTTCGCCCAGATCCGCTCGGGACTGATCCTGGTGACCGGCCCGACCGGCTCCGGCAAGTCAACCACGCTGGCGGCGATCCTCGACTACATCAACACGAACTACAACCGGCACATGATCACGATCGAGGAGCCGATCGAGTTCGTGCACGGCAACAAGAACTCCATCATCACCCAGCGCGAGGTGCCGATCCAGACACCATCCTTCGCTGACGGCCTGCGGGCCGCCCTGCGGGAGGATGCCGACATCGTCCTCGTCGGCGAGATGCGGGACCTGGAAACCATTTCCCTGGCACTGACCGCGGCCGAGACCGGTCTGCTCGTCTTCGGCACGCTGCACACCAACAACGCGCGCAAGACGGTCGACCGGATCATCGACGTGTTTCCCGCCGACCAGCAATCGCAGGTCCGCACCATGCTCGCCGCCTCGCTGCGCGGCGTGCTGGCGCAGCTGCTGTGCAAGCGCGTCGACAAGCCGGGGCGCGTCGCCGTCCACGAGATCATGTTCGCCACGCCCGCCGTCTCGGCGATCATCCGGGAAGGTGCCACCCAGAAGCTCTACGACGTCATCACCGGCGGCAAGGGCGAGGGCATGCAGTTCATGGACGAGTCCATCTGGCAAAAGCTCCAAGCCGGCATGATCTCTCCCCAGGAAGCCTACATGAAGGCCATCGACAAGACGCGCTTCAAGCCGCTGCTGCCGAAAGAGCTCGCCCACCTCGGTGATGCCTCGGGCGAAAGCCCGGTCGGTCACTGAGCGTCCTGCTGCTCCCCTTCTCCCGTCCTCCCCGGCTGCCCGGCCGCGGAGGACTCATGGTTTTCCGGGGAAACGCCCGGCCGGGGAACATTCGGGCGTGGCGCCACCATCCCCACCGGCGCCTTGGGCGTCACGTCGGCATAGATCCCCACCAGCGCCATGCCGATGAGGCCCACCAGGCCCGCCCGTCCCAGGGTCATCGCCGTGGTCATGCCGACCACGAAGGGCGTGAAAAACAGCAGCCCGACGACCATGAAGCTCGGCTTCACCTCGAAGGCATGCACCACCAGCCTCAGCCGCGATCTTGCCAGGCCGAGGCCCATGCACGCGAAACAAAAGACGGCGGCCAGGGCATTGAGGTGCCACATCACCCCGGCACCGTCACCCCCCGTCGCGGCGCTGCCCCCGAGGGTGATCCCGCCCGCTGCCGCGGCCGAGCCGACGAACAGCAGCATGATCCCGACCCGTGCTGCGAGCCCGCTGAACGACGAGGCCCCGATGGCGCCCGCGCTGAGCACCGCGGAAAGGCCCAGCACCGAGAGCGTGCAGGCCATGTCGCGCACCAGCTCGACCCCGCCGATCTGGTAGCGCACCAGCACGTAGGGCAGCAGGGAAAACAGCGTGAGCACCGAGAGCGACCACAAAGAGATGAACTTTCCGCGGACCACGGTCCACCGCCTGAGCTTGGTCAGCAGGAGCAGCTCGTGATTTCCCTCCTCCAGCTCCTGGCCCATCAGCACCAGCCCGGCCAGCGGCATGATCACGCCGCAGATCGCGGAAATCACGATCCACAAGGGCCCGGATGCCACCAGCAAGGCCAGGTTCATCATCCCCACCGGACCCACGTTCATCTGCATGGCACCCGTTTGAAACTCCATCACCACCGCCCCCACCGCCAAGGCATGGACCGCCAGAAAGGGGATGATGAAGCTTCCCCGCCGCAGGTTCTGCCGCAGCTCCTTGACCAACATCGAACCGAAGCGGTCGGGCAGGTCGTGGGTCATCACTCCAGTCATGCCCGCATGTTTCCCCCGCCCCCCTGCCACGGCAAGAAACAAGCGGCTGCCGCAGCCAAATCGGGTTTGTCAACGCCGCCTCGTCACGGTATCCGTCCCGGGACGCTACGCTCCCGCTTTCCCCGATGCCCCGGACGTTTTCCAGCCTTCGAATGCTCTTCGTTTTGCTTCTGGCCCTCCCCGCGGTGGCCCGGGCCGAGTGGGAGCAGCGGGAAATCCACGGCCGCGGCTACGTCAGCATCCCGTCGATCAAGGAGAACTATCATTTCAACGAAATGAAGACCACCGGCAAGCGGGTGGTCATCCAGCGGGTGGACCCGAAGTCCGGCAAGGCCATCACCAACATCACCTTCAATCTGGGTGCCACCGAGTGCCTGATGAACGGCATGAAGTTCGTGTTCAGCTATCCGGTGGCCACCGCTGCCGGCAAGGCCTGGGTTTCCCGCATCGACCTCGCCAAGCTGATCCATCCGGTGCTGAGCCCCAACTTCATCAAGGATGCGGGGGATTTCAAAACGGTGATCATCGATCCCGGCCATGGGGGCCAGGACCTCGGGGCGACGAACCCGCTCGGCCACGAAAGCCGCTACAACCTCCAGGTCGCCAAATACCTCAAAGCCATCCTCGAAAAAGGCGGCTACAAGGTCGTCATGACCCGCTCGGATGATCACTTCCTGACCCTCCAGCAGCGCGTGCAGGTGGCGAACAACGTGCAGGAGAACGCCATCTTCATCTCCATCCACCACAACTCCGCCAGCTCGCGGGCGCGCGGGATCGAGACCTTCACCCTCTCTCCGGTCGGCGTGGCCCATTACGGGCGCGGCCTGAAGCAGAGTGACTATCACTCGGTCGCCGGCAACAGCCATGATTCGGCCAACGTCGCCCTGGCCACCGCCGTCCACGGCATGATCTACAGCACCTACTGCTCGGACAAGAAGGGCAACTTCTACAGCACGCTCGACCGCGGCATCAAGCGGGCCCGTTTCAGCGTGTTGAGCGGCGTGCGCCACCCCGCGATCCTCGTCGAGTGCGGCTTCCTGACCAATCCCTCGGAGGCGAAATGGATCAACAACAGCCAGTCCCGCCAGAACATCGCCAAGCTGATCGCCGGCGCGATCGCTCGCTACAAGTTCGCCGTCAGCCGCGGTGCCAAGGCCCAGCGCTGAGCCGGCTCAGGCCGCAGCCATCGACCAGGCGGCGATTTCCTCCACCTGGGCGACGCTCTCGACTCTGGCCAGCCGTTGCCGCAGCTCCTTCGCGCCGGGGAAGCCCTTGCAGTAGGCCATCAAGCGCGAACGCATCGCCATGATCGCGTGCCGCTCGTTGCCGTAGCGCCGGCTCTCGGACGCCAGCCGGCAATGCCGCATCACCAGCTCCCAGCGCTCTGCCAGCGGCACCGGAGGAAGCAGCTCGCCGGTCTTGAGAAAATGCTTCGCCTCGCGGAACACCCAGGGGTTCTGCATCGCCGCACGACCGATCATCACGCCGCTCACCGCCGTCCCGCTCTTCCGCCGGGCCACGTCCGCGCCGCTGGCAATGTCCCCGTTTCCGATCACCGGCACCCGCACCGCCCGGGCACAGGCATCGATCGTCTCCCAGCAAGCTTCCCCGCCGTAGCCCTGCGACCGGGTGCGCCCGTGGATGGAAATCGCCTGCATCCCACAGTCCTCGAGACGCCGGCTGACTTCCACGGCATTGATCGACTTCTCGTCCCAGCCGATGCGGATCTTGGCGGTCACCGGCACCACGCCCTCGCAGGCTTTCGCCACCCCGCGGGCGACGCTTTCCAAAAGCGGACAATCCTTGAGCAGGGACGAGCCCCCGTTTTTCGACACCACCTTGTTGACCGGGCAGCCGTAGTTGATGTCGATGAAATCCGGGCGTTTCCAGTCGACGATTTTCCTCGCCGCCTCGCCCATCCGTTCACCATCCGCCCCGAACAGCTGCACGCCCACCGGCCGCTGCCCGTCGGTGAACTCGGTGTATTTCCGCGTGCGGTCGTCGGCCTGCATGATGCCCTCCGCGGACACGAACTCGGTGACCATGACATCCGCCCCCAGCTCTTTGCAGATCTGCCGGAAGACCACGTCGGTCACCCCGGCCATCGGGGCCAGATACAGGGGAAAAGCACCATTTTCGAACCAGGGAAGCACGCGCGGAACCTACGGAGCGGATCGGAATCGCGCAACCTCGCGCCTCACAAGGGCAGGTCGTAGCTGCGGCCACCCACGCCATCATACCAACGGATGTAGGCGGCGTTGACGGTCGCGTAGCCACCCGCGGTGGGGTAGTCACCGGTGAAATACCAGTCGCCACAGGGCTTGCCGATGGCCGCATGAAGGTTGGCGATGGTTTGGAAAACCACCTGCACCTCCCCCTTCCAGTCACACTCCTCGGGCGTGACCATGCGGCTGATTTCTTCCGAGATCTGGTCATCGGAAAAGGCTTCGTAAACCCGGGTCACCGCGTTGGTCATTTCGGCCAGCGGCTTCGCCATCTCCCTACGGCAGTCATCGTAGATCTCGTCGAGCAGCGACTGCCGGCCTGCCTTGCGGTGGAGGGCCACCGCGGCCTGGAAGGCGATGAATTTCCCCAGCTCGGACATGTCGATGCCATAGCAATCGGGATAGCGGATCTGCGGCGCGGTTGAACAAACCACGATCTTCCGCGGGTTGGTACGGGTCAGGATCTTGAGGATCGACTTTTTGAGCGTCGTGCCGCGCACGATCGAATCATCCAGCGCCACCAGTGCGTCGCCCTCCTCGACCATGCCGTAGGTGATGTCGTACACGTGCGAGACCAATTGATCCCGGCCCTTCTCCTGGGCGATGAAGGTCCGCATCTTGATGTCCTTGTGGGCGATCTTCTCCCCCCGCGGCCAGTTGCGCATGATGAGGTCGTCCAGCAGATCTTCATCCAGCGTGCCATCGGCCATCGCCCGGGTGATTCTTTCCCGGACCTGCTGCCGGCGGTGCATCCGCAGGCCGTCCATCAAGCCGTACCACGCGGTTTCCGCCGTGTTCGGGATGAAGGAAAAGACCGCCTTTTCCACCGCCCCGCCGATGGCCTCGACCACCTGGGGAACGAGCGCCGCTCCCATGGCTTTGCGCTCCCGGTAGATCTCCGGGTCATTGCCGCGGGAAAAGTAGATCCGCTCGAAGGAGCAGGGCTTCACCTGGCCGACTTCCGCGAACGGAGCTTCGGCCATCGAGCCATCGGCCTTGATCGTCACGACGGTGCCCGGATCGATGGACCGGACGTCCTCCTCGGACGCCTCGAAGACCGTCATCAGCGGGACCCGCTCGGAGGCGAAGGCGATGACGTCTTCGGTGACCAGGAGGTGGCACGGACGGATCCCGTGAGGATCCCGCATGGCGAACATGTCGCCATTTCCCACCACCCCGCAGATGGCATAGCCGCCATCCCAGGAAGCAGCCGATCGACGCACCAGATCGACGATGTCAAGGCGCTCGGAGATCAGCTCGGGGATCTCGGATCCGTCCACCCCCTTGTCGCGCAGCTCGCGGTAGAGATCGGTATGCTCCTCATCGAGGTGGAATCCGATTTCCTCAAGCACGGTCTGGGTGTCGGTGCCGAAGACCGGATGCTGGCCGCGGTCGATGAGAGCGCGATTGAGCTGTCCGGTGTTGGTCATGTTGAAGTTGCCCATCACCATCAGCGTCCGTGTCGGCCAGTTGCTGCGGCGCAGGTAGGGATGGCACGAGCCCTCCTCGAAATCTCCGGACGTGCCGTAGCGCAGGTGGCCGATCAGGATTTCCCCGCCGAAATCGAAATGCCGCTTCACGTCGGCCGGGTCGTTCGGATCGAAGCGCCCCTTGCGCACCATCTTGTGGTACGACTTCATTTCCTTGCGGAAAACGTAGGACAGGGCGTCCTTTTCGCTGCTGCGGCGGCGGAACATGTACGGCTCCCCGAGGGGCATGCCGATCTTTCCGCAGCCGATGCCAATGCCATCCTGGCCGCGGTTGTGCTGCTTCTCCATCAGGAGGAACAGCTTGTTGAAGCCCCACAGGGCGGTCCCGTAGCGGTCCTTGTAATAGGCCAGCGGCTTGCGAAGCCGCACCGCCGCGATCCCGCATTCGTGTTTGAGGAAGTCGCTCATGGTTCGGTCACTCGCCGGCCACTCTCACGCGGACCCCTTCCTCCTCCACCATGCGGCCGATCACCTGACCACCCGGACCGGCGGCGACGGCGGCCTCCACCTCCTCCGGAGAAACGATGGCCACCCAGCCGATCCCCATGTTGAAGGTGTGGAAACGGTCGTTCGGATCGACGTGACGGTAGAGCTTCTCGATGCCGGGCAGGTTCCATTCCGGGATTTCCAGGTCGGCCCCGCACCCGCGGAACAGCCGCTCCAGATTCTCCGGCAAACCGCCGCCGGTGATGTGCGCCATCGCCTTCGGCACCACGCCGCCCTCGCGCAGGCCGGCCACCACGTCATGATAAAGCCGGGTCGGCTGCAGCCAGGCCAGCAGCTCGTCGTCCTCCACCTCATCGGGAAACTCCCGCAGGACCCGGCGCACGAGGCTCCACCCGTTCGCATGGATGCTGTCCGAGGCATAGCCCACCAGGACATCGCCGATCTGGATGGTCGTCGGGTCGATCATGGCGGATTTTTCCACACATCCGATGCAGAAGCCGGAAAGCTCGATCACTCCCTCGGGCACGATCCCCGGCATTTCCGCGGTTTCGCCTCCGGCGAGGATGCAATCGCAAGCCTCGAGGTAATCGGACATGCCTCCAATCAGGCGGGTGATCCGGGCTTCATCGAGCGCCGCGATGCCCACATAGTCGAGAAACAGGAGCGGATCGCCACCGGTGGTCAGGATGTCGTTCACGCTCATCGCCACCAAGTCCTTGCCGGCAATCTCCAAGAGGTCGTGCTCAAGCAGGAGTTCGAGCTTGGTGCCCACGCCATCGCAGCCGGTCACGATCACCGGCTCCTTGTAGGCGCTCAGGTCATAGGCGGCCGCGAAAAGCCCGAAGGCCCCCATCAGCTTCCTTTTCCTTTGGGTCCGCTCCACGTGACTTCGGATGTCCCCGACAAGGGCCGCTGCCCTCCGCGTGTCCACCCCCGCTTGCTGGTAGGTCAGTTTTCCGGCCATGCGCTCGCTGCTGGTGGCGGGGTTGTAACAGCCCGCCTCCCCCCGTCACGAAGAAAAGACCGCCACTTCTCCGCGGCCGAATCCCGCCCGGGTCAACCCACGCGAAAATCTTAGGAAATTATTTCAAAAACCAAGGAATTTGTAAAAACTTGACTAAAATTCATCCCCGCCAGCCGTGCCCAAGCCCATTTCCAAAAACCTGTCGGACCCAAATCCCCGAAAAACCGATGTCCCCCCGATTCTAACTCAAAAATCCTTGATTATTCGGATTGGTTAACTAAAAGCCTAGCCGTCACCCCTTTTCCCCGCCGCCATGGCCACCACCCCACCCAAGCTCTCGCTCAGTCACGGGCTGACGATCGGCTACCGCTCGCCTCTCGCGCGGTCCGAGTCAGCCATTGAACTCGGCAAAGGCACCCACTTCCTCCTCGCCCGCAACGGACGCGGAAAAACCACGCTGCTCCGAACCGTGGCCCGCAGCCTCCACCCCTTGGATGGCCAAGTCCTCAGCGAGGGCACCATGCAGTATCTGCCGGAAAATCTCAGCTTCGACAACGAGCTGAGTGCCCGCTCGATTTTCCACTCGATGATTCCCAAGGCGCGACGCCAGGCCGCGCTGGACCTCGCCCAAACGATCGAACTCGACCTCGACAAGAACTACGGCCAGCTCTCGACCGGAAACCGGCGCAAGGTGTCCCTCATCGTCGCCGAATTCTCCATCGATCCTGAAAAGCCGCACATCCTGCTTCTCGACGAGCCCTTCAGTGGCCTGGACGCCTACGCCCGTGAGCAGTTCGAGCGGATCTGGGCGGAAAGCGATCAGAACACGCTGCGCCTCGTGAGCTGCCACCCGGACTACGATTCGATGCCCATGCCGAGTGCCATTCTCATCGAGAACGGCCACCTCACCCACACTGAGGGCAACATGCAAACCTGGCGATCCCTGAAATCGCGCCTCAACTGAATCCCCGTTCCGCCATGCGACTTTTCAAGCTCACACTGACCACGATCTTCCGCCGGAAGTCCTGGGTGATCTGTGCGTTCCTGGTGATCGTGGCCCCGTTCATCCTCCCCCAGCTGTCCAGCGGAACGGAGAACCCGACCCTGATCAAGCCCGCCCTCGCCCAGGCCGCGTGGGTCATGGCATGGCTTTGCGCCGCCTTCTGGGGCTACTTCGCCGCCGCACAGACCGGCGAAAAACTGGCCCGGACGGGACTCGGCGAGTATTTCCAGACCCTCGGCGTCTCCGCCACCCGCCAACTTCTCGAGACCTGGCTGGCCATCTTCACCTACGTGGCGCCCCTCGGGTTCGCCGCCGCGGTGGTCAGCATTCTAGCCGCCAGTCCCGGTGATCCGACGGAGAGATCGATGTGGATGGCCACCAATTTCCAGTACGCCGTGCTGTTCGCCGCCGTGGTCGCGCCGCTGATCGCGCTCGCCATTGCCTGCGCCTCCCGCTTCGGCGCCATCACCGGCTTCCTGGTTTCCTCGGGCCTCAGCTTCTACGGCCTGTACGGCGTCGGCTACGTCAAGCAGCTCGTGTCGGTCGAGAACAACGCCATCCTGCAATGGCTTTGGAGCGCCTCGCCGCACTATCACTTCGCCGACCCGACCGAGCGACTGCGTTACAAGCTCGGCGCCATCGAATGGAGCCAGTTCCCGCTGCTGCTCGGTTATTTCGCCGGCATCGCCCTTCTCTACCTCGCGATTTCCCGTCTCGTCTTCCGCGTTCGCGCTACTGCGTGAGCCTCCGTTTTCATCCACGATCCGAACATGATCACCCGCTCCGCCATCGTAACCGCGGCCCTCGCCCTCACCGGCGCCGGCCTGTGGACCTACGCCGGCGCACGCCTGGCTCATGAGGGGAAGTTCGAGTTCCAGCCGAACCCGCTGGGCATCAAACGCAGCCCCTATGGACAGGTCATTGCCATGGCTTTCCAAGCTCCGGTGGACAAGGACTGGCACGGCGGCATTGAGGTCCACGGGCTCGGCGGACATGACGATCATGACCACGATCACGCGCACGCCGCGGATCACCCGGGGGAGGATGACCATGGCCATCACGACCACCCTGCGGACGACGATCACCTCTGTGAGGACGAGTCCTGCGATCACGACCATGAACTGGCCGAAGACGGCACCTGCAGCTGCGGTCATGACCACGGATCGGAAACCGAACACGGCAGCCCGTTCATCGAGCGTCTGGAGCACGCCGTCACCGAACGCACCAATCCCTTCGCCCCCACCGAGGCCCACCGCTTCTATCTGCGGCGGCAAATCGAGGACAAGCTGAAGTTCGCCTACGAACTGGACCCCTCCCATTACGGAAACTACGCCGCCTATCATTTCTTCTTAAAGGAAGAGACACTCAATACCTACGAGCAGACCAAAGAGAAAAAACGTCAACTCTTGGTCGCACTGGCGGAAAAGACCATCCGCTACTGCATGAAGGAAACCACGGACCCGCGGCCTGCGCTCACCGCCTCCGCCGCCGCTTACAATCTCCTCGAGATGATGATCGCCGCGCCGCCGGGGACCTATTCGTGGGACGACTTCGACCGCCGCCTGTCCGACTACGACCACTGCCTGAAGCGGCACGCCGATCTGCTGGAAGCCAGCGTCGAAAGCGGCCAGTGGAACCTCCTTTCACCCGCCCGCCAAGACGAGGTTCTCCAACGCACCCAGCTTGCCTTGAAGCTCCGGGACGCGTTCGCCGCCACTCTCCAACATCGCTATCCCGGCCACGCCATTCCCTCACCCGGATTATGAGTGTCTTCCCCACCCAGCCCCCGCCCCTGAAAGCTGAGTCGGGCCCGGCCGCGCCGCTCTACTTCATGCCCGGGATGAACGGCAACCAGCTGCTCGGGATCATCTTCCGGGTGTGCAGGGAAATGCGCGTCTCCGACATCCAGATGCGGGCCCACCGGCCGGTCTATGTCCACGCCAACAAGGGCGTCGAAAAACTCGAGCACCTGGGGATCCTGACACCCCAGCACATGGACGAGGTCCTCAAGGAACTCATCTGCAACCGCGAAAGCGGCAGCCACGGCTTCGGTGAAGGAGATTCCGCCGAGGTCCGCTTCGAGGACAAGATCCATGAAGCGATGGCCGACTTCGCGGAGCGCCGGGTCGCGGATTTTTCCTGCGATGGCATCCCGATGGGCGACAACGGAGAACGCTCCGGCCGCCTCCGGATCCAGGCCCACCTCAGCTCCTCGGGACTCGGGGTGACCTGCCGGATTCTCAACGACTTCATCCCCGAGCTCGAGTCCCTTGGCATCGATCCCGACACCATCCACGTCCTCCGTCAGGGCGTCCAGAAGCGCGCCGGCCTGTGCCTGGTGACCGGGCCGACCGGATCCGGCAAATCCACCACCCTCGCCTCGCTGATCGACTGGCTCCGTCGCTATCACCGGAAGCACATCGTCACCGTCGAGGACCCGATCGAATACCAGTACCCGGACGACATGGAGGACCCCGAGTTCCGGGGCCGGCGGACCGCCTCCCCCTCCATCGTCACCCAGCAGGAGGTCGGCCGCGACGTGCATTCCTACCGCCAGGGCCTCAAGGATGTTCTGCGGAAGGCCCCGCATGTCATTCTTCTCGGAGAAATCCGTGACCGCGAAGCCATGGAAACCTGCATGGAGGCCGCCCAGACCGGCCACCTCGTGCTTTCCACGCTCCACACCACCGGCGCGGTCAAAACCATTGGCCGGATCCTGGAAATGTATCCGCGTGAGAATCATCCCGCGCTGCTGAGCCGTCTTTCCGAAGTCCTCGTCTTCATCCACTCCCAAGGTCTCCTCAACGGCATCAACCGCCGGGTGCTTACCTACGAGTTCCTGCAAAACAACGACGACGCCGTCGCCTCCGCGATCGCGAACTACGATGGCAATGCCGGATCACTTGAAGACGTAATACGCAGGGCGGGAAATATACAGTGGGATACCAACCTCAAGCGACTCCTCAACCAAGGGCTCATCGACGGAAACACTTACGTCAACGCCCGCATGAACCGAGACGACGCCGACGAGATACTTTAACCTGAAAAGGACCCCCTCTCGGGAAAACGACTCCATCCCGGGCTCTTGCCCGTCCTGGGTCTTCTCTCAAGAAACCAACACAGAAAACACACACCAACACATGAAACTGCAAAAGCAAACCAAGCGAGCGAAGGGCATGACCCTCCTGGAACTGACCGTGGTCATCCTGGTCCTCCTTTCGCTCATCTCCATCCTCTTCGTCGGCGCCCGCGCCTGGAAGAAGGGCTCCGACCGTTCAGCCTGCATCCTCAACATTCGTAACGTGCAGCAGGCCACGCGCGGCTATCAGAACATGCATCCGGAAGCTCCCGGCTGCACGGCTGCCGATATTTACAGCGACGACGGGTCGGCCTTCCTCAAGACGCCAAAGTGCCCTGCCGGTGGCACGTATACTCCGGTATTCTCCGCGACGGCGTTCCCCGCCACCGGCGTACTGGCCATCACCTGCGACAAGGCCACCACTGACGACCACGTGCCAGCCAGCTACAGCGACTGGTGATTAGGGGCTGATTTTTCAGTAGCTAACCTACTTCCTCGGCCCGCCTGCCTTGGGCGGGCGGGCCGCTCTAATTTCTTCCCTCCGCAGTGACGCTCCAGCCCCTCCCTTACTGTTTTGGTTTCCCACCAACATTCTTCAGAGCTGAATCTTCTGCAGCAGTACCGACATACCGCCTCGCTCCTCCACGGAACGAGCCGGGCGACCAATAGCGGTTGGTACACTGCCCCTCTCCAGCATGACTTCCAGCTGCACCTGCGGTTCGACGGGGACACCCTCACCTGCCGGGCTTGGTCACGGACCACCGACACCTGGGGCCCCGGGCCCGAAATCCGCCAGGAACTCCTGGGGCACCCGGACCAACTTGCTCTTTTCGCCAAGCAGCTCGTCTCCCTCGCCAGGGGCGCGGGCGCGTCCTCCGCGGGCGTCATCCTCCACATCGCCGACGAGTTCGCGACCACGGAGATCAATCCGGATCTCGACCATCCCGGCGCCCTTCCCGAGCTTCGCGAAGCCGTCGTTTCGGACCCGAAGTCGGTGCTCCACGACGCGTCCCTGACGCTCGACGAGCACGCGTGGCGTCTGATCCCCTACCCCGCGGCCGGCTCCGAGGCCATCGCGACCGCGGTAACCCTCTCCCGCGGCTTCGAACCCTTCCTTTCCCAGCTCCGTGAGTATGGCAATTCGCAGAATTTCCCGATCCTGACGCTGGCGACCAGCGCGCCCCTCCTCGCCTTGCTGACGCTGGTGGAACTCAAGACCACCGCGCTCGAGAAGCCCTTCCTCGCTGTCCTTCCCTACACCCGCTTCACCCTTCTCGCCTGCTTCAACGAGCACGGCGACCTGCAGCTGCTGCGCACCCTCCAGCACCGCGGGCAGAAGCGCCCCTCGAACCTCCGCCACGCCGCGGCCACCACCGCCACCGCGCTGGAAATGGCCTCGCCCGAGGTCCTCATCCTCCCGCTCAACGGCTCCGCCGACCCGCAGCTGGAAACCGACCTCCGCACCGTTTTCCCTGACTCCGTCCTGCACCAGGTCGATTGGAGCGAAACGCCCTTCCGCGAACCCTATCCCGGCGTTTCGCCCGAAATGCTCGCCGCCGTGCGCGGCGAGGCGGACGAGTCTCTGCCCCTCCAGGCCTCGCACACTTTCTCCACTCTTCGTGCCGATGGCTGGGCCACCCAGGATTTCCTGCCGGTTCCCGCGCAGGAGGCGGAAACCTATCCTACGGCGGGCGAGATGAAGCTGATGCGGTTTTCCCGCTTCACCCGCCTCGGCCTGGTGGCCGTCACGCTAGCTGGCCTCGGCTGGATCGGTCTGGGAATCGTCGAAATGATCCGCAAACCCGAGTGGACCTTCCAACCCGAGGAGGCCACGCTGGTGAACGGACAGATCAAGACCTTCGGGGCGGAGCGGGCTCGAATGGAGCACTGGGACAACCTTCTGGACGATCGCTCCAAAGGCTGGGTGGCGATGGAAATGCTGGCCCGGTTTTTCCCGGAGAAATCCGGCATGCTGGTGCGAAGTTTCACCCTCTCGGTTTCCCCGCAGAACCAGCCCGGTGCCGCCAAGGCTGGCTTCACGAAGCAATGGACCATCTCAGGTCTCGCCCGCGAGGAAGCCCTCGAGAAGAACCTGGCTGACTTCAGCACCAACCAGGGCATCTCGGCCGCGTTTTCCGAAATCGCCCGCGTGACCGGCAACCAGGCCTTCCGCACCGACCTCCCCACGCGCAACATCGTGGTCAACATCCGTACCCTGGAAAACGCCACCTGGCGCGACCGTCCGCCGGAGGAGATGGATGATACCGACGAAAGCACTTATCCGTTCCAGTTCGAGCTGGTGATCACCCAGCGCTTCGAGGCGGATGACCCGATGGCGCTCCTCGTCAAGAACGCCCCCTGAATTGCATGAATCTCTACCGCAACTCCATCATCGTCTTCGGCTACGTGCTCCCCGGCATCGTGGCCCTGCTGGTGCTGGGTCTCAGCCTTTTCGCCAAGCAAAAGGTGCAGACCTCGTTCGACGAGAAGGTGAGTCACTTCAAGGGGTTCAAGCAAAACCGGGTGGCCGTGATGACCATGGAAAAGGAGATCACCCAGAAGCGCGCCGTCTCCTCCCACTGGGAGGAGCTGCTCAACAAGGAAACCGCCAGCGCCGTGACCTCGAACCTGCGGCAGATCAGCGACAAGCTGCCCTCGAAGGAATTCCAGATCACCAGCCAGTCCACGCCACCGTCCAAGGCCGGTTTCGGCTCCGTTTCCGCGCAGAAATCGACCCAGGTCAACCTCGGCTGCCGGGCCACGTTCCGCTCCATGCAGAAGGCGTTGCTGGAATTGGAGACACGGATGCCACAACTCCAACTCCAAGAACTCCGCATCACTCCCGCCAACAGCTCGGGCAACCTCAACTTCGACGTCGCCTACACCGCTTGGGCTCCATGAAAACCATCTTTGTCATTTCTGCCGCGCTGTCCCTGACGGGCTTGAGTCAGACGCTCGCTCCGGTCCCCGCCCCGCCATCGGGTGCGGACTCCGCGACATCATCGGCCCCTGAAGCCAAAGACAACGCCCCGGAACTGATCAATACCCCGTCGCGGAATGTGGGTCTCGATGTTGAGGCCTATCTCCGCAGCGTGGAAAGCTCGCTCGACATGCGCAACCGGCAGCTCGATCCTTTCGGCCGCTATCAGGATCCGAACCGCAAGGCGGTGGTCCAGCAACCGCTTGCCCGGCATACCATCACGAAGGCGCGCACCATTCCTTTCTCCGATCATGTCAATCAGCTCCCGATCAGCGGTGTGGTCAGCGGCAAGGAGTTCCTCATCGGCGCCAGAACCTATCGCATCGGAGATCAGCTGACGTTGAAGATCGAACGCGGCGAACTCCGCGTCCAAGTCATCGCCATCGGCAGTGACAGCGTGACTTTTCAGGATCTGGCTTCCGAGGAATCCGCCACCAAGCATCTGGGCATCCTGCCTCCTGGCATGGAACGCGGCAACAAGCAGTCCCTTCCCCCCGGCTTCGTTCCGCTCGATCAGAATCCCACCATCGACCTGACGCCAGGCACCGAAGATCCCTTGTCCCAACGGTAACCCCACCGCTCCACACACCCCATGAAACGCATTGCCACCCTTACACTCGTTTCGGCACTTGCAGTCCAGGCCCAGACCCAACTGGCACCCGACACCGAACCGGTTTCTCCCGTCACTCCGGCGGATCAAAGCGCCCTGCCCGAGCTCCCGCCTCCGCCGGCGGAAACCCAGCCCGCCGATTCCGACCCTGGAGGCGTCAATGCCCCGGCTGCCGGGACCGGCGATCTTGTGGTACAACCCGGCGCGCCCATGCCGACACCGCCCGCGGACGACGATGAGCCCCTTCCCTCGGTCGAACCGGTAGCCCCCCCAACCGAGACCCCTATTGATACCGCCCAGCGGGAGGAGGATGCCATTCTCCAATCCGACGAGGGCTTTCTGATCAAGGACGCCCCCCTCAACGACATCTTCCAGTTCCTCGCCAAACAAGCCGGCCGGCAGTATTTCCACAACGTCAAGATCTCCACTCCGGAATACCGGGTCACCGGGCATCTCAACGACGGCGATCCCCTCCAACAGATGGAGGAGCTTGCCTTCATGTATGGCCTCGAACTCTACACCAAGGGCAGCACCGTCTATGCCCTGACGCAGACGCAGCTCACCCAACTCCCGAGCACCGAGGCCACCTACAAGCTGGCCTATCTCCGCCCGACCGACATCGAAATGATCACCGGCGTGGTGAGTCCTGTCCTCAGCCCCGGAACCGGCATCATCAAGTTCGAACCCAAGACCAACACCCTGGTCATCATCGACACCGCCCGCCGGATCGAGAAGGCCAAGGAGCTGCTACGCAAGATCGACCAACCGCAGGGACAGATCATCGTGGAAACGAAAATCCTGCGCATCAACAGCTCCGCCGCCGAACGCGTCGGAGTGGACTGGTCCGGAGCCCTCGGCGAAACGGGAACCACCATCGAAATCGCCAAAAGCCTCAACTCGATCTTCGGGATTTCATCGGATTTCACCGATATCCCCAACGGAGCCAGTGGCATCGAATACGCCTACGATCCGGCCGCGAATCTGGTCCTCAGCCCCGTCCAGCTCAGCGGAGTGCTCCGCGCCCTCGACAGCGGTGGCCTCGCCACCCAGATTTCCAATCCGACGCTGATCACGGAGGACAACGAACAGGGCACGATTTCCATCATCGACCGTGTCCCGATCATCACCACCACCACCAACAGCGGTGGTTCCCTCGGGGGGTCGAGCGTCAGTGAAGAGGTGCGCTACAAGATCGACGAGAACGACCCCACCATCACGGAAGCGCCCGAAAAACACCGGGAGATCGGCATTTCCATGGTGGCCACCCCCAGCCTGCTGCCGGACGGCACGATCCGCATGAACCTTCGTCCCCGCTCAGCGCAGATTAGTGAGCAGGTTCGCAGCGCCCAGACGAACAACGTTTATCCACGCGTCACCGAGTCGATGATCGACTGCACCACCCGGGTGCCGGACGGCTGCTCCCTCGTGGTCGGTGGCTTTTACGGCGAGGTTCAAACGAACGACAATAACAAGGTCCCCCTCCTTGGCGACGTGCCACTCCTCAACTTCTTCTTCAAGAGCAAGGCGACCGTGAAAGAGCAGACCAGTCTGGTCTTCATCGTCACGCCAACCTCCTACGATCCCACGAGCCGCAGCTCGAGCGGATTCCACTCCAACCGGATCCATCACTCGTTCAATCTCCCGCGGGACCACGACTGGGTCGATCCGCTCAACCCCGGCCCGGCTCACGAGCCGAATCTCCGTCGAGCCATCCGCGGACTGCAGCCGCAGGAGGAGCCCTATTACCCGACCCCCGAAGAAGTCGAACGCGCCCGTGTGCGCCACCAGCGCGTCTCCACCAGCCAAAACGCGGCTGTGGAACCGGCCTCCAGCCACCCTCGCTTCAGCCGTGCGCGCCGGTGATTCTCCACCGCACTCCGACATGAACGTCTCCTCCATGTTCACCCAGCAGGATCGGGCCCATTCGGCCGAGATCGAGCAATGCCGTGAACAGTGCTTCGAGTATACCATCTCCGCGCTTCAGCGCGCCGGTCTGGTCAACGAAATCGAGGTTCGCAAGCTGGAGGAGCGATTCCTGCTCGTGCCCGCCGAAAGCCAGCCGCAGGACCTGCTGGTGCTGCTGGCCCAGATGCAGGGGGTGGAGGAAGAGCGGCTCGGCATTGAAACCGCGCGCCTGTCCCACGCCCTGGCGTCGGTGATTCCGTCGGCTCCACCCATGATCCCCTTTGCCGGGAAGCTCATGGCTCCCTCCGCTTTCTACGAGGCCTACACCTCCATCCAGGAGCTGGCCAGCACCCTCCGCTCGCCCGTCATTTACGCCGAAGACACGGATGCCATCGGCACCGCCTCGCTGAATCCCGTGGCGGCCATGCTCATGGCGGAGCAGATCGTTTCCACGGTCAACAAGCGCTACGCCATCCGGCCTTTCGTCACAGCCGCCCGCCTCGACTACGAGAGCTGGACCTTCCTCAACCGCAAACACTTCGGGCTGTGATCGAATTCGACGGCATTTCTTTCAACGAACTGGTCAGCAGCCACATCATGAGTGCGCTGGCCCACCACGACGCCCAATATTCCGAGCTCCCGCAGGATCAGGTCGGCAACCGGGTGACCCGCAACTGCTTCATGGCTGCGGTGGCCCGTATCAACGGCCTGCCCTTTTTCCCGAAGGTCGCCGAGTTCAGCGATGGCGCGCTGCACACCTATTGTGACCCGACCGTTCTCACCCGCGGATTTTTCAGCCCCATCTGCATCACCGGAGACAAGCTCATCGTCGCGATCGCGAATCCCTGGAGCCCTATTCCGGAAGAATACCTGGCTCCCCGTTTTCCTGATCTTGAGATCGTCAAGATCGTCACCTTGGCTTCCGAGATCAGCCGCGCCATCGAATCGGTGGCATCCAACAGCGGACCCAGCCGTTCGGACCTCGAGGCGATCGACGTCGAGGACCAGGAGGATGAAATCCATGACTTCGACGTCACCACCGACTACACCGAGCCGATGGCGCAGCTCGTGGCCACCATCATGGCGGATGCGGTGAAACAACGGGCGTCGGACATTCACTTCAAGGTCGAGAAGGAGGTGTTTTACTACACGTTCCGGGTCGATGGCGACCTCCAGCCGAAGGTGGAGATCCCGATGAAGCTCAAGGACCGCCTCGACGCGTTCCTGCTCAATCTGATGAAGCTCCCCACCGAGATCCGCAGCACCGCACCGGGCATCTCGGGCCGTTTCACCATCTCGTATTTCCACCGACCGATCGATATCCGCTACGAGAGGCACCGTACCTACCGGGGCTATCACGCCACCATGCGTCTCCTCGACAAGGGCCACCTCAACGTCACTCTCGGCAAGGGCACTCTTGCGTTTGACGAGGAAACGCTCTTCGAACTCTACAAGGTGATGAAGGTCCCGGCGGGGATCATCGTCATGTCGGGCCCCACCGGGTCGGGAAAATCGACCACGCTCAACGCGATCCTTCGTGAACTCAACCGTCCGGAAGTCAACATTCTGACTCTTGAGAACCCGGTGGAGGACGAGGTTCCGGGCATCACCCACTGCGACCTCAAGAGCCCCAAGGAATTCAAGCCGATGATCAGCTCCTTCATGCGGAGCGATCCCGACATCATCCTCATGGGTGAGGTGCGCGACATCGAATCCGCCGAACTGGCGATCGAGGCCGCGGTCACCGGGCACAAGGTGCTCACCACCATCCACACCCCGCGGGCATCCCAGATCATCGAGCGCTTCGAGCAGCTTGGCATCGAACGCTGGAAGATCGCGCAGACCCTCAAGGCTGCTTGTGCCCAACGCCTGGTGAAGGTGCTCTGCCCTTACTGCAAGGAACCCCAGACCGGGGTGGATGAAACCAACCGCCGCGTGTTCTGTCTGGATGACAGCTGGGCGAACACGCCGGTCTTTACCGCCAAAGCCGGCGGGTGCTCGGAATGCCGGCAGACAGGCTACAGCGGCCGCACCGCCATCCTCGAGATCATCCCCATCACTCCCAAGATTTCCGACATGCTGTCCAAGGGCGAAATCACGCCCTACGAGCTGGAAGTTAAGATTCAAGAAGAGGGTCTCCTGCCCAATCTGCGGCGCAGCGGCCTGCGCCTTCTCCGCGACGGAAAGACCGATCTCGCCGCGGTTTCCAAGGTAATCGACATGACTTACTCCGATGACTAGCGCCACCACCACCCCCAAGGGCGCCGCCGCCGTCAAGAAGACCGAGAAAAAGGCACTCTTCAGTGCGCAAATCGGTGGCCCGGCCAAAATCAAGCCGTTCAAGAAGAAGGAACTCGTCGGAGTCTTCCGCGGCCTGAGTTCCATGTTGCGCGCCCAGATCAATACGGCCGACGCCCTCAAGTATTACGGTCAGGGCCTCCCGAACAAGGTCATGGCCGATGCCCTCATGCAGATTCGCGACGACATCGCGGCCGGGGTCAGCGTGCATGAGGCTTTCCGCCGCACCGGTCGCTTCAATGACATGATCATCGGCCTCATCCAGGCGGGATCCGATGCCGGCCAACTCGGCCAGGCCTTCACCTCGCTGGCGTCCCGTTTCACCTCGGAGCTCTACTTCTCGAAGGCCATCCGCAAGGCCACCACCATGCCCGCAGTGGTCATCACGGTGCTTTCCGGCGCGTTCATTGTTTCTCAGGTGAAGATCGTTCCGCAGGTCGAGGAAATGCTGTCATCGGTCAACCAGAAGCCCGAGGGCATGACCGCGATCTCGTTTGCCGTCGCCCACACCACCCAGAAAGTGTGGCCGATCGTGGTATCGGCCATTGTCGGCATCGTGATCGCGATCTGGCGCTCTGAAAAGCTGCGCAACTTCATCCTCGGGCTCTTGATGTCGAAATGGCGCCTGCTGCGCATGCTCATCATGAGCCTTCGCCAGATGACCTTCCTCTCGACGATGAAGCTCCTGCACGCGAACGGGATCAACCTCGCCAAGGCCATCCGGGTGTCGGCGAACAGCGTCAAAGGCACTCCTTTTTACCACGAACTCCGGGATGCGGCCGACAAGTATGAGAAGTCCGGCGTCCCCCTCTCCACCGCGTTCTCCAAGTATACCTCGGTGGACACCCAGGTCGTCCACATGCTGTCGATCGGAGAAAAATCCGCCTCGCTCGACAATCAGCTCGAGATGCTCTCCACCATGTATGAGGAAGACTCGGAAAATTACATGACCACCTTCACCGCCATGGTGAATTTTCTCGTTTTGCTCGTGGCCGTCGGTCTCATCGCCGCCGTCTTCATCGGCACCTTCCTGCCGATCTTCCTGATGGGCCCGAAGATGATGAACTCCCAAATGTAACCTCATCCCAACCGCCGTCCCGGCATCCCACCATGCAACTCACCCGCTTCGACCGCTGGCTCCGGAAGAAGTTTGTCTATCAGACTCACCTCTACGCGCTTCGCAAGCCCGAGGTCCTGCCCGCCGGGATCCGGGTGGAGGAACTTCCCGAAGCCCCCGGCCGCCAGTACCATTTCAAGTTCTCCTCGAACTCCGAAAAGTCCGTGACGGCGCTGATCCAGCTCTTCACCGAGCACAACCAGATCTACACCACTCGCATCGTGGACCGCCGTACCTGGTACACCCCCTTCATCGCCCCCAAAGGCGGCAAATCGGTCACTTGGTGGTGCGTGTGGGCCGTGATCTTCGTCATCGGCGGCTTCACCCTGACCTCGGCGATCCGCGGAATTCTGAACAACCCGACGGTTCGCGAGAACCTTGCCGGCGCTTGGGAAACCTTGAAGGGCTAGGTGATCACGTCATATTTCTTGCTTCCCTTAAATATCCGGCATAGCTAGGCTCCTCAGCAGCTTATGAGGCGATCCGGCCCTAGTTTCCACCTTCCCGCCTTCACCCTGCTTGAGATGTCACTGGTGATCTGCATCATGTTGGCACTCATCGGGGTCGGGATGTTCAGCTCCTCGAAAATCGAGGAATGGCGGGCCGGCAAGGAAGCCACGGAAGTTCTCCGCGGGGCCTATGTGGCCCAGCGGATGTACTTGTCCGACCACCCGACCACGGCGGTGAGCACCCTTACCCGGGCCAATCTTCTGCCTTACTACCCGAACCATCCTTCCTCCTTTCCGACCGTGAAGGGCCTGGATGGCACCGCGCTGGACATCAAGGTTTCCGTCTCTCCCCCTGTGATCGTGAACTCCAACGGCTCCGTCTACGATCCGTCTGGTAAAGCCGACGACTCGCTATGGGATGTAGGGGAATAGTACTGGCGAACGTCCTGGCGGTCTGGCTCGTCCTTTTCACGTCGCAAGCCTCGGCAGAGGACTTCCGACACATCGGCGACTTCACCGTGCAGTCGCGGATCAAGGTCGCCGAGGGAAAGGTCATCCGGATGCCGGTCGAGCCGCTGATCCTCAGCGCCTACACCGATGGGATCAGCGTCCGCCTCTCGGCCGACGGAGACGTTTCCTCGTCCAGCGACTACACGATCTACCGGTCGGATGGCATCGGCCGTCAGCGCGGCCGGGACGGAGCCCTCGAAGTCCTGCCCGGCGTCCAGGCGACTTCACAGAATGGCGGCGTTCTGCGACAACTCCGGCTCACCGAGGAAACCCTCACCATCACCACCTTTCCCGGCATTTCCAACCAAACCGTCATCATCCACGCCGTGGCCTCCGCCCCCCCCAAGGCGAAGCCGATCAGCCCGGATGAACCTCCCCTCAGCCAACGCCAACCCTGATGCGCCCGCTCCCCACCACTCCCGAATCCCTGACCGAGCCCTTCTCGACCGCCCCCGGCCCAGCCCTCGAAATCGGCTCCTCCGTTGCCGCTCCGAACTACCGGCGCTCCGGCCCTTCGGATCGCACCCCGTACCCGTGGCTGCTGCTCGCCAGCACCACTTTGGCGGGCGTCTTCTGCTACCTTTACCTGACCAAGCCGATCATCGCGGGATCCGAAACCACTTCCGAAAACAGCGCGGCCCCGCCGGCATCCGCCAGCGTCCCGGCCACGACGACTCCGGCTCCCGCCGACGTTTCCTCATCGAAGCCCGAAGCGGTCGCTCCCTCCACCCTTCCCACCACGGATGCTTCGCCCTTCGAGGAAACCGTGCTCCGGATGCAGCATGTGGTCTTTGCCTCGGGACCTGAGGAAGAGGATCTGGGCCGCCTCACCATCGAAGTGCCCGTCGCCTACGAAAGCGGCACCGTTCACTGGAGCATGAATGACGTCGAACACGCTCGCAGCCTTCTGGCGCGCATCCAGTCCTATCAGCAAAAGGCGAGAGGTCTCCGCGAGGAGGCGGTCTCCCTCATCACCGAGTGGGACAACCTGATCATCAAGTCCATCCCTGAGAGCAGCCTGCGGGCGGACAGCCCGACCCTGCCTGAAAACCAAGGCACCGGCACCGCCGACCAGGCCGCCTTCAAAACCACGAACACCATCGAGATCCACGACCGATGAAAGCGTTTCTTCCCTTGCTTCTCCTACTGCCTGCCTCAGCCCAGGATTTCGCTCCCAAGGATTCCGAGCGGGATCCCATTCTCAGCAACCTCCTTCTGAAGGAGGCCGAAGAGGCCGCCGCCACCCCGATCCACCCGGAGACGGATGCTCTGCTCGTCACCGGAAATCCCCCTCCGGAGGCCGATCTGGTCAAGTCCACCGACAAACCGGCAGAAGAAGCCGAACCGGCGGACCATGATTTCCCGGAAGCCACGGCGGGAACGCCGGAGCCCACGCCGAAGGGAGCCCGAATCACCGTTCAGGAAGGATCCTCGAATGCCGCCATCAGCAGCGACCGCATCGATCTCAAGGCCCCGTTCCAGCCGAAATTGCTCGGCACCCCGCCCGCTGGCTGGAGACTCAGCGAGGTCGATACCGTGCCGCCCGTCGAGGAGACCGTGACCCTCGCCAACGGGGCCAAGGTGCCGCTTTCCATCCGCCCCTACCTGCTCGTTCCGGACGCCAATGGTGACACCAGCTTCGCCCTCACCGAGCCGGGCTTCCAAGCTTCCAAGGGCTACGCCCAGACGGACACCGTCGGCTCCATTCTCGCCGATTCGATCCACCACCTCGACGACGACTCGGACCGCCTTGCCGCCACCGCCCGCAAGCTCGGCGAACTTCTCGATTCCCTTCCTTCAGCACCCACCACCTCACCCACCGAAGAGCCATGAAAATGGATTTCGTCCCCATCGCCTGCACCGCGGCCATGGCGATCATGATCGGAGCCGCCGCGTCCCACTACAGCTCCGTTCGCCAGATGATCCAGCTGGCCGAGGGCAGCCCCGCGATCCGCCCGCAGGAGCCGTCCCCGGCGGCCCCCGCCAAGCTATTTGAACTGGTCGAGCACCTGCGCGAGCAGAACGCCCTGCTGCAGGCGAACCTCGACGCCCGGTCTCCGGCCGTCGCCACCTCCGCCCCCCTGCCGGTCAGCACCGCCAGCACCCACGACGACCTCCAGCATTTCCTCAGCGAACTGGTCCAGCAAAACCAGGACCTCCAAACCAAACTGGCCGAGACCAATCGCGACGTGATGGCACTGGAATTCCGCGTTGATTCCCACTCCGAGCAATTCCGCCCGCTCCATGTCTCCGACCCGGGCAGTTTCGATCTCGATGCCCCGACCGCCATTCCGCTCCAAGAGGACAGTCTTCGCAACGACGTCGGCGTGCTGCCCCCCCTCGACCTGCCCTGAGCCCGTTAGTAATACGGCCTCAGCATCAGGTAGCAGACCGGCCCGGTCACTGCCACGTAGAGCCACAGCGGAAAAACCCAGCGCGCCAGGCGGCGGTGGGCTTGGAAGCGGTTCGTCAGCGCCGCAATCAGCGTGAAGAGAATCGGCGGGAAACTCACCGCCGCCGTCACGATGTGGGTGATCAGCAGGAAAAAATACACGCCCCTCATCAGCCCCTGCCCCCCATAGCGGGTCGGGTCATTGGTCATGTGATAGGCCACGTAGGAAAGCAGGAACAGCACGGACAGACCCACGGCCACCAGCATGGCCGCCCGGTGCGCGGCCACCCTGCCCCGCCTGATGAACCCCAGGGCCACCACCAGCACCAATCCGGCCAGTGCATTCACCGCCGCGTGAAACGGAGGCAGAAAACCCGTGTTCCACCCTTCCGGCAGATCGAGCCGGATCCGCTGCATCGCTGCCACCAGCAGGAGCACCACCGCGGACACGATCCAGGCCGCGACCTTGAGTTTCGACGCCAGTGCTTCGTCCGCCGGACGGCCCAGCCATTCCGCCCGCTCGCTCATTTCGCCAGTTCCTTTTCGATTCGCTGCTGCAGGTCCGACCTCAGGCGATCATACAGCCCGGGATCCCGCTCACGGCCTTCGTCGCTGCGGGCATCGGCCAACGGCCACTTGCCCACCACATTGAGGTCGCGATCGATCAAGAGCAGCCCCAGATCGTGCGAGTAGCGGCCATTCGATTGGATATCCAGCGGATCAGTGCGTTCGCGGATTTTAAAGAACCCGAGATGATTCTCGAGGAAATCATGGGTCGAGGCCGCATCCTGCCCGCGGGTGAACCACCACGATTCCGGCTCGGCCCCCAGGGCCTCGCCGTAAGCCTTCAACTCCGCGGGACCGTCCGTTTCCGGATCGACCGATACGCACACCATCCGGAAGTCCGGATCGCTGCGGTATTGATCGTAAATAGCCTTCAGCTCCGCCCCGTTGCGCACCGCGCAGTGGGGGCAGACGGCGAAGAACTCCGCCAGCAAGGTCACCTTGCCCTTCAGGTCGGTGATTTTCACCTGTTCCCCATCCTGCCGTGTGAGTTCCAGGTCGCCCTCGATCGGGAAAAACGTTTCCACGGATTCCGCCCCGACGTCGGTCGCCGGCGGCAGCTGGGTGTCAGGCACGGCGTTCGCAATGCGGATGAAGAACGCGACGATCGCGACCGAGACGCACCCGACCACGCCATAGATGAGCAGGATCCTTCCTTTCATGATTCACTTTCGTTTTCGATCGCCGGCTCGGCAAGCAGGTGATCGATGGTTTTGAGAAGCAATTCCTCAAGCGCCGCGACGTTGCTTTTCCCCAGCCCTTCCGACCGCCCTTCCGCATCCCATCGGGCGGCCTGCTCGAAGTCGAAGTCCACCTGATGGCGGTAGTTCAGCTCCTTGCCGGACGCCTTCCGCGCCCGCACCGTGGCCTTGCGGATGTGCCGGTCCCGTCCGATCACCACAATCGACGGGTCGTAAGACCACAGCCCATCCTTCTTTTCCGGGTAAAAGCCGGCCCTCAGCCGGTTCTTGAGAAACTTGTGAAGGCTGTCCTCCTGCGCGCCCGCCAGCCACCACTTCGGAAGCTCGGCACCGAGCTCGTCGGCGTACTTCGCCAAGGTGGCGGGCGGCTCGTTTTCCGGATCCACCGTCAGGTTCACGATGTGAAAATCCGCACGGTCGGCATAGCGCTTCGAGAGATCCTCCAGCACCTTGCGCGTCGCCTGCCAGGTCTCCGGCTGGGAAAAGCTGACCGGTGAGATGACCCACACATCCCCGGCCAGGTCGAGCAGTCCCGCCTCGCTCTCGTCCTGCCGCCAGACCTTGAAGTTCTTGTCCAGCCGCGCGACCAGCGCCGGCCGGTCGTCAGCCGCCTCCTCTGCGGCGTGGCGATTGTAAGCAACGAGCACCATCAACCCGCTCAACAACATCAGCCCGGCCAGGATCAAACCGGTGCGGCGGAGTTTCTTCGGATCCCTCTCGGCGGGCTCGAGGTGGGCGACGGGGCTCTTCATCGGGCCGCGGAAACTAGACTAGCCCCACGCGAACGCAAGACATCCCAGCTCGATCGGCAGATACAACAGCGTGCCGAAGAACAATTTCCGGAAGGACGACCGCTCCCCATCGCGCATGAAGCGCCCGGAAAGTGCCGCCAGCATCAGGCCCATCAGCACACCCGCCGCCAGTGCGACGTGACCCGGCCACCCCGGCGTCCAGCCCGCCAGCCACGGCCACAGGGGCAGCGCCGCCAGGACCAGCGAGAAAATCGCGCTCAGCAGGGCGCTCTTTTTCCCGCTCACGTCGCCGTTGCTCCACATCTTGTAGCCCGCCGTTTCATACTCCTCCCGGCACAGCCACGAGATCGCCACGAAATGCGGCAGCTGCCACAAGAACAGCAGCGCGAACAGGAACCACGCCCCCCAGTTCAGCCCGTGCCCCGGCACCGCCGCCCAGCCGATCATGGGGGGGATGGCCCCCGGAATGGCCCCGACCAGCGTATTGGTGCTGCTCCAGCGCTTCAGCGGCGTGTAGATGAAAACGTAGGTCGCCACCGTCACCGCCGTCAGGATCGCCGTCAGCGGATTCACCTTGGCGGACAGGTGGATGATCCCCATCGCCGCCAGCATCCAGCCCACCCCGAATGCGAACAGCGGGTCCATCCGCCGCGCCGGCAGTGGCCGGTCGGCCGTGCGCCGCATCCGCGCGTCGAGGTCCACCTCCATGAGCTGGTTGAAGGCCGCCGAGCCAAACGCCGCCAGCCCGGTGCCAATCAGGGTGTTGGCCAGCAGCAGCCAGTCGATGCCGTCCTCCTTCGACGCCAGCAGGAAACCGAAGAAGGTCGTGATCAGCACGAACAGGTTCAGCCGGACCTTCATCAGGACCATCAGGTCCTTCCGCAGTCCCGGCTTCGCTTCCGCCGCGCTGGACGTTTCCTCCTCGCTCATCTCAGTCAGTCGATTTCACCGCCACTTCCATCGCGTCTTCGCGCCTTTGCGGTTCCGCATCCTACTTCACGTAATCCTTCCGATAGTAAATTTTCACATACCGCATGTCGCGATCCGAATCGTGGCCGTGTTCGATGACCCCGTCGGGCTCGGCCGCCACGTTCGGTTTCAGTCGCACCTCCACGCCGGTGTCGAACTTCATCACCGACTTCATCAACTTCCGCGCCTTGCTCACCTCGCGCTTGGAAATGGCGAACTCCTCATCGAGCTTCACCCCCTCCTCCTCTTCCAGCTTCCGCCGCTCCGCGGCGAACTTCGCCTTCGCCTCCGGCGTCCGCAGCGCCTGCTCCTCGAACTCCTGCAGCGAGAACTTCTTCTTTCCATCGAAATAGGAAAGCGCCTCGCTGGCCGCCTTGTTCGCCTCCCATGGAGGAGAATCATCGCCTTCTTCCTCCGCCTCGCGCTTCGGCGGGGTCGACACGGCCGCGACCGCCATTTCCGCCACCCGCTTGGAAAACAGGTTGTCGTCGGCGATCGGCACCACGCCCAGGAAATCCCGCACCCAGAAGCGCGACTCGTTGCCCGCGCGGTCGAAGGTCAGCACGTAGAAGCCCTTTTCCTCGAAATGCTCCAAAATCAGACAACCCTTGTCGATTTTCTCCGGGTGAATCCCCTGCTCGGTGTGGAGCTCAAGGTCGCCGTCCTTGGTCGCGATGCTCAGGAACGGCGTCACGCTTTCCGACTTCAGGATGCACAGCGCGCGCTTCGCCACGCCGTCCCACTTGATTCCCTCCAGCATCGCCACGCACAGGTCGCCCGACTTGATGTTCGGGTGGTTCGACTTCGAGTAAAGCCGGGCCGCGATCGCCTGGCCTTGGTCCAGAAGGGAGTCGGGACTTTCAAAAAGAGCCCGCGCCACCTGGTTCATCTCATGTTTTTCCAATGCACTGTGGTGCTGGAACCGCTGCCCCTGCAGCGAACGGAACGGCCGCGTGAAGATCCCGGAAAGCAGCCCCTGATCCTCGTCATCGACATGAAAAACCTGCTTCGACGTCTGCAAGGGCTCGTCCCGCGACGGATTCCCCACCTTCGCCAACACCAACCCGGCGATCCGGACGTCCTCGAATTCCAATCTCAGCTGCACGCGCCCGACCTACCCACCCCCGCCTCGCCGCGGAAGGGAAAACGGATCACCCCGGCGAAATCTCCGCCGTGGCGCGAACGTCCGGTTTGCGAATGTCGCGCGGGCCTCCGGCCTGAAGTCCCCCGACACTTCCGGGTTGTTACGACGTATCTTTTTGCTATTCTTCTACGTCATGGCCAAGCTCACTCTCCACGTTCCCGACGATCTGGTCACTGCGGCCAAGCAAGAAGCCGAGCACCGGAAGACCTCGGTCTCGAAGCTGGTGAGCGACTATTTCCGCGCCTTCCGAAAAGCCCCTCTCGATGCCCCTGCGGCAAAACTACCTCCGGTGACTGCCTCCTTGGTCGGCTGCATCACTGACCCTGGCGACGACCGAGATGCCTACATCGACCACCTCGAGCGCAAGCATTCGTGATCGCCTTGGTCGATACCAACGTCGTCCTCGACGTGATGCTCGGGCGCGAGCCCCACCTCCAAGCCTCGGCCGGTGTACTTTCCGCCGTCGAGACCGGCCGATGCCAGGGACTTTTGTGCGCGACCACCCTGACGACCATCCACTACATCGCTGCCCGCCACTTGGGCGACAAGGCGAGCCTCTCCAAGCTCGGTTCGCTGATGTCGATCTTCGGAGTGGCCGCAGTCAACCAGGCCGTCATTCGCTCAGCACTCACCCGGGACATGCCCGATTTCGAGGATGCCGTCCTCCACGAAGCGGCGCTCCAGGCCGGAGCCCAATGCATCGTTACCCGCAATCTCGACGACTTCACAAAGGCTGACATCCCGGTTTATCGCCCGGAACAGTTTCTGGCCGCGCTCGAACCGCCTCAATGACGCTCTGGATCGTAGCTTCCACCGGCTGGCTCGACTTCAGTTCGCCTCCACCACTCCGACGATCCGGACGTCCTCGAAATTTCCATCTCAACTGCACGCGCGTCGCCAAAACCCGCACCTCACTCGGGAAAAAGGACCACCTCGAGATTGCTGTCGGAGCCGCACGAGCTATCCTCTCCGTTCATGGACACGGCAATCCTTCAAAAAGAGGCCCTCCTCCTTCCGGAAAAGGATCGGGCGCTCTTGGCAGACCGGCTGCTTGCCAGTTTGACTCTTACTTCGCCTGACCTTGAGGCTGCATGGATTCGCGAATCGAGCGACCGTCTTCAGGCATTCCAAGGCGGAGAGATTTCATCCGTCGATGGCCCCGCAGCCTTGGCGGATCTGAAGGCCCGCTTCAAAAAATGACCTACCGCTTCCTGTCGCCGGCGCTGTTGGAGCTGACCGAAGCGGCGCAGTTTTACCATCAGGAGGTCGAAGGCCTCGGCGCTGAATTTTTGGAGGAAGTGGACGCCGCCATTTCCCGAATTCTCCAGTTTCCCGAGGCCTGGAGTCCTTTGAAGGATGATTTCAGAAGGTGCAGCCTCCGCAGGTTTCCCTACGTCATCATTTACACAATCCGCGACGAGGGCGAGATCCTGATCATTTCCCTATTCCACCAGAGCCGTGAACCCCGATCGTGGCGACGAAATCTTTAGGATTGCCCCAGCGCCTCAAAATGCGCCACCGCCGCCTTCGCCAGGCCTTCCGGATCGTAGCCGCCTTCGAGCACGGAAACCACCCGTCCTCCCGCCCAGCGGTCCGCGATCCTCACCACCGCCCGCGTCAGCTCCGCGAAATCCTCCGGCACCAGCTTCAAGCCTCCCAGCGGGTCGCTCGCCAGCGCATCGAAGCCCGCGGAAATCAACACCAGCCCCGGCCGGAATTTCTCCATCGCCGGCACCAGCCGGTCCTCGATCGCCGAAAGCACCGCTTTTCCATGCGACCGGTGCTTCAGCGGCACGTTCATCGTCGTCCCGATGCCACGACCCGCGCCGGTCTCGTCCTCGCCACCCGTGAATGGAAAAATCCCCTCCTCGTGCGTCGAAAAGTAAAACACGTCCGGATCCGCAAAAAACAGGTCCTGAGTCCCGTTCCCGTGGTGCACGTCCCAGTCGACGATCAAGACCCGCTGCACCCCGAACTCCTCCTGCGCGTGCCGCGCCATCAGCGCGACGTGGTTGTAGATGCAGAACCCCATCCCGCGGTCCGCCGTGGCGTGGTGACCCGGCGGCCGTACCGCCACAAAAGCCCGCTTCACCCGGTCATCCATCACCGCCGCCACCGCTTCGAGACCAGCACCGGTTGCCAGCATCGCGACGTGTTCGCTTTCCGGACAAATCGCCGTGTCTCCCGTCCGCAGCCGGTCGGCCAGTGATTCGACATCGATATGCACCAGATCCAAATAGTGCGCCGCATGACAACGCAGCAGCTCCGCCCGCGTCGCCAACCGTCCTGTTAGATCAACCGCACCCAGCCGCTCCGCTGCCTTCGCCAACGCCTCGCCGAGCACCTGATACCGCCGCGGATTCTCCACCTCGCCCGGTCCGCCGTCGTGCTTCAGGCACTCTTTCGACCAAAACCAGCCCACCGCCACCTTGGCCGGCTTCGCCGAAACGGAGGCCTTCCCCGTTTCCCCGCGTCTCTTCGACACCGCCGCCACCGGCATCCGGAAATGCAGCTCGCCATCCTCCCTCCGCGACTTCCCTCCGATTTTCTCGAACAAGCGGATCATCGGCGTGTTCGTCGGCAGCACCGACGCCCAGAACTCCACGATCCCCCGCTTCTTCGCCACCCGCGCCAGCTCATCGACCAGCTCGCCCGCCATCCCCATCCGCCGCGTCTCGTCGTGCACCACGAAGGCCACCTCCGCCGAGTCGACCGCCACATCGCGATAAAACCGCCCCACCGCCCGGATCACCGGCTCCCTTCCGAGCCCGATTTCCTCGAAAATCCCCAGCGCCAGATCCCTCGACTGGTCCACGCCCACCAGCTTGAATGCCGAGTCCGCCGGCATCGACTCGCGCAGGTAGCCATACCGGTTGCGCACCGTTTCCTCGCTGTGGCTGTAGAAGAACTCCTGCAAACGTCGTACATCCGAGGCATGCAGCGGCCGCAGGAAAAACGACCGGCTGCCATCGCCCAGTCGCAGCCGTCGATACTCCACGCCCGACTTCACATCGCCCGGCGCCAGGCTGGTCGGCGCGACCGACACGAACTTCGGAATCCACCCCCGCGCGTGCGCCCCGCGCATCAGCTCCTCGCGGAACTTCGGATCCGCGATCTGGATCATCTCCAGCGCCCGCTCGCGGATGCTCTTCCCGCGCAGGCTTGCCACGCCGTGCTCGGTGATCACATAGTACACGTCCGTCCGCCCGGTCGAAACCACGGTCCCTTCCGGCGGGCTCGCCACGATCCGTGACACCTCGCCGTCCTCGCTCGTCGAGCGCAGCACGTGCACCGGCCGCCCGCCCGCGCTCCCCGCTGATCCACGCAGGAAATCCAGCTGCGCCCCGATCCCGCCATGAAACCGGTGCCCCGCCGCATCGCGCATCACCTGCCCCGTGATGTCGATCTGCCGCGCGCCGTTCACCGCCACCATCTTGTGATTCATCGCGATGATCCCCGGATCGTTCACCCAGTCGCTCGTCCGGAACTCCAGCTCCCCGCATTCCGCCACGAAATCATAGAGCGCCTTCGACCCCAGCGCGTGGCTCACCACCGCCTTGCCCGTCATGAAATGTTTCCGCGAATGATCCACCGCCCCACCACGGATCAGCTCCATCAACTCATCGCACAGCAGCCCGCTGTGGATCCCCAGATGCCGGTGTCCCCGCAGCGCGGAAATCGCCGCCCGCGCCGTGGTTCCCAGCCCCACCTGCAAGGTCGAGCCGTCATCCACCAGCTCCGCCAGATACGCCCCGATCTTTTCCCGCACCGGGTCGCGCTTCAGCTTCGCCAGCGTCGCCAGCGGCTCCTCCTTCTCGATGAACCAATCGATCTTCTCCACCGGCAGCGTGCCATCCCCTTTCGTGAATGGAATCCGCGGATTCACCTGCGCCACCACCACCCGCGCCGCCTCCACCGCCGCCTTCGCCACGTCCACGCTCACCCCCAGCGACACCCGACCCTTCGCATCCGGCGGGCTCACCGAAATCAGCGCCACATCGATCGGCAACACGGTCGAGCTGAAGAACTTCGGCACCTCCGACATCGAAGCCGGCGTGTAATCCGCCCGCCCCTCCAGCACCGCATCGCCCAGCTCCGGCGTCAGGAAAAACGAGTTCGTCCGCAGGTTTTCCGCGAACCTCGGATCCACCCACGGCACCTTCCCCAGCGTGTGGATGTGCACCAGCTCCACATCCCGCATCCCCTCCGCCGCCTTCAGAAACCGCCGCATCAACTCCCGCGGCACCGACGCCCCCCCGCACACGAACACCCGCGACCCCGCCCGCACGATCCGCGTCCACACCTCCCTGCTGTTCTCCAGCTCTTTCATACCCCTCCATCCTGCACCCCCCACCGCCATCCTCAATCTCCCCGTGCGGCTTCAGATCAAAACCGCAGATAAACGCCGATGAACGCAGATCAAAAAAACAACCGATCCCATCCATCCCAAAAATCCCATCCATCCTGATTCCCAACCCCCAGCAGCCCGCCTCAAAAACCATCTGCGTCCATCCGCGTTCATCTGCGGTTGAAAAACCCCGATTCCCTCCGCCGAAATTGCCGAATTCCCCGCGCTTCCGGCATTGCCGTTGACCCGCTCCCCATGTGCGGGAGACTGCCCCCGTCATGGCCGTCCTCGTCATCAACTGCGGCTCGTCCTCGGTGAAGTTCGCCCTTTTCGCCGCCGACGATCCCCAACCCGCCGCCCACGGCATCGTCGAGCGCCTCAACAGCCCCGACGCCCGCGGAAAAATGCACCTCGCCGGCGATGGCTACGTCGACCTCGCCGTCGATGCCCCCGGCGACCACACCGCCGCCCTGCGTTCCGCGATCGACGCCCTCCGCGCCCAACCCGGGCTCGAGCCCGTCACCGCCATCGGCCACCGCACCGTCCACGGCGGCCAGCGGTTTTCGAAACCCGTCCTCATCGATGCCGACGTCCTCGCCTCGATCCGCCTGCTCGCCCCGCTCGCACCCTCGCACAACATCCCGAACGCCCTCGGCATCGAGGCCGCCTCCGCCGTCTTCCCCGGCATCCCGCAGGTCGCCGTGTTCGACACCGCCTTCCACCAAAGCATCGCGCCGAAGGTCTATCGCTACGCCATTCCCGACGAACTCTACCGCGAGCACGACGTCCGCCGCTACGGCTTCCATGGTACCAGCCACGCCTACGTCGCCGCCAAAGCCGCCCACGCCCTCGGCCTCCCGGAAAAGCACCGCCTGCTCACCGCCCACCTCGGCAACGGTTGCAGCGCCACCGCCGTGCTCGATGGCAAATCGGTCGACACCACCATGGGCCTGACCCCGCTCGAAGGCCTCGTCATGGGCACCCGCAGCGGCAACGTTGATCCCAACCTCCACGCCTTCCTCCACCGCCAGACCGGGATGTCGCTTCAGGAAATCACCGACCTCCTCAACCAGAAGTCGGGCCTCACCGGACTGGCCGGCATTTCCGACATGCGCCAGCTCGCCGAGGCCGAGGCCGCCGGCGACCCTGCCGCGCGCCTTGCCATCGACGTCTTCACCTTCCGCCTCGCCCGCGAACTCTGCGGCCTCTGCGCCGCGCTCGGCGGACCGCCCGACGCCCTCGTTTTCACCGGCGGCATCGGCGAAAACTCCGCCATGATCCGCCGCGAAACCGTCGCCCAACTCGGCGTGCTCGGCTTGAAACTCGACCAAGCGGCCAACCTCGAGCACGGCCGCACCACCGCCGGCCGGATCAGCCCGCATGGTACGAAGCCCGCCGTACTTGTCATTCCCACCAACGAAGAGTTCGCCATCGCCACCGCCACCCGCGAAGTCCTCGCACAAGCCTGAGCCATGCCCCAGCACACCTTCCTCACCGTCCCGGTCGGACGAAACGTCGGCCTCACCTCGGTCAGCATCGGCCTCGTCCGCGCGCTCGACCGACTCGGCGTCGATGTCGGCTTTTTCAAGGCCCTCGGCCAACCGCACCCGGGCGAGGACTACGACCGCTCGTCCGCCTACCTCGAGGCCACCACCACGCTCACGCCGCCCGAGCCGATCCCGCACCAGACGGTCCGCCATGCGATGAGCAAGGACGACATCGACGACCTGATGGAGGAAGTCGTCAGCCGCTACGAACCGCTGCCGCGGAAACACGACGTCGTCCTCGTCGAGGGCCTCGTCAATTCGCACGACCTGCCCAACGCCACCAAGCTCAACGCCGCCCTCGCCCGCGCGCTCAATGCCGAGGTCGTCCTCGTCACCCGGCCCGAGGAGGGCGACACCGTCGCCGCCATCGCCGACCAGCTCGACCACATCCTGCGCCAACTCCCCGACCATTTCCGCCGCATCAAGCCGGCCGTGATGCTCAACCACGTCGATGCCGCGGCCCTCGCCGCCGACCTCGGCACCACGTCCGACACCCCCAGCCTGCTGCCCGCGCTTTCCGCCCGCCTGGCGGCGAAACGGGGCGACTACGAAGTCATCGGCATCATCCCCGACAACCCCGACCTCGCCGCGCCGCGCATGTGCGACGTGGTCGATCTGTTAGGCGGCTCCGTCCTCATGGCCGGCGACATGACCGGCCGCCGCATCAAGAAGATCTCCCTCTGCGCCCGCTCGGTCCCGAACATGCTCGGCGCGCTCCGTTCCGGAAACCTCATCGTCACCCCCTCGGACCGCTCCGACATCATCTTCGCCGCCGCCCACGCCGCCACCCGCTCGATCCAGCTCGCCGGCCTCATCCTCACCTCCGACATGGAGCCGGACGCCCGAGTCCTGCGTTTCTGCCAGGACGCCTTCGAGCTCGACGGCGGCACGCCCCTCATCTGCGTGCCCGACACCTCCTTCGAGATCGCGAAGCGCCTTCACGAACTCAACCCCGAGCTGCCCGTCCAGGACGTCGAACGCATTGGCCAGGTCATGGACACCGTCGCCCGCTCGACCGATGCCAACTGGCTGCGCGAGCGCTGCGCCACCCACGTCGCCAAGCGCCTTTCCCCGCCCGCCTTCCGCCACCGCATCGCCAAGACCGCCCGCGCCCACCTCAAGCGCATCGTTTTGCCCGAAGGCGACGAGCCCCGCACCGTCCAGGCCGCCGTCCGCTGCGCCGAGCGCGGGATCGCGAAATGCGTGCTCGTCGGCGATCCCGACCAGATCCTCGAAGTCGCGCGCGTCAACAACCTCAGGCTGCCGCCGCTGGTGGAAATTCTCGACCCCACCCCCGAGCGCGACCGTTTCCTCGAGCCCCTCCTCGAGCTGCGGAAAAAGAAGGGCCTCACCGAACTCGCCGCCCGCGAGGCGCTGCGCGACAACGTCGTGTTCGCCACCATGATGCTCGCCATGGACGAGGTCGACGGCCTCGTGTCCGGCGCCGTCCACAGCACCGCCGACACCATTCGCCCGGCCCTGCAACTCATCCGGACCGCCCCCGCCGCCAAGGCCGTTTCCTCGGTCTTCTTCATGTGCCTGCCCGACCAGGTGCTCGTCTATGGCGACTGTGCCGTGAACCCCGATCCCGACGCCGAAACGCTGGCCGACATCGCGATCCAGAGCGCCAACTCGGCGAAGGCCTTCGGCATCGATCCCATCGTCGCCATGATTTCCTACTCCACCCTTGGCTCCGGTGCCGGCAGCGAGGTCGAGAAAGTCCGCCAAGCCACCGAGCTGGCCAAACAACGCGCGCCCGAGCTCATCATCGACGGCCCGCTGCAATACGACGCCGCCACCATCGCCGAAGTCGCGAAAACGAAAGCCCCCGACTCCAAGGTCGCCGGCCGCGCCAACGTCTTCATTTTCCCCGACCTCAACACCGGCAACACCACCTACAAGGCCGTCCAGCGCTCCGCCAACGTCATTTCGATGGGCCCCATGCTCCAAGGCCTGCGCAAACCGGTCAACGACCTCAGCCGCGGTGCCTCGGTGGAAGACATCCTTTACACCATCGCCCTCACCGCCGTGCAGGCGCAGTAAGGAGCGCCGATTATGAAATCGGCACCGCCTCGCCCCGGGGGCTGGATGAACCCTCGATAGGAGGCCTTGCAGCCGCTACGCAGGCTCTACCTCGAACAGCCACATCCCAGAACTGGCGATGCCGATTTCATAATCGGCGCTCCAAACCCCTCGCCTCTTCAGGACAATCGGCATCGCCTCGCCCCAGTGCTGGATGAACCCTCGATAGGAGGCCTTGTAGCCGCTACGCAGGCTCTACCTCGAACAGCCACATCCCAGAACTGGCGATGCCGATTTCATAATCGGCGCTCCAACCCATCATCGCATCACGATACGATGATTTGAATCTTGCGACCCCGGGCCGATTCCGTAGGTTCCCGGCATGCCGCGCCCCGACGCCACCGCCGACCTCGTTGCCGCCCTCGAACAGCGCATCCTGATGCTGGATGGCGCCATGGGAACCACCATCCGCGGCTACGGACTCACCGAATCCGACGCCCGTGGCGAGCGCTTCAAGGACACCGAAAAGGACCTGCTCAACAACGGCGACATCCTCTGCCTCACCCGCCCGGACGTCATTTCCGACATCCACCGCCGCTTCCTCGAGGCCGGCTCCGACATCATCGAAACGAACTCCTTTTCCGGCACCTCGATCGCCCAGAGCGAGTTCTTCGTCGAGGACCCGCGCGAGACCGGCAAGGGCCGCAAGGACCCCGCTTTCTACCAGAAGGTCCTCGACGACCCGTTCCTGAAGGACCTCGCCCACGAGATCAATTTCAAGTCCGCCCAACTCGCCCGCGAGGCCTGCGACAAGGTCGCCGCCGAGACCGGCATCCCGCGCTACGTCGCCGGCGCGATCGGCCCGCTTACCGTCGGCCTCAACAACGCCGCGGTCGATCCCAACGACCCCGGCTTCCGCTCGGTCACCTTCGACCAGGTCTATGAGGACTACAAACGCCAGATCCGCTCGCTGGTCGCCGGCGGCGTCGACATCCTCATGATCGAGACGATCTTCGACGCGCTCAACGCCAAGGCCGCCGCGGTGGCCGCGCAGGACGTGTTCGAGGAGGACGGCTTCCGCCTGCCGATCATCATTTCCGCTGCCGTCGGTCGGGGCGGGGAAACGATGATCTCCGCCCAGAAGGTCGAGGCGCTGTGGAACTCGGTCGAGCACGTCAAGCCGCTCGCCGTCGGCCTCAACTGCTCGCTCGGCCCCGAGGAAATGCGCGCCTTCATCGAGGAGCTGTCGAACGTCTGCGGCACCTACGTTTCCTGCTACCCGAACGCCGGCATGCCCGACCCGCTGTCGAAGACCGGCTTCCCCTACCTGCCCGAGGACATGGAGCGCTTGGTCGGCGAGTTCGCCCGCGCCGGCTTCATCAACCTCGCCGGCGGCTGCTGCGGCAACACGCCCGAACACATCGCCGGCATCGCCAAGGGCGTGAAGGGCGTCGCCCCGCGCAAGCTTCCTACGATCCCTCCCGTACTTCGCCTCGCCGGCACCGAGCCCTACAACCACACGCCGGACAAGAATTTCCTCATGATCGGTGAGCGCACCAACGTCGCCGGCTCACCCGTGTTCCGGAAGATGATCCAGGAAGGCCGGCTCGAGGACGCGCTCAGCGTCGCCCGCCAGCAGGTCGAGAACGGCGCGCCGGTCATCGACATCTGCTTCGACGACGGCCTGATCGACGGCGTGGAAATGATGACCCGTTTCCTCAATCTCGTGCAGTCCGAGCCGGACATCACCAAGGTGCCGATCACCGTCGATTCGTCGAAATGGGAGATCATCGAAGCCGGCCTGAAGTGCCTCCAGGGCAAGGGCATCGTGAACTCGATCTCGCTCAAGGAAGGCGAGGAGCGCTTCAAGGAGCAGGCCCGCACGATCATGAAATTCGGCGCGGCCACGGTCGTCATGGCCTTCGACGAGAAGGGCCAGGCCGCGACCTACGAGGAAAAGATCCGCATCTGCGAGCGCGCCTACCGCATTCTGGTCGATGAGGTCGGCTTCAACCCGCAGGACATCATTTTCGACCCCAATATCCTCACCGTCGCCACTGGCATCGAGGAGCACAACAACTACGCCGTCGATTTCTTCAAGGCCACCGAGTGGATCAAGAAGAACCTGCCCGGCGCCAAGGTCTCCGGCGGCGTATCGAACGTCTCCTTCTCCTTCCGCGGCAACAACCCGGTGCGCGAGGCGATGCACGCCGCCTTCCTCTATCACGCCGGCAAGGCGGGCATGGACATGGGCATCGTCAATGCCGGCATGCTCGAAGTGTACGACGAGATCGCGCCCGACATGCTCAAGCACGTCGAGGACGTCCTCCTCAACCGCGACCCCGACGCCACCGAGCGCCTGCTCGATTTCGCCGAGCAATTCAAGGGCGTGAAAAAGGAAGCCCAGGCGCAGGACCTCGCCTGGCGCGAGGCCCCGGTCGAGAAGCGCCTCGAACACGCGCTGCTCAAGGGCATCGACACCTTCATCAACGAGGACACCGAGGAAGCCCGCGCGAAGTACGGCCGCCCGCTCAAGGTCATCGAAGGCCCGCTGATGGACGGCATGGGCGTCGTCGGCGACCTCTTCGGCGCCGGCAAAATGTTCCTGCCGCAGGTCGTCAAGTCGGCCCGCGTGATGAAGAAGGCGGTCGCTTATCTGGAACCTTTTATGGAGGCGGAAAAGCTCGCCAAGCAGGAGACGCGACGTTTCCTCCACGAACTCGCCGCCGGTGAGGATCCGGCTCCGGTCACCCTGGCGGACGGTTTTTCCTACACCCCCTACCCCGACCTCAGCGACGAGGAACGCCGCGTCGAACAGGAGTTCGCCGCTCAGCTCGCCGGGAACCTCGAAGCGGCGCGTTGCGCCTACGACGCCCTCGCCGACTCGCGCGAAGGACTCATCCTCGATCGCAATGTCGCCCAGGAACTCAGCCCGCTCTATGCCGCCGACCGCGCCAGCCGGCAGCGCTGGAGCGTCGCCACGCTCGAGCCCGCGGGGGCTTTCATCGACTGGCTCTACTTCCGCAAGCTCGACGAACTCAAGGGCCGGGATTTCCCCGCGCTGATCGCCTTCAACGCCGGCGGCCAGGGCAGCGGCAAGACCACCGCCACCCGCGACCTCGATGCCGGGGACGCCGAGCTGGTGATGGACGGCACGCTGCAGAACTTCGACCGCAGCGTCCCGCACATCGATGCCGCCCTCGATGCCGGCCTGCTCGTCCAGATCCGCTTCGTTTACTGCACCTGGGAACAAGCGGTCCGCAACATGATCGCCCGCGCCGTCGAAGAAGGCGGACGCATCGTCCCCCTCACCCGCGCCGCCAACGGCCACTACCAATCCGCCCGCTCCGCACTGCAACTCCTCGACCGCCATGCCCACCGCTTCAACTTCTCCTTCTGGGTCGCCGACAACTCCCGCACCGTCGGGCCCGACCGCGCCCCCGCCGTGCGCGTCGATGCCGACTGGCTCCGCCAGCGACTCCATGACTCCAGGGAACTTCTCCTTGAATCAGGCACCCGCATCGCCGAAGCTGCCTTCGATGAGCAAGCCGGCGACGAAAGATACACCGACGAAATCCTCGGGAGATTCGTTGCGCCGCTACGCCGAGGCCCGCTTCGCGAAACTGGAGGAGAAATCCCTGCAGCTCCTGAACGAAGCGAGCGAGAAGAAGGCCAAGCAGGAAGCGGCCACGCAGCCGCGCTAAGCCCCGACGACGACGAGCCGGAAACCGCCGGCAAGTTCCTCATCGCCACCGTCAAGGGCGACGTCCACGACATCGGCAAGAACATCGTCGGCGTCGTCCTCGCCTGCAACGGCTACGAGGTCACCGACCTCGGCGTGATGGTCGCCTGCGACAAGATTCTCGACAAGGCCGTGGAGATCGGCGCCGACGTCATCGGCCTGTCCGGCCTCATCACTCCCTCGCTCGACGAGATGGTGCACGTGGCCAAGGAAATGGAGCGCCGCGGCTTCGGAAAGCGCGGCATCCCCGTGCTCATCGGCGGTGCCACCACCTCCGCCGCGCACACCGCGGTGAAGATCGCACCGCACTACAGCGGCCCGGTCGTCCACGTCCTCGACGCCTCGCGCGCCGTGCCCGTCACCACCTCGCTGCTGTCCGAAGACGCCCGCGACAAGTTCGTCGCCGACAACGAGGCCAAGCACGAGAAGCTCCGCGAGACCTTCAACAAGAAGGACAAGGCCACCGTTTCCTATGGAGAAGCGGTTTCCAACCGCTTCATCCCCGAGGGCGGCTGGGAAAACTACACGCCCGCCAAGCCCAACTTCCTCAGCACCCGCCTCATCGAAAACCAGTCGCTGCGCGAGCTCGCCGAATACATCGACTGGACCCCCTTCTTTCACGCCTGGGAAATCCGCGGCGTGTGGGACCGCGAAACCAGAACCCTGAAAACGAAGAACGAGGAAGGCGCAAAACAGGCGCAAGAGCTCTTCGCCGAGGCGCAGGAACTGCTCGAACAGATCATCGCCGAGAAGCGCCTGACCGCCCGCGGCATTTACGGCTTCTTCCCGGCCAATGCCGATGGCGACGACCTCATCGTCTGGACCGACGACGAACGCCGTAGCGAGCGCACCCGTCTCCACACCCTCCGCCAGCAGCTCGCCAAGGAAAGCGACAAACCCCACCTGGCGTTGAGTGACTTTGTTTCTTCTTCAACCCCCGACTACCTCGGCGGCTTCGTCGTCGGCATCCACGGCGCGGACGAGTGGGCGAAGGAGGTTTCCGAGAAGGAGACCGACCCCTACAAATCGATCATGATCAAGGCCGTGGCCGACCGCCTGGCCGAGGCCTTTGCCGAGCTGCTCCACCACCGTGCGCGGGTCGAGTGGGGCTACGAGCGGCCGAACGAGTTCAACCACAACGAACTGATCAAGGAAAAGTATCGCGGCATCCGCCCGGCTCCCGGCTACCCGGCGCAGCCGGACCACACCGAAAAGCCGATCCTTTTCGAACTACTGGAAGCATCGGAGAAAACCGGAGTCACCCTCACCGAAAGCTGCGCCATGCACCCCGGCGCCGCGGTCTGCGGCTTGATGTTCTCCCATCCGGAGAGCAAGTATTTCGCCCTCAGCGAACTGCAGAAGGACCAGGTGGAAGACTACGCTCGGCGCAAGGGCTGGACGCTCGAGGAGGCCGAGAAGTGGCTCGGCCCGTGGCTCGGCTATTGAGTCCGGATCAATCGACCAGACCCGACTTCAAGTCGAGGTAACGCCGCACGGCCGCGATCCGGTTTTCCACGCCGAGGCGCTGGAACACGGCCTCCAGGTGCTTCTCGACGGTCCGCGGGCTGATGTTGAGAATGATCGCGACCTCGGCACTGGTCTTGCCCTCGGCGATCCATCCCATGATCTCCTTTTGCCGCCGGGTAAGCACGGCACTGAGCGCCTCTTCGCCACAGATCGCGGCGGAATCGGCAAAGTGAAGCATGAGGATCTCCCCGTTGCCCCGTGGCATCGCCATGAAGGGTTTCGGCCCACCTTCCCCGAGAGGAACATCCACCCGGCGGAATTCGGACGTCACGGGGTCCGCCCAGGCCAGCCCGAGGGTCCGCTTGAGATCGGCGAGCGCGGTTTCATCGACTTTTCCGAAAGCCTGGTCGTCGCTCCACCAAGCTTCGGCCAGTCGGATCGCCTGGAAATTGATCGGCAGGGCATCGCCATTCGGATGCAGAAGAAACACCGCCGTGTGGGCCGAAGGAGGTGATCCGAGGTAGATTTTCCGGAACTGCCGCTCGAGGTTGCCCGCTGCCAGCCGCTCGGCGGCCGCGCGGGCGCTGAGCAACATCAGCTCGAAGACCTGCAGTTGCTCGTCGCTGAACCGCCCCTTGGAGCGGGCGACGCACCACAGGGTATCGGTGCGACTGTTGTTGTAAATCCGGCCGACCAGGGCGTCGCTGGGCTCACCCTCGCCACGCAGGATGCGGGAAAGCTGGTGCCACGCGGACGGTCGATCATGGCAGCGGATGGCCAGGCAGGATGAATCCTCCTTCTCCATCGCCTCGATCACCGCATCCAGCTGCACGGTTTCAGGAAACGACCCGTTCCGCTCGCCGCTCAGGTTCTCGCCCTCCCGGCCGCGGCCGATTCCGAGCATCACGCCCTCCGGCGAAACCGTAACCGCCCAGCCGTCCCACGGCGCCTCGATCAGATCGGGGAAACGCTGGCATAGAATGCCGACGAGCATGCCGAAACCGGTCGATCGCTGGAGTTCGAGCGCAAGAGGAATGAACCGGTCGTGAAGCTGTTCGGTCATGAGGAAGGGGGGCTGTCTAACCTAATCGCGACTCAAAAGCGTTACGTAGCTCCACGAGATTTGTAGATCCGATTTTCTACGCGGGGAGTCGTCCCGCGTGAAACCGTTCTGAAAACCGTGCTACTACGGTGGAAGTCGTGGCAAACTTTCGCGTACCCTGCGGCATCAGGGATTCCGTGTTCGCGCACCCCGATCAGCGTTTCCGCCGGAGAAAGGCAGGCACGTCGAGATCCTCGCCATCGACCAGGCTGGGATCCGAGCCCTCGAACCGACCCTTGGGACCGCTGTCGAACGTCAGCTCGCCCTGGCCAGCCTTGGGTGACGAAAACAGCGATTCATCGGACTCGCCCTTCGGCTCCCTTGCGGCCTTTCTTTCCGGCTTGGATCCGGGTTCCAGATCGCCTTGGGAATCCGCTTCCGGTTCCTTGCCGGTCTCGGGCTTTGCAGCCGCCTTCCCGCGCGGTCCGGGCGGAGCTTCAGCGAAGGGAACGTCCAGATCTTCGATTTCCTCCTCCGGGTCCGAGGGCTTGTCCTCGGCTTTTGCCTCGGACTCGTCCGCCAGCTCCGCGGCTTCCTCGAGGTCGTCGATTTCCGGCAGGTCCGGGAGATCATCGATCGGGAGCACCTTCTTTTCCGCCACCGGGGGCTTCTCCGGCTCGCTTTCCGCCGGCGCTTTCTCGTCCGTCGGAGGGCTCTCGGGTTCGGCCTGTCCTTCCTCCGTTTCCCCCTCCTCCGCGTCGAAGGGGCTCACCGGCTCTTCGACCGGAGAAAAGCCGCTCTGTTCCGACCTCGGAGGCTCGGCTTCCGGTTCGTGCTTCTCCTCGACGGCCTCCTCGGGATCTTCCGCGACCGCCGCCGCGGCGAAGCCGACGCTCGGTTCCAGCGACGGGGTGCTGCGCCGGTATTCCTCGTCCGGCATGGTGCGGCGGAGCCGCTCTTCCGGCAGCGAGCTGACCAGCGTGATGCTGAGCTGATCGCTCATGCCCGGATCGACCGCAGCGCCGAACAGGACCTGGGCGGTCTCGGGCACGTGCTTGCCGAGGCTTTCCATCAGCAGCTCGATCTCGAACAGGGTAAGATCCTCGCCGCCGCAGAGGTGGACGAGAACGGTCTGGGCGTCCTTGAGCAGCGCTCCCTGGTCGAGCAGCGGGCTGCCGAGGGCGTTTCGCAGGGCTTTTTGCGCACGGTCTTTGCCGCGGGCGATGCCGGAGCCGAAGAGGCACCGCGAGCGGGTCGTGCGGAGGGCGCTCATCAGGTCGTCGAGGCCGACGTTGATCAGCCCCGGGCGGACGACCAGGCGGATGACCGCCTTGATGCTCTCGGAGATCATGCGGTCGGCGGCGGCGAAGGCCTCGTGAATGCCCTGCTTCGCCAGCACCAGCTCACCCATGCGGCTGTTGTCGAAAGTCACGAGGGCGTTGGAGAGGACCGCCAGTTCGTTGAGCGCGGTTTCCGCCTGCTCGCGGCGACGGCGGCCCTCGAACCCGAACGGCATGGTGGCGAACATGACCACGAAAGCTCCCTCCTCGCGGGCAATGCGGGCAACGATCGGGGCCGCGCCCGAACCCGTGCCGCCGCCGAGGCCGACGCAGATGAAGACGATGCGGCGGCCCTTGAGCGAGGCGCGGATTTCGTCCTCCGCCTCCATCACCGCCTGGTTGCCCAGTTCGGGATCGCCGCCGGTGCCGAGGCCCTTGGTGAGGTTGCGGCCCAGCTGGACCCGCTCCTTCGCCACCGAGGCGGACAGCGTGCGGATGTCGGTGTTCAGCGCGAGCAGCTCGGCACCATCCAGTCCGTCGAGCGCGACGCGGTCGAGCATGTTGGTTCCGGCTCCCCCCAAGCCCACGATTTTCACCGAGGAGGTGGGGATGATGTTCTGGGGATCTCGTGGGAATTCGATCATGGCAGGGTGGCAGTGTTATCGGGCGAACGGCCAGAGTCGGCTGAGGAAGCCGCGCTTGGGAGCCCGGTCGCTTTCCACGACCTGGGCATAGCGGATGAGTCCCAGCGCCGTTGTGAACTGGGGATCCTTGAAACTTGCTTGCACGCCGCTCAGCTCCGGCGGCTCGGGACGGTAGATGTCTTTCTGGAAAACATCGCTCGCCAGCTCGCCGAAGCCGCGCATCAGGCTGGTCCCGCCGGCGAGGAAGATTCCCATGCCGACGCGCTCCAAGGCGCCCTCCGGCAATTTCCTGACCAGCAGGCGCAGGGTTTCCTCGAGGCGGTGGCGGATGATGTCATTGAGCAGCTGGCGCTTCACCTCGGCCTCGGCGAAGCCTTTCTCGTCGGAAACCTTGACCGTGCCCACCCCGCGGGCCGGGTCGCCCGAGGCATCGCCCTCGCGGACCTTGAGCAGCTCCGCCTTGGAAAAGGGAAGCCCGGTGACCAGGTGGATGTCGTTCGTGATGTGGTCGCCGCCGACCGGGATGCAGCCGCTGGCCTCGATCAGGCCATCGGTGTAGAGCGCGTAGTCGGTGGTGCCACCCCCGATGTCGATCACCAGCGCGCCGCGCTCGCGGGCCTCGCGGTTCAGCGCCACCTGCGCGGCGGCGATCGGGGAAAAAACCAGCTCATCGACATCCAGCGGCATCTCCCGCACGCACTTGATCTGATTCTCGATCCGCGAGCGGATGCCGTGCACGATGTGAAAGTCCGCCTCGACCGTGCGACCGGTGAGCCCGACCGGGCTGGTCGCGTGGTGGTAGCCATCGACGCCGTAGCGCCGCACGATGTGGTGCAGATAGACGTGGTCCGGCGGGATGGTCACCGAGCGGGCGATCTCCTTGGCCTCGCGCACGTGCTCCGGCTCGATGGTGTCCTCGCTTTCCGGCAGGCGGAAGCTGCCCTGGTGGTTCACGCCCTGGATGTGCGATCCGGTCACAGCGAGAAACACGCTGCCGATTTCCACGTCGCTGGCGTCCTCGGCCTTGACCAGCGCGTCCTTCACGCAGGCGCGGACCTGGGGGAAATCGTAGATCTCGCCCTTGCGGACGCCGACGGACTTCGACTGGCCGACGCCGAGAATCTTGACCGAGCCATCCGCCTTCACCTCGCCGACGACCATGCAAATCTTGCTGGTGCCGATTTCGAGTCCCACGTGGATTTTGCTGCGTGCCATGGTTCGGGTGCTGACCTGTTTTCCTATCGTTCCAGTAGTTTCTGCAAATCTGAAACCGGGCGGGTGGGCGCGATTTCGCGGGGGGGCTCGGGGGCGGGCGGGGCCTGGCCCTCGATTTGGAAAGTCACGGGAATGTTCCGGCGGCCGACCAGCTCGATGGTGGCGATTTTCCGCCCTGTGCCGGCGGCGTGCTCGCAAGCCGTCAGGAAATCATTCATCTGACGTTTCAGATCACGGTGGCCGAAGGTGGCGACGGTACCACCGCGGGTCACCAGCTGCGAACCCCAACCCTTGTATTGGCGGATCGTATCGATCCACTCGTCCGCCTCCGGACTGGCACTGCGGGCCTCGGCCAGCAGCCGCATGCCGCGCAGGAAGCTCTCATGCTCGACTTTCATTCCGGCCTCCAGCGGGAACGGCTCCTTTTCCAGTTCGATGACCGGCAGGCCTTCCGCCTCTTCCCACATCGCCGCCGTGCAGGGAAAGAGCAGCCCGTCCCGGTCGACCAGCAGCCCGCTGGCGGGATCGCGCGCCAGCCGGCCCTCCTCCTGGCAGGCCACCCACAGCACCGGCTGGCGGGCGGTGATCTCGATCGCCAGACTTCCGGGAAAGCTCCGACTGACCCGCGCGGACTGGACCTCCGGAAGCGACATCAGTTTCTCCCGGATCTCGCGCGGATTGCAGTCGAACACGCTGCCGTCGAGATCGATGCCCGTGACCTGCAGCAGGCGTGCTTCACTGAGCGCCGCGTTGTCGTTCATGGTCAGCTCGCGCAGGCGGAACTCGTCGTTCTTCAACAGTCCGCGCTCGAACCCGAGCCACAAGGCCCCCACCCCGGCTAGGGCCAGCGACGCCAGTAGGATCCACCGCAGACCGCTCACCAGCGCCCGGCGGAAGTCGAACCAGAAGATCCTCGGCGACATCACGTTGGCCCGCAGCACCATGACCTGGTGGCGTTTTCGGACTCGGGATGTGCGGCGTTTGAACAAGGTTTTGGAAAGGCGTCAGCGAGTGCCGAGTTCGAGGCCTTGGCGGCCGATGCGCAGGCAGAGCTCGGAGAAATCGATGCCGGCGGCCGCGGCGCTCTTCGGCAGCAGGCTGGTTTCGGTCATGCCCGGGATGGTGTTGGCCTCCAGCACGAAAGGTTCGCCCGCATCGTCGAGCAGCACGTCGACCCGCGAGTAGATCTCGATGCCAAGCGATAGGTGCGCGGCCAGCGCGGCCTTCTGGACCTTGATGCGGGTTTCCTCGTCCAGCTCCGCCGGGCAGAAATACTGGCTGCCCTGCGCTCCACTCAGCCACGGATACTTGCTGGCCATGTCGTAGACACCGCCTGGCGCCACGATCTCGACCACCGGCAGGGCGGTATCGTCGAGGACGGCAACCGTCAGCTCGCGGCCGGCCACGAATTGCTCGATCAAGGCGGTGTCCCCGTATTGGGCGACCTCCTGGATCGCCTTGTCCGACTCCTCCTTGGTTCGGACGATGTAGACTCCCACGCTGGAGCCCTGGCAGGGGGACTTGACGACGTAAGGCAAGGACATCGATGGCGTCTCATTCCGGCTCAAATCGATGGTTTCGGAGGCCGGCGTCGGCACGCCGTCGGCGATGAACTTGACCTTGGCGAGATGCTTGTCGAAGGCCACGCGGCTGCTTTCCACGCCCGCTCCGGTGTACGGGATGCCCCGTCGTTCGAGGTCCGCCTGCAGGCCGCCGTCCTCGCCATAGGTCCCGTGGATCAGGTTGAAGGCCAAAACACAGCCTTCCGGCAGCGTGAAATCCGGGCCGGTGACATCGACCTCGGCGACCTCGACGCCGCGCTCGCGCAGGGCTTTGGCGACGGCCTTGCCGGAGGCCAGGGAAACCTCGCGCTCGGAACCGGGGCCGCCCATCAGCACGGCCACCAGGCCATCGATGGGAGAAGGGATTGGGGATTCGCTCATGAAATGAAGGGATTCAAAAGGTGAAGTCGTCCTCGCCGATGATCTTGACCTCGGTTTCCAGCTCGATGCCGCGCTTGTCGCGGGCCTCGCGGCGGATGCGGTCGATCAGGCCCAGCACTTCCGTGGCGGTCGCGCCGCCGCGGTTGACGATGAAGTTTCCGTGCTCCAGCGAGACCTCGGCCCTGCCCTCGCCGCTGCCCTTGTAGCCGAGCTGGTCGACCAGCATGCCGGCCGGGACCTCCTGCGGATTCTTGAAAACGCAGCCCGCGCTGGCGGCCACCGGCTGCGTGGAGCGGCGCTTCACACGCGATTCCTCCCAGCGGCGGTCGATGTTTTCCGCGCTGTCCTTTTCCCCGCGGAATACGGCCTGGAGGGCGAAGTGACGGCGAAGCGAAGGCACGTTCCGATAGTGGACCTCGATCCCGTCCCGCGGGAGGACGCGGATCTCGCCATCCTCGTCGAGGCAGGTCATGCGGACCACCTGGTCGAAGGTCTCCACACCCATCGCTCCGGCGTTCATGCGCAGCGCACCGCCGACGTTGCCGGGGATGCCCTCCATCCATTCGAAGCCGCCGATGCCCGCCACCCGGGCGACGCTGGCCAGCTTCTTCAGGCGCACGCCGGCGCCGGCGATGATGTGGCCGTCGTCGTCCACGTGACACTGGTCGAACGCGCCGCCCTTCGGGTGGATGACGACGCCGCGGATGCCGCCATCGCGCACCAGCAGGTTCGAGCCGCGGCCGACGACGCGCACGGCGATACCGCGCTCGCGGCTGTAGTTCACGACCTCGCGGAAGGCCTCGAAGGTGCGGGGCTCGATCCAGAACTGCGCCGGTCCGCCGACCAGCATGGTGGAGTGGCGGCGCATCGGTTCGTAGAGGCGGACCTCGAGTTCGTCCTCGCGGGCGAGCTTGCGGATGTCATCGACGATGGTGGCATCCCTCCCGATCGAGCGGCCGGCCTCGTGGACGTTGCCGGCACCCAGAGTGATGAGCAGGTCGCCGGGTTCGAGGTCATTGCCCACGCGATGGTGCGCGGTGGCGAGGTTGGGCACGGAGGTCACATCCACGCCGCCGTGGCGTTTCACCGCCTCGACGATCGTTTCTCCGGAGATTCCGGGAATCGGCGGCTCGCTGGCGGGATAGACATCGGTCACGTACACCGCATCGGCGGTGGCCAGGACCTTGCCGAAGTCGTCAGCCAGGGCCCGGGTCCGCGTGTAGCGGTGGGGCTGGAACAGCACCACCACGCGCTGCGGCTTGAGCTGGCGGGCGGTCTGCAGCGTGGCCGCGATCTCGGTCGGATGGTGGCCGTAGTCATCGACGATGCGCAGCGACTTGGAGAGATACTTTGTTTCAAACCGCCGCCGTGCCCCGGCGAAGGTATTCAGGGCGCGGGAAACCAGTTGGAAGTCGGCGCCGAGGCGGTCGCAGGTGGCGATTGCCGCCAGCGCGTTGAGCACGTTGTGCCGGCCGGGGATGCCGAGCTCGACGCCGCCGAGTTTTTCGCCGCCGCGAAGTACGGTGAATGCCGTGGTTCCGCGCAGCTCGCGGATCTCGCCGGCGGTGTAGTCGGCATTTTCCCACCCGTAGCTCACGGCCCGCTCGTGGCCACCGCAGACCTGCGCCGCACCATCGTCCGCGGCGCAGTAGATGACCGGCCCCGTGGTCTGTCCCATCAGGGTGCGGAAGACCTCCTTGATCTCGTCCAGATTGCGGTAGTGGTCGAGGTGCTCGGCCTCGATGTTGAGCACGATCGAGCAGGCGGGCCGATAAAGGGCCAGCGTGCCGTCGCTTTCATCGCCCTCGGCCACCATCCAGTCGCCATGCTCGCTCCAGCGCGCGTTCTGGCCGAGCACGGGGATCTCCGCGCCGACGTAGTGGCTGGGATCGAAGGCCGCCTCGCGCAGCGCGTGGGCGACCATCGAGGAGGTGGTGGTCTTGCCGTGGGTGCCGCTGACGACGATGCCTTTTCTGGTGTGAAGGATGGCCGCGAGGCATTCGGCGCGGCGCATCAGGCGGATGCCCTTGTCGCGGGCGCCGGCGAGCGCCGGATTGTCCGGACGGATGGCGGAGGAGTAGACGACGAAGTCCGCGCCCTCGACCTCCTCAGGCGTGTGCGGGGTGGAGAAACGCAGGCCCAGTCCCTGCATGCGCTCGGTTTCCGCCGAGGTCACGCGGTCGGAACCACTGACGCGGTGGCCCATACCGATGAGCAACAGGGCCAGCCCGCTCATGCCGGAGCCGGCGACGCCGACAAGGTGGATGCGCAGCGGGCGGGAAAGATCGGTGAGTCGATGGGAAAGTTCGTTCATGACTGGCCTCCCCGCTTTTCCAACACCTGCCGGATGGCGTCGCCAACCCGCGTCGCGGCATCCGGCACCGAGAGCGATTTCGCCGCGGCCGACAGGGACCGCCGCTCCCCGTCCCCGAGCATGCGGGAAACGAGCCCGGCGACCTTTTCCGCATCCAGCTCGGACTCCTGATGGAGATAGGCCGCCCCGGCCTCGGCGAACACCCGGGCATTGACCGTCTGGTGATCCTCCGCCGCGTAGGGAAACGGAACCAGCAGCGAGGGTAGCCCGATCTCCGCCAGCTCGGTGAGGCTCGAGGCCCCGGAGCGGGCCACCACGGCATCGGCCACGGCGTAGGCGGACGCCATGTCGTCGCAGAAGCCGACCACCTGGTAGCCCTCCCGCCCGCCGGATTCCTTGCGGACGCGCTCCTCGTCGCCGGGTCCGGCGATGTGGAGCACCTGCAGGCCGGCGGGGAGCGGGGCGGAGGCCACCAGCGAATTGAGCTTCCGCGCCCCCTGGCTCCCGCCCATGACGAGCAAAGTGTCGCGCCCGGGGTCGAGTCCCCATTTTGCCGCGGCGGTGGCTCGGTCGGGCAGGCTGAGCAGTTCGTTGCGCACCGGTGTGCCGGTCACGACGCAGGGTTTTCCGGGGAAATGCCGTTCAGCGGCGGCCATGCCGAGGAAGACCTCGTCACACCACCGGCTGGTGATCCGGTTGGCCTTGCCGGGCAGCGCGTTCGAATCATGAACGAAGGCGGGAATGCCGAGCTTCCTGGCGGCCATCACCGGCGGCAGCGAGGTGAAGCCGCCCATGCCCAGCACGGCATCGGCCTGAAACTCCGCGAGCAGTCGGCGGCATCGGCCAATGGTGGTCCATACGCTCAGTAGAAAAGGCAGCATCTTCGGCGAAAAGGTCGCCGGCTTCGGCAGCGCCGGAATCGTCTCAAAACGATAAGCATCGTACTTGCGCGAGGCCTCGCGATCGATCGGCTTCTCCGACACCAGCAGCAGCACCCGCCCCCCCGCCGCCGTCCACGCCTCGGCGACGGCAAGTCCGGGGAACAGGTGTCCCCCGGTGCCTCCGCAGGCGATGACCAGCCCCGGATCCGCAATCTGATTTCCCATAGTCCTTGTGTCAGCGACGGCAGCTCTGCCCATTGTCCGCGCGGAATATGTAATATTTCCTGATTATCAGGCAATCCCCAAAAGAGTCCGCCGACGGGAAACCTGCCCCCGGGTCTGCAAAACTTCAGGCACGCTTCGCCATCAGCTGGCGGAATCGCGGGACGAGTTCCGTTTCGATCCACGAAAAGGCGGCCTCGAGTCCGCCTTCGCGATAGATTTCGCCGATCCTCGCCTCGACCTGGGTCGGCGGGCCGAACTGGCTGAGGAAGCCGTTCGAGGTCATGGCGGTGAACCATTCGCCGTCCATTTTATGGCGTTCGTGGAGCACCCAGGTGCGGGCATAAAGCGCCAGCACGGCGTCCCCGATCCAGGCGCTCTCCCGCTCCGCCTTGATTTTGTCGTCCTTTTTCATCGGCGGGCGGACCATGGACTCACGGATGAGGGCTGGCGAGCCGTTCCATGCGCTGCCGCTCGATTTGCTCGCGCAGGCGGGTTTCGGATTCGCCGTCCCAGTAGCCGGGCTCGAGCTCGATGAAGATGGTGGAATAGGGCAGCGCGGTGTTGGTGCGCACCACCAGCACGTCGAAGCTGCGCTGGGCGTCCTGCACCAGCGTGACCAGCGAGTCCTGCTCCAGCTCGATCACCTCGTGTCCGTGCAGCGATGCCTCAATGTCCTTGCGGAGTTGATCGATCCCGGGCGCGTAGTCGTTTTCCACCGCCCGCAGCTCGCGGGTCATGTAGATCTTCGGTCGCACGTGCTCGGTTTTCTCAAGAGTGGTGAGCACGTCGTCGAGCACCACGGGGACGGGCTCGTAGGAATTGATCTGCCGCGTGCCCGGCTGGCTGTGGGCGGGAAAGGAGGCCTCGGCGATGACGATCCAGTTCCGATAGCCGAGCTGGGCGGTCTGCATTTCCACCTCCGCACGCCAGCCGCCGGCCGGGCCGAAGCACGACGCCAGCAATGCGGCTCCACACGCCACCAGACACTTGGAAAACACAGCCATCCCGCGGCCAAGTAAACGACGCCGCCGATGCGGTGTCAACGGATCGCCCCGCGGCACTTCATCGGCCCAGCTCCGAGGCGGTCCATGGCACCTTGCGCGAGGCGGTGGCTGCCCGCTGCTCCGCCACCTCGGCGGTCGTCACCGGCGCGGCATCGTTGCTCCAGGACTGGCGCACGAAGGTCAGCACGTCGGCGACCTGCCGGTCATCGAGCGAGGTGCCGAGCGGCGCCATCACGCTGTTGAAATCCTGGCCGTCGACCTGGATCGGACCCTGCAGACCGTGGAGCACGATGCGGGTCGGCAACCGCGGATCACCGGTCAGCCAGTCGGAGCCATCGAGCGGCGGAAACGCCTGCGGCACGCCTTTGCCATCGACGCCGTGGCACGCGATGCAGGTCTGCGAGAAGACCTCCTTGCCGCGGGCGTGGACTTGGGCGTCCGGCTTGAACATCTTTGGCTTGGCCTCGGCCACCACCGGTCCGGCATCATTTTCCAGCTCATCGACCTGCGCCATCAACGCGCGCCCCGAGGGAGGCGTGCTCGCGGCGGCGGCCAGCACCCCGGCGCGCTGGCGTCGGGCGGCGATTTTCCAGGCATCCGCCAGCACCGGATCGGAAAAAACCTCCGACCGCGAGTTGGCCTGCCGGTAGAGCACCGCGCCGAGCTCCGGATCCGCGGCGGAGCGCGAAATCGCCAGCCAGATCTCCGCCAACTCGCGGCCCTCCGCCTTGACCGGTGCTCCCCCTGCAAAGAACTCCTTCAACACCGCCGGCGAGGCCAGCGCGATCGCCGCCCGGCGGGTCGCGGCACTCGGGGAAGCCATCATTTCCGCGGCCAGCGCATCCGACAACTTCCCCCACCCCGACAAGATGTGCAGCGCATGCGGCGCGGCATTCGACGACATCCGGGCCAGGCGTTCCAGCTCCGGGACCAGCTGGGTCATGCCGCTTTCGGCGATCAGGCGCTGGCTTTGGAGCCGCCAGAACAAGTTCGGATGGTCGATTCCCGCGAACCAGCTTTCGGGTTTTTTCGGATCGAGCCCCGGGTTCGGATCATCTTTCGTGCCCTCGGGATAGATCCGGTAGATGCGCCCGTGCTGCTTGTCGCGCAGCGGAGTTTGGTAGGCGTTTCCCTTGCCGGTCTTGGCGTTGATGCCGGCCGACTCGCGGCTGGGAGTCGGGTTGTGCTGCACGATCAAGTTATACCAATCACAGACCCATACCGCGCCGTCCGGGCCGACTTCCGCGCACACCGGGGCCGACCAAGCATCGGCGGACGTGTAGAGGTTGTTCGGCGACTGCACCGCCTTCCAGCCGGCCCCCGCACGTTGCATGTCGAAGTGCCCGACGAGCTTCCCGGTCGGGCCGCAGACGAAGGCCACGCGGTCGTGGTAGCTTTCGGGAAAACGCCGCGCCGTGTAAAAGGCGTGGCCGGCCCCGGCGGTGTAGCGGTCGAACTGATCGACCTGCCGGATGTCGAACGACATCGGATTGAAGACCGGGTTGTCGTCCGCCCGTGGCGTGCGCGGTTGCTCGAGTCCGGCCGCGGTGTAGTCGCTTTTCGGGAAACTCAGATACCAGCTCGGGTTCGCGTTGGCGGTGGAACCGAGGATGTCGAACTCCTCGGTAAAACCCAGCCCCCAGGTGTTGTTGGTGGTGTTTTGGAGGACCTCCAGCTTCGCGCCATCCGACAGGAAGCGGAACACGGCTTGGGCGAACTTGTGATGCTCGCCCCCCACCGTGCCGTCGAAACCGGAGTAGCCGACCGTCGCGTAGATCCAGCCGTCGAAACCGTAGCGCAGGTTCGACACGCCGGCGTGGGTGTCGCCCATGCCGAAACCGTCCAGCACCACCTCCCGCACGTCGGCCTGGTCGTTGCCGGTGGTGTCCTTGAGGAAAAGAACCTGGCTGCCGTTGGTGCACAGCACGCCCCCGTTGACGAAGGTCAGCGAAGTGGGGATGGACAACGTTTCCGCGAAGCGGGTGAAGCGGTCGGCGCGGCCGTCACTATTGGTGTCCTCGCAAATCGTGATGCGGTCGTGCCCCAGGTCACCGGCCTGCAGGTTGTTCGGGTAGTCGATGGTTTCGATCACATAGGCCCGCCCGCGATGGTCCCACGCGACGTGGATCGGGTTCACGATGTCGGGCTCGCTGGCGAACAGCGCCAGCTCCATGCCCACGGGCACTTGGGCGAGCTTGATCGACTCCTCCGGCGGCAGCGGTGCCTGCGCGGTCTTGATTTCCTCCCGCTCTCGGTAGCCCGGCAGCGATACCTTTTCCTCGCCCGGCTTGGCCGGCTTCAGGCGGGCCATCTGGCGATACTTTTCCGGCCCCACGCTCCAGTAGATCGCATTGCGGATCAGCGCGTGGAATTCCGGCAGGTCCCACACCCTGTGGCCATGGCCGGCGGCCGTGTAAAACACCCGCCCTTTCCCTTGGGTACGGGTCCACGTCCACGGTTCGGTTTTCCTCTTCTGCAGGATCTCGCGGTCGTCGGCCTGGTCGGAGTGTTCGTAGGTTTCATCCCACGCCTTGAAGCCCTCCAGCCCACGCAGGATTGGATGGTTCGGCAGCACGTCCTTCACCTGGAAGGTGTCGGTCTCGTGCGACTTGAACTTCGCCCCGACCAGCTTCACGAACTCCGGCGAAGCCCCGTAGCAGGCCGACGCGCAGTGGATCGGCAGGAACCCGCCGCCGCCATCGACGTAGTCGAGCAGCGCCTTCAACTGCTCCGCCGGCATCTCGCCGTTCTGCTCCCAGTTGCCATACATCAGCACGGCGTCGTAGCGGTCCAGAGTGTCCTTCGTGAACACCTTTGAGGGATCCTCCAGATAAGTCAGGTTGATCCCCTCCAAACCGAGCCCCTTTTTCAAAATCCGATAGCGAGTGATCGGGTCGTGACCGGCATGGTTCGCGGTGGGCGCGCCGAAAAACAGCACCTCCAGCCGGCGGCCATCCTCGCCCGGCACCACCCCGCGCGCCGCGAGGGCCACGCCGAGCAAGAGCAGGGGCAACAGCCAGTTCAGGAAACGGAGTCGCATGGTCGCGCGGAGTTCAGGTTACTGCAGGGTGAACTCCGGCAGGCGGATCAGCTCGCCGCCCTTCAGGGCGGACTCGTGCGCCAGGATGCCGGTGCAGGTGATGTTCGCCGACTGGACCGCGTTCGGGTAGCCTTCGCCCCGGCCGTGGAGGAGCTCCACGAACTGGTGCACGAGGTGCGGATGCGATCCGCCGTGCCCGGCACCCTGGGTGAAGCTGAGATGCTCCCCGCCCTCGTCGCCGCCATAGACACCGCCCCGGGTGAAGCCGGCGATTTCGTCCGGCAGCAGGTGCCCGAAGTCCGGACACTCGACCCGCTCCGGAATCTCCGGCTCGGGCCTTTTCCCGGTGTGCACCACCAGCGGCTCGTGCTCGACCAGCGGCCACTCGACCGCCTTCTTCGAGCCGTAGACCTCGAACGACTCGCGGTACTGCCGCGCCACGTCGAACAACGAGCGGTACACTTGCGCCGACAGGTCGCTGTCCTTGAAACGGATGTGGCAGGTCTCCACCGCGAAGGGCGAACCATAGCAGCCATGCATTTCCTCGCGGATCGTGCCGGAGGGGAAACAGGAAACATACTCGGCCTGATGGCGACCCAGCCCGAGCACCGGGCCCACGCAGTGCGTCGCGTAGTGCATCGGCGGCAGGCCCGGCCAGTATCCCGGCCAGCCGTCCATGTCCTGCTGGTGGGAGGCTTTCAGAAACTGCAGCTTGCCGAGTTCACCGCGCTGATAGAGATCGCGCATGAAAAGGAACTCCCGCGCGTAAACCACGGTCTCCATCATCATGTAGTGGAGGCCCTTTTCGCGCACCAGCTCGACGATCCGCCGGCAGTCCTCGACCGAGGTCGCCATCGGCACCGTGCAGGCGACGTGCTTGCCCGCCTCCAGCGCGGCGATCGATTGCTCGGCGTGGTTCGGGATCGGCGTGTTGATGTGCACCGCGTCGATGTCCGGATCGGCCAGCAGCTCGTCGTAGGAGGTGTAGCGTTTCACGACGGCGAACTTGTCGCCCACTTCGTTCAGGACCGACTCGGTGCGCTGGCAGATGGCCGCCATTTCCGCTCCGGGATGACGCTGGTAGATGGGGATGAATTCGGCTCCGAAGCCGAGGCCGACGATGGCCACTCTCACGGGTTTCTCGGACATGATCACATGGGGATTTGGCACCACGAATCACCGATCGTGGACTGGCGAACCTAGCCCAAAGCCACGTCCGGGGCTTGTAAGATTCACCCGCCACCTTATGGAAAAAAGCGACATGGACGCCGTGGAACAAGCCGCCCGATGGAACCAGCTCCTGGCCGCGGGCGAGGAGCGGAGGATCTTCGACCACCTGCCGAACCACCTCTATTTCGTGAAAAACACCGCGCTCGAGCTGATGGCCGCCAACCGGGCCTTCCTCGATCGCTTCGGGCTCCGCGACGTGTCGGAGCTCATCGGACTCACCGACCGCGACCTGTTCCCTCTGGAGCTGGCCGAGAAATACCGCCAGGACGACCTCCGCCTGCTGGAATCCGGTCAGCCGCTCCACGGACTGATCGAGCTTTTTCCGAACCGCATGGGCGAGCCGGAATGGTTCATCACCGACAAGGTTCCGCTGCGCGCCGGATCCGGGGAAATCATCGGCCTGTGCGGGGTGGTCCGTAGCTACGAGGGCACCCGCATCGAGCTTCAGCCCTACCTCGACCTGCGCGGCGTGGTGGAATACCTCAAGCAGCACTACGCCGACCCGATCTCGATGACCGATCTCGCCGGCAAGGTCGGCATTTCCACCCGCCAACTCGAACGTCGCTTCCGCGCCACCTTCAACACCTCGCCGCGGCAGTTCGTGCTGAAGCTTCGCATCCTGCGCGCCTGCGAGATGCTCGCCGGGTCGAAATCGAGCGTCACCGAGATCGCCCTCGCCACCGGCTTCTACGATCACAGCGCCTTTTCACGCCGCTTCCGCGCCATCATGAACCTCACCCCCGCCGACTATCGCCGTCGCCATTCGCGCTTCCAAGCCTAGTAGTCCATAAAATTTAATATGACACACACCGGCGTTTTTGAAATTGTACTTTTCCCGGGTTTTGTACACTCGGCGAGGTGCCTGCCAAAATCCACCGAATCAAACTGACCCAAGCCGAACGC
>NZ_BAABRI010000026.1:0-68859 GCF_040362925.1 Haloferula sargassicola
TGATACCAAGCGGCTGAAGTGATCGCGTCATCTTTTTTTCATAGCAGGAACAAGCCTGACAGATCGCTTCAACCCTTTCAACGCCGCAGCGCGGAGTCGCCGCGCAGCGGCTCTGTTCAACAAGGCGGCGCTCCTAACGCCTGACCCGCCGTGAGTTCAATCCGTCATGACCATTCCACCTTCAACCCATGATCGAAGCCGCGCCCCCGGTCAGGCGTAGGAGGACTTCGACGTTCGGCAAAGAAATGACTGCGATTGAGAGAGCAATCCGTGGGCGCACAATCCAAAGCTTTCAGATCAGCGACAACGGTCGGTGGAGTTCGATCGGGCTGGATGGGCAGCGAGCTATCTCGTGCGAAGGATTGTTGAGATTTGTTGGTGATGATGGGCAGTTCATCACAGTAGAAGATCACAATCAGAAGTTTGGGCTTCCGAAGCCATTTGACGCTGAAGCAGCAATATCCCATGAAGTCATCGGCAAGGTGATCGACCAAGCCCACATTTGCTCCAAGACTGGTGATCTCCGGCTTACGATAGCTGGCGGTGTGATCGAGTTGATTGCCTCTTCGTCAGGCTACGAATCGTTCCAAGTGACAGGCGATAAGAGCGGGATCATTGTGGGCATGGGCGGGAAGCAAGAAGCCGAACAAGATTAGATGAGAAGGCAGGGAGGACCATGACTGGCCCGATGGTGTATACTACCCCTTGCCATGAAAACGAACTCATCTACGACAACCATAGGAATCGACCTCGGCGATCGGAAGCACTCGATTTGCGTGCTCGCGGTTGATGGAGAAATCCTGGCGGAGACCACCCTCACCAACACGCGGGAAGCCATGTCTCGTTTCTCGAAGAAATACCCTGGCGCTTTGGTCGTGATGGAGGTTGGGATGCAAAGTCCTTGGATCAGCCGCTTTTTTACTGATCTTGGCCACCGTGTATTGGTGGCCAATCCCCGCAAAGTCCGCGCGATCTATCAAAACGACCGGAAGTGCGATCGCAAGGACGCGGCGATGCTCGCCAAGCTGGCCCGGGCCGACGAAACCTTGCTGGCTCCGATCGAGCACGGCACCGAGCAAGCACAGCTCGACCTGCTTCAGGTCAAGCTGCGGGACAATCTGGTGCGCCAGCGGGTCAATGTGATTTGATCTCGCCGCCTCACGGCTCGCCCCCCTGCGGGGGCACGTCGCTTCGCTCCTGTCCATCCCGCTCCGCGGTATTCCGCGGTGCGCTTCACCCTCAAGAGCCTGGGTATCCGCCTGGGCTCGCCGAATACGAACTGCTTCGCCCGCCACGCACGGCGCGAGCTTGCGGAAGGAGACGCCGGGATTCTCGCGTTGATTGAGCCGTCGCTGATGGTCATTGAGACCATGACCGCTCAGATCAAGAAGCTCGACGGCGCGCTTGCCGAACTCGCCGCAGAGTCTTACCCCGAGACAGAGTTTCTTACTCAGATCGCTGGCATCGGCCCGATCACCTCGCTGACATTCATCCTGACCATCGGTGACCCGGAGCGCTTTCGACGACCGCGGGACATTGGAGCTTATCTCGGACTGGTGCCCAAGCGCCACCAGTCCGGCGACACCGACAAGCAGATGCGCATCAGCAAGGCCGACGACACCTATCTTCGAAAGCTGCTGGTGGGTGCCGCGCAGTATGTGCTCGGACCCTTCGGTCCGGACACCACGCTGAAGAGGCACGGTCTAAAGCTTGCGGAACGGGGCGGGCCCCGAGCCAAGAAAAAGGCGGTGGTGGCCATCGCGCGCAAACTCGCCGTGCTGATGCTCGCCTTGTGGCGCGAGGAGGAGATCTACAAACCGCTGCGCCACCGCGCTGCCTGAAGCACCAACCCATTTTCCGATGAAACAAGTTCGAAACGATTTGGAACGATCACGGTGCTGCGCCAGCACCGGCCATGCGCCGAGTGCGTGAACAAGAAAGTGACGTTCCTCCCTTTTATGGAAACACCGGATCAAAGCGTGCACCACGTCGATGAAAGCGACGATCCCGTCGTGACGAAGAGTGCGGATGGAAGCCTGAATCCACTGTTTCAATCCGATAGCCGGGGCTGCCGCCCCGCACCCCGCCGAGCTGGGGTCAGCTCGATCACCAACGAGTCGCCCCCCAACCCCCGTCCGGGGGCTTCGCCCCTCCCGTCCCCCCAGGGGAGCGGGGGGATATCTCTTCAAGTCTGCAAGCCGCAGAAAACCAACCACCGAGACATGACCACTTGAAGTGAACTTCAAATTCGATTTGACTGCCTTCTCATGGAAGGCGTGGGTGGCAACCCGCTACCCCGCCGCGAGTTCAATCCGTCATGACCATTCAACCCTCAACCCACAGTCGAAGCCTCGCCCCCGGGCAGGTGTGAGAGGACTTCGACGTTAGGCGTATGCGTTACCCTGCTGACATTGCTCGCTCTGTATGGAAGTGGTGGTCATATTTTTGTGGCGGCCTCGTCCTCCTGTTGATTTGCCTCGTTTGCTTGGCGACGCTCAAGCAGTCGCGTAAGGACAGAGCGTTTGTTGAGACCGAGCTTGTTCCGCTAGCGAGGTATGTTGAGGGCTTTCGCGATTCCCAACATCGGTTGCCGAGCGAGGACGAGTTCAAGCGTTGGGCTGACACCAACCGCGAGAACAAGGCAGTGTGGTATTTCACGGAGCGGCCATCGTTCATGTCAGATTGGGGGACGCCGGACAGGGATTTTGTGGTTGGCATGTGGCGCGGCGAGTGGGTTCAGTATTATCGTTCGTGGGATGGAAAGAGTTTTGATGGAGACACATATTGATACGCCTAACCATGCGCTGCAGCGAACAGCCTCCGCGCCGTCCGTTCGAGCGTCGAGGGAGTTGGGGAGCGCGCCGTGCGCTCCACCCGCGCCGCCGAGGTCGTCGCTGAGCTTGAGTCGTTCGCCAGAAAAATCGAGATGGCGAAGTTCGATCCCGTCGGCTAGACTTCGCGCGTATGAAGCTTGATGAGATTGCCGAGGAGGCGGTCAAACTCCCCGAAGAGGAGCGGGCCGCCCTTGCTTCGCGATTGATTCACGGGCTGCAGACACCGGTATACGACGTGTCGGATGAGGAAGTGTTCCGGCGCATCAACGAAGCCGAGAAAGATCCTTCGGTCATGATTTCTTTCGAGGACCTGGTGTCCGGCATCCGCAGCCGTGGAGCTTAGATTCCATCGACGGGTTCAGCACGACCTCAACGAGGCGCTGAACCGCTACTACGAGATTTCGGAGGCACTTGGGGAGGACTTCTTCGCCGAGTTCCAGCTAGGGCTTGCCAAGGCGTGTAAGCATCCCCGGTTCTTCCACTTCGATGCCACTGGCTACGGAGGTGCAATCTTGATCGCTTCCCCTACCACTTTCTCTACGACATTCGGGGCGGTGCGATTCGGGTCTGGGTCCTCAGGCATGATCGGCGGAAGCCGAGCTTTGGGACAACAAGGTTCAAATGAAAGCAGAACAAGATGCGTGGGTGGCAACCCGCTACCCCGCCGCGAGTCGGAGATTGAACCGTGATGAGAACCCTTTACCCCGTGTCGAACTGGCGCTCCCGGTAGGGGGTGCCACCACTTCGACGCTATGTCGTTACGAATTCATCATTGAGCTGGGTGTTGAGGTAGATGAGGAGTTTTCGGGCGATGGCGCAGAGGGCCACTTTGACCGGTTTTCCGGGTGCAATGAGCTGCTTGGATTGCGGGCGAACATGGGATTGCGGTGGGCGGCGGCGAGAGCGGCCATGTAGAGAGCTTCGCGGGGTTTCGAGCGCCCCGCCTGGATGGTGCGCCTGCCCCGCGCCGCGCCGATGGCGACATTGCACTTCCATGGTTCGGAGATCTCGGGGGCCCGAAAGGGGGCCTAGTGAGCTCCCGATGGCCGGCTCTCAAGCCTCGGACCGCTCCTGGATTTCGCCGTCCTGGTAGGCGGCGACGAGTTCCTCGAGGGCGCGGATCTGGGCGCGGATGCCCTCGCCTTGCTCGGTATCGCCGACCATGCGGGGGCGGTCGTAGGCGCGGACGAGGGTCATGTCCGGGATGAGGTCGCCGCCCTCGCGGACGGCGGCCACTGGGTCCGGGAAGGCGTGATGCTCCGCCAGCACTTCCCCCTCGGGGGCGAGGATGAAGGTGTAGCCGCGGTCGCCGTAGGCCTCGGAAAAGGCACCGTCAATCGTGACCGCGTTGCCGCCACGCTTGAGCGGGCTCTCCCCTTCCTCGACCTTTACCGGGACGTGGCCATTGACGACGATGCCGCCCTCTTCGACGCCCATTTCGCGGCAGATCCGGTCGCAGAAATCGAAGTCGTGGATCCAGCGGAACCACGCGTTCTTGGTCTCCGCGTGGGTGGCCGCATCCTCAATGAAGTAGGTCTCGAAGGTGGCCATCCGGTCCTTTCCGAAGAGCGGCGACTTCGGGCCGGCCCACAGGTAGTAGAACCAGTCGAGGTCATCGCGATCGACCTGTGCCCCGGCCCGGAAGGCGCGCTTGATGACGCGGTTGAGCGCCGGGAACTGCTGCGGCCCGCGGCATTCGTTGCCATCGATCTCAAGCGGCAGGTAGCCGCCCTCCTCATCGACCGCGAGGCAGGCGTGGAAGATGACCGCCCGATCCCGGACCACCGCCATGCGGCCGCGGTCGGACACCCACTTCATGTGCTGCCACAGCCGCGGCGAGGAGGTGAAGGATTCCTTCAGCCGGTCCATGCACTGGCTTTCCTCCGGTGACAGGCGGTTGGGATCGGAGGGGTCCACCGTCGGCAAGTACGAGTCCCGTAGTGGATAGGTCGTATCGTCGAGCTCGATGCTGGCGTTTTCGAAATCAATCTTCGGCAGCAGGTTGCGGTCGTTCATTTCCCACTCGGGGTGGCGCTCGATCATCCGTCCCTGGAGCTTGAACTCGAGGATGGCCGCGGCCTTGTGCATGCGGGCGATGAGGCGCGGGTCGCGCTCGCCCTCGCGCTTCGACAGGAAGTGCTCGGCGGGGTCGTCGGCGTAGGCGATTTCCGCGAGCTGCTCCAGCGCCTTGGTCAGCAGGCCGTAGCCTTCCTCGAGCTGATAGAGCCGGCGGTAGCGCAGGGAAATGCGCAGCACGAGAGCGATCAGGGCCTCATTGCCGAGGCAGGCGCCCATCCAGCTGACGTCGTGGTTTCCCCACACCAGCGAGACGTTCGGCTGGCGCATCAGGTAATCGACCACCCGGTCGAGCCGCGGGCCGCGGTCGCCGAGGTCGCCGGCGACGATGGTTTCCTCCACCGTCAGGTTCCGGATGAAGCGCGAGGCGCTGCGAATGGCGGAAAAGGCCAGCCGGCGGCGGACCATTTCGCGCAGCTGCACCTCGAGGAACACGGGATCGTGCCCGCCAGCGGGGTAGTTCAGCAGCACCTCGAACAGCTCGCGATGCTCCTTCGGCGCGAGCAGCTTCACCGTTTTCCGCCGCCGCTCGCGGACCATGATGCGGATCAGGTCGAACTGCCGCGTCAGCGTCGCCAGCACCCAGCGGAAGCGCTCGTCGTCATCGGAAAGCGCGTCGTCCTTGAGCTGGAGGATCTCGGCCGGGTAGTAGAGGACGTTGAGAAACTCGTCGAACTCCGCTTCGCCGAGCTGGTCCTCGAACAACTCGGCCACCAGGGGCCGCAGCCGGCCGGAGGCGTTGTTGATGACGTGGCGCAGTTTCTTGGCCTCGCCGTGGACGTCGGAAATGACGTGAATGACGCCCTTCGGCAGCTCGAGCTGGGCCTTCAGCGCGGCGATCTCGGAGACGGCCGACTCAATGGTGGGAAAACGTTCGGCCAGCGCGCGTTGGATCCATCCGGACATGCCCGAGCTTCAGTCAGGTCGACGGTGAACCCAAGCGCGCAGCGCGGGAAAAGGCCGCTCAGCCGCCGCTGAGATCGGTCTCCTCGACGCCTTCGAAGGTGATCTTGATCGGCTTGATGCGCCCGTCCTTGTCGAACTCCATCTTGTCGATGCAGGTGACGCGGGCGTTGCCGTCCGTTTCGCCCAGCGGGCGGCGGTGATAGACGGCGAACCACTCGTCCTTGCCCGGCACCTGGATCACCGAGTGATGCCCGGCTCCGGTGGCGACCTCCGGGTCCTGCTGGAGCACGGTGCCGATGCGCTCGAAGGGCCCGAAGGGCGAGTCGCCGATCGCGTAGGCCACGCGGTAGTCGGGGCCGGTCCAGCCGCCCTCGGACCACATGAAGTAGTACTTCCCGTCGCGCACGAACATGATCGGGCCCTCGACGTAGTCCTGCGGCGTGATCTCCTTGAAGGTCTCGCCGTTTTCGAAGGGCACGAAGCCCGTGAAGTCGTCGTTGAGCTTGGCGATGTTGCAGTGCCGCCAGCCGCCGTAGATCAGGTAGTAGGTGCCGTCGGGATCGTGGAAGACGAACTGGTCGATCGGCTGCGCGCCATGGTGGAACTTGTCGACCAGCGGCTTGCCGAGGTGGTCCTTGTAGGGTCCGCCGGGCTTGTTGGCCACGGCCACGCCGATGCCGCCCTCCTGCTCGTCGTTCTGGATGTCGTTGGCGCCGAAAAAGAAGAAATACTTGCCGTCCTTCTCGATCACCGAGGGCGCCCACATGGCTCGCTTGGCCCACTTGATGTCCTTGTTGTCGAGGATCTTGCGATGCTTTTTCCAATGGACGAGATCTTTCGAGGAAAAGGCGTCGAAGTGGAGCTGCTGATCGTAGGGCGCCGAGTAGGTCGGGAAAATCCAGCAGGTATCGCCGAAGATCAGCGCCTCGGGATCGGCGTAGTGACCTTCGAACACGGGGTTCTTGGCCACGGCGGAACCGACCAAAAGCGTCGGCAGGACAAGGGAGCGGAGCAGCGGTTTCACGTTCATCTCGGTTGGCAGCCTTACGTGCCGGGGGGCCGTGCTCTTCCGGAAAATGAGGTCAAACGCCCGCTTCCTCGAGGTGCTTCTCGATGCACGCCAGGATGCGCTCGAAATCCGCCGTCTTGCTCACGAAGGGCAGCCCGCCGGTCATCGTCTCGCCATCGTCGGAGTCCGGGTTTTCCTCGACCAGCGCGGTCAGCATCATCACCGGCAGGTCGCGCAGCGCCGGGTCCTGGCGGATTTTCGCGACCACGTCGCCGCCATCCATGCCGGGCATGACCACATCGATCAGGCACAAGTCCGGCTTGAACGACCAGATGGCATCCATGGCTTTCGACGAATCATTGATCTCCATCACCTCGAAGCTGCCCATTTCCTCCAGGTTGGCCTTGAGCAGGGCGGTGAAGTCCGGTTCGTCATCGATGATCAGGAGGCGCGTCGCTTTCATAACATCCGGACTATCCCTTGTCCGCGCGGAGGATTCAAGCGGCCGGTTCAGGAATCGGCGGCAGCAGCCTCGGGGGCGGGCCGGCAGGCATTGAGCGTGATCCGGGCCAGCGCGCCCTGGCCGTCCTCGCGGTTCAGCAGCTCCAGGCGGCCTTGGTGCAGCTCCACGATTTTCCGCGAAACGGCCAGCCCGAGGCCGGTGCCCACGCCGGTCGGCTTGGTGGTGAAAAACGGGTCGTAGAGCTTCTTGAGGTTCTCCACGGGAATGCCCGGGCCGGTGTCCGCGACCTCGATGCAGACCACGTGGTCGTTCATCCGCAGGTGGCGGCTGGTCCGCAGCCCCTGGTCGCGTTTCACGTCGGACAAGCGCGTGGCATAGGTCCGCAAGGTGATCGAGCCGCCGCTCTCCATCGCCTGCTGGGCATTGATGATCAGGTTCACCAGCACCTGCTCGAGCTTCGGCAGGTCCACCTCCACCTGCGGCAGGTCCTCGCCGAGTTCCTCCACCACGGTGACGTTCTCCCTTTTCAGCTGGTACTCCACCAGCGACAGCGCATCGCGGACGACCTGATTCACCGGCACGGGCTCCAGCTTGAACTGGCGCGCGGAGGAAAAATCGACCAGGCCCTTGACGATCCGCTTGGCGCGCTCGATGCCGCGCTTCATCCGCTCGATGGTTTCCTTCGCGGTTTCGTCCTCATCCGGGATCTTCCGCGCCAGCAGTTCGAGGCCCATGCCGATCATCGCCAGCGGGTTTTTCACCTCGTGCGCCACGCCGGAGGCAAGCCGGCCGATCGACTCCATCTTTTCCGCCTGGATCAGCTGCTCCTGGGCGCGCTGGAGGTCGTCGTTGGCCTTCACCAGGTCCTTGTTCAGCCGCCGCATCGCATCCTCGGCCTCGCGGCGGTCGGTCACATCGGTGGAAATCCCGCCCACCGCGTAGATCTCGCCGCGATCGTCGCGCAGCGGGAAGCGCACCGTCGAGTACCAGCGCGCCTCGCCATCGACGTAGAAGCGCTCGTCGAGCCGCAGCGGGGCGGCCTGCTCGATCACCTCCAGATCGCGGCCACGGAAAGCATCCGCGGCCTCCTTGTCGCTCAGGATGTCCTCGTCGGAGCGGCTCAGCACGTCGGAGCGCTGGAGGCCGAACATTTCCTCGAAGCCCCGGTTCACCATCAGGTAGCGGCCTTCGCGGCTCTTCATGTAAACGACCGCCGGGCTGTTATCGACGACCTCCTGGAGCCGTTTTTGCATCTTCGCCAGCTCGGCGCGGGCGCGGCGCTCCTCGGTCACATCGCGGTCCATGCCCACGATGCCGACGCAGCGGCCGTCGTGGTCGAACCACGGCACCTTGGTCGTCACCACGGTCCGCTCCTCGTTGTTGGCATCCACCATCAGCCACTCGCGGATCACCATTTCGCGCTCGCCGGCGAGCAGATCGAGGTCCTCCTGCGAGCCCCTGCCGGTGACCCGTTGGGGGAAAAACTCCTCCGGCTTGCGGCCGACCATTTCACTCGGATCGGAAACACCGGCCCATTCGGCGAGCGGCCGGTTCACCAGCACGTAGTGGCGGCCGGGATCGCGGACGAAAATCCGGTCCGGGAAGCTGTCGATCAGCGACCGCAGCATGTTGCGCTCCCGTTCGAGCGTGTTGCGGGTCTCCATCAGCTCGGTCACGTCGCTGGACATGCCGAAGGTGCCGATGATCTTCCCGCCCTGGTCACGGAAGGGCATCTTGTTGGTCAGCACCCAGCCCTGCTTGCCGTCCTGGAATTCCTCGAACTCGATCTTGCCGACGATCGGCAGGCCGGTGCGGATGATCTCGCGCTCGTCCTTGAGCGCGTCGTCGGCGTGCTTGCCGAAAAAATCGTGGTCGGACTTGCCGACCATGTCGCCCGGGTGGCCGCACCGGAACCACTCGGCCATCTTCTGGTTGGTCCGCAGGAAGCGCGAGTCGAGGTCTTTGAAATACAGGCTCGAGGGCACGTGCTCCATCAGGGCATCGAAATAGCGCTCGATGACCATCCGCTCGTCGCGCTCGATGGCCAGCTTGGTCTGCAGCTCATCGACGTCCTCGACCAGCTTTTCGGCCAGGATTTCCGCCTCGCGGCTGGTCACGCCGGCCTTGCGGCGGAGGTTCCACGAGAGGGTCACGATCGAAAGCGCGCCCACGGAAGCTGCGGCCACGCGCACCGCGGGATGATCGGGCATGGTCGCCAGGATGCCGATTCCCAGCAGCCCGCAGAAGGCCAGCGCCATCCGGAACGACCGCGAAGGATCGTCGCGGTCGGCCACCGTGTCGGCATCCGGTTCATCCATACCCTCCCTAACCAACCACGCCGGGGAGGAACGCGCAATGCGCGAACGCGCGGCGGGTCACTCGACCGTCACCGGCGTGCCGATCTTCACCTTGCGGTAGATCGTGGGCATGATCGCGCGCGGGCCGCGGATGCAGCCATGGGAGGCCGGGTAGCGGGGCACGTTGCCGATGTGGTGGCCCACCCCGTCGTTGCTGAGGCGCATCCAGTAGGGCATCGGCGCGCCGGAAAAACGTCCGCCTTCGGGGACCTGCGACGGTTTTTCCACGCCGGAAACGCGGTCGCCGTTCTCATCGTAGACGCTGCCGTAGGAGTTCGACTTCTTGTCGATCGTCTTCTCGAGGATGGTGTAGTCCCCGGCCGGCGTGGCGTAGCCGCTCTTGCCGGTGGAAACAGGGTAGTCGACGACCACTTCGTCGCCCTTCATCAGGAACGCGCGTTGGAGCTTGCGGGAAATGATGAGGTGGGAGTTCTCGGGGGTCGTCAGCGAGAGCAGCGCCTCGTTTTTCCAGACCTTGGAGGTCTTCGGGTAGCTGCGCTCGGCCTTGAAGTGCTCGTAGGTACCCGGCTCGTAGGGGTTCACGGGCTCGCCCTTGTCGTTCACGGGCTTGCCGTCCGCACCGAGCTTGACCTCGGGCTCCTTGGCGCAGTTCGCCACCAGGAGGGAAAGAAACGCGAGCGACAAGGCCTTGATCCACAATTTCTTCATAGGTCAACCGGGGGTTGGACGGGGGCTATAGCCTCCCCCGCCCGGGGTGGCAATCATTTGGATTCGGCGGGAATCAGGGCCTCCGCCCGCCGCCGCAGCGACTTCGCCGCCGCCTCGTTCTTCCCCTGCGCGTCCCACAGATCCGCCAGCTGGCGCAGCGCGGCGGCCGTTTCCTCGCGCGCTTCCGGCGGGTAGCCCTTGATCGCCGACCGCAGCTTCGCCTCGGCCAGCTCGGGCTTGCCGGACTCGATCAGGTAGCCGGCGAAGGCCAGCTGGAAGTCCGGCTGGGCGGCCGGGCCATCGTTTCCCGACAGGGCCTCCGCTTCGCGGAAACGACCCGCCGCGCGCGAGGCGGTCTCCGGATCGCGGCGCGTCGCCACCGCCAACAAAGCCGCCAGCTCCGCGTCCTCCGGGGCATCGAAAACCCCCTTCTCCAGCAGCAGGCGGGCATTTCGCGGCTCGTCCGCATCCAGCCACTCCTGCGCCAGCTCGGCGAACTCCGAGGCATCGCCGCCGCGCAGCTTCAGCCGCTCGGCCGCATGCGCGCGGGCTTCTTCGGGACGATCGACTTTGCGGAAATACTTCGCCAGCGCTTGATGAGCCAGCCAGCGGCGGGGATCGATCTCCAGCACCTCCCGCAGCACCCGCACGCCCTCCTCACCGCGGTCGGCCGCGAAAAGCAGGATGCCCAGCCGCGTCCGCAGCTCCAGCGACGACGGCGCGGCAGCCACGTGCTGCTCCAGCACCGCCACCGCCCGATCGAGCCGCCCGGAGGTCCGGAAATACTCGCTCGCCGCCTTGGCCAGGCCCGCGTTTCCCGGAAATGAAGCCATCGCCCGGTCGAGCATCGCGTCCACCCGGGACTGGGCCTGCTGGTCGTCGGCCTCGAAAAGATTCCGCGCCAGCTCCAGGCCGAACCGCGCCATGCCCGGCGATTCGGACTTTTCCACCTCGTCAAACATCGCCAGCGAGCGCTCGCGCATCCCGCGCTGCTCGTAGCTTCGGAAAAGCCGGCGCCGCACGCCGATGCTGCCTGGAAAACGCACGAGCGCCTTTTCCAAACTCTCGCCCGCCAGCTTCGCGGCGAAGTCGTCGCGCGGCGAAACCTCCCCGAGAAAGTCCGCATACGCCAGCTGAGCCTCCAACCGCTCCGGATGCCGTGCGGCGAACTCGCGGTAGAGCGTCGACGCCGCCTCGATCCCGCCCCGCGCCGTCTCCAGCCCCGCCACTTTCCGCACCAGCGGCCAGGCCTCCGGATCCGCCGCCAGCGCCTTCTGATACCAGTCGATCGGATCCTTTCCCCGCGCCGCCTCCAGCACGCCGCGCGCGAAATCCTCCCGCGGCCCCGCCATCAGCGGAGCGGACAGCAAGATCAGCAGCAGCCGGCCATTCACAGCCGGATCATCGACCCGCCACCGCGGCTTGGCGAGGCCCGACTACCCCCGCACCAGCTGCTTCGCCCGCTGGACGATGTCGCGACCGCGCGACTCCAGCAGGTAGCGACCGCGATTCTTCCGGCGCAGCGCCGGCGGCAGCTCGGGCAGCTCCGGGCAGTGCCGCACCGCGAAATCCACCACCGCCATCATCTCGTCGTAGGCATACCAGGTCGGCTTGGTCCACCCGTTCCACGGCTTCGGCCGCACGCCGAAATGCGCCACGTGCTTCTCCGGGATCTTGTTCAGCTGGAACTCCGCGATCGGTGGTGCCAGCGAGGAAAAGGCCAGCAGCGAGGAAAACACCGACTCGTCCGTCATGAAGTAAGCCGGCTGGTCGCGGTTCACCACGCCGCCATCACCAGCGGGCATGACTTTCTCGATCTGCTCGTGCCACAGTTCGATGAAGGGCAGGTGACGCCGGTGCAGCACCAGGCAGTTCGTCACCACCGCCTTGTCGAGGTGCGGCTCGTCGAGGTCCGCCACGTCCCGGCGCCACGTTTCCAAAACGCCGGCCGGCACCGGTCCGCGCGGATCGCCCTCGGCGTAGAGCCGCGAGTAAGCGCGCGCGTTTTCCGCCGCATCACGGACCCGGATCTGGAACTCGTCGTTGTCCGGCACGAGCAGCTCGCTGATGTCGCCGATGACCGCGCAGTCGGCGTCCATCCAGGCGATGTAGTCCGTCTTCGCGCCGCGCAGGGCCGCCGGCTTCCAGGTGCAGGGATTCCGCCGGTTGGCCGGGTCCATTTCCTCGATGCTGACATTTCCCAGCGCCTTCAACGACGCCGTCTGCGCCGCGCTCAGATCGCGCACCAGCAGGTGCACCGGGCACTTCAGCCCCGCCTTCCGCGCCGAGGCGGTCAGCAGCAGCAGGCCCCAGAAATAGTTCCCGTCCGCGGCCGAAACGATCGTGCACTGCTCCATGTCCGGCAGGCTAGCCGCAGCCGGGCCTGCCGGTCATTCCGCCATCACGGCACGTCTACGGCCACGCGCAGGAAACGCCGGCCGGTGCCGATCGGATCGGGATCCGTCAGCCGGCAGCGCTCGCGTTGCGCATCGATCGGCCCGAGCACTTCCACCGCCGCGCCGCTGTCGCTCCAGCCGTCTCCGAGGTGAATCGTGCGCTGCAGCGTGAAGACGAGGTCGGTGCCGATCTTGCGGTCGAACTCGAAGGCCAGGTGCCGCCCGTCTTCGCCTTCGACCTCAGTCATCGCCGGACCGCCCTCGCGACTGTTCGTTTCCATGTCCATCCCGCAGGCGAACTCGATCATCAGGCCGAAGCCGTCGCCATCCGGATCGACGTTTTCCCCGCTGACCTGCGGATCGAGCCGCTGGGCGGGCGTGAAGGCGTCGTTGAGCCAGCGTTCCCAGTCGCTGATCATCCGGAAGTAACCTTCCTGCCCGGACCAATCGCCGTAGCCGAAGCGGCTGTCCCGCGCGCGGATCCGCCAGAACCAGCCGCCGGCTCGCACGCCCTCGATCCCCGCCAGCTCCGCGAACGGCACGCCGACCAGATAGCCGGCGCCCTCCGGCAAACCGAGCACCTCGATGCCCTCCACATCGACTAGCGGCGTGGCGAAATCGGCCGTGCCGGCGATCTGGAGGTGGTAGTCGATGATCCGGTCGCCCGGATCCGGATCCTCGGTCGTGCGCCAGATCAGCAGTTCGCTCAGGCTGTAGATGGTGGTCCCGTTGAGCGGCGAGACGAGCACCGGCACGTCCGGCAGGTTGTTGATTTCGTTCACCGCGAAGGTCGCCACCTCGCTCCACGGGCCGAGGTCGTCGCCATCGTCCGCCCTACTACGCCACCAGTAGAAATGGTTGTCCGGCAGGTTGATGTCGACCTTCCACGAGCTGGTCCCGCTACCCGCCGCCACCGCCGGCACCTGCGCGACGAGCTGGGTCAGCGCCTCGTCCGCATAGACCTCGAAGCGATAGGTCAGCGGGTCGCTCTGCGGGTCGATGGCGTTGTCGAGGGTCAAGGTCGGCCGCAGCTCGGTGACGATGGCCTGATCGACAGGCGACACCGCCACGGGCGCTCCCGGCGGCTCCTCGCCCATTCCGATCCGGTCGACATCAATCCACGAGGTCGGCTGGTGGTAGTCGTTGCTGGTCTCGAAACGCAGTCGGATCCGCTGGCCGAGCCACGGCACCAGCGAGGCCTGCATCTTTTCCGCGGTGGTTTGGTTGTAGCCGGAGTTGCGGTTGAGCGAGGAGATCTCCGACCAGGTCACGCCGCCATCGGTGGAGACGTGGACGCGGAAGTAGCTATAGTTTCCCAAAGTCCCGCGGAGGAAGAAGGTCAGCTTCGGATCGACCGCCGCGGTCAGGTCGAGCTCATGGGAAAGCACCAGCTGCCGCTTGCCGTTCGGGCCGTAGCGATCCTCCGGACTGTCGTGAAGTTCGCCCGCCACGCTGGTCCAGCGCGAAGCCAGCCATGGCCCGGCGTCGGTGTCCGCATCGGCCCACACCGGATAGCCCGGCGCGGAGTCGTGATCGGTCACGCTGAGGTCGTCGATCGTCCAGCCGTCCGCCACATTGCCGTCCGCCGCGCGGCGGAAACGGATGAAGAGCCGCTCTTCGTTCTTCCACGTCGAGAGGTCGATCGCCTGCTCGCGCCACGCGGTGCGGATGCCGGTGGCGTCATAGAGCACCGTCCAGCTGCTGCCATTGGTGGAAACCTCCATTTCCCCATAACTCCCTCCCGCAAAGGCGAAGTGATCCCAGAACCGCAGCACCGGCCAATCCATCCCCCGCAGGTCGACCGCGAAGCGCGCGTTCGTGTCGGTGCTGGCCAGGTAGTCGCCCGGTGAGTCAACCAAAGCCGCGCCGCCGCCCCGCCCGGTGCCGGGCATCGCCTGCCAATCGCCGGTCACCGTCCAGCCCGGCAGCCCGTCCTCGAAGTCCTCCGCCAGCGGCAGGGAAACTCCGAGCGTCATCCCCGTCATCAGGCCCGAGGGGCTGTAGGTGTCCCGGTCATCGATGACGAACACCTTGTAATAATAGGTCGTCCGCGTATCGAGCCCGGTGTCGGTGAACTCGCCCACCGACGGATCGGAAATCTCCGCCACCAGCGTCGCGTCCGGCGTCACCGTGGCAGTCGAACTACGATAGATACGGTAGTTCGCAAAGGATGACAGCGTGGTCGGCTGCCAGCGCAGGCGCATCGAGGTCGCCGCGATCTCATCGATCGGCAGCGCCAGCACCGGCGCCGGCATTTCTGCGATCGTCAGTTTGTCGATGCGCAGGTCCAGCGTCGGCGCGTGATAGTCGGCGCTGGCGTAGAGCCGCAGTCGCACCGTCTTGCCGGCCAGCGAGCTGAGATCCGCCTGGTAGCGGACGTAGTCGGGGTAGTCCCAGCTGCTGCTGACGTTGACGGCGGAGATATCACTCCAGCTCACGCCCTCGTTTTCGGAATACTGGAAGCGCAGGTAGCCATAGTTCGTCACCTTGCCCTTCATCCAGTAGGTTGCCTGCACCTTCGAGCCCGCGGCCAACTCCACCGGGTGCGGCAAGGTCAGGCAGTGGATCGTGTCCGCCGAGATCCGCGTGCCGTCGACCGACTTCAACGACTCATCTCCCGCCACATGCCAACCGGCCGCCAGCCAGCCATCAAGGCCGGCCTCGAAGTCTTCCTCGATCGGCAAGGTCGCCAGCACGCTGCCGTCCGGGTTTTCCGCGACGCTTACCTCGTCGATGAACCAACCTGTCGCCGTGGTCGGCTGCGCGTCGCTGTAGAACCGGAACCTCAGCCGCACGTTCGCCGAGCCCTTCCAGCGCGACAGGTCGATCTGCTGCGGGCGCCAATCCACATGCCCGCCTTCGTAGCTGCCGTAGAGGTTTTCCGTGGCATAGCCCGTGGCGCTCACCTCCAGCCGGACCCAGTCGCCGCTGTTCAGATCGAGCTTGTCCCAGAAGCTCAGCACCGGCCACGCCGCGGTGCTCAGATCGACCGCCGTCTCGACATAACTGTCGGTGCCGGCGACGTAGTGCCCGTCCGGAGCCACTGCGATGCAGCCCGTGCCCTCGTGCGGGTCGTCCGCGTCAATGCCCCAGGTCGGCGCGAGCGTGTTGTTGGTCCCGCCTACCCAGTTCTCCAGCGTGTCCATGGTGTCGGCAAACGGCAGCTCCACCGGCACCGTGGTCGTCCCCAGCTCGTTCGAGGGGATGTAGGTATCGCGCTGGTCCACGCTGAACACCTTGTAGTAGTAGGCACCGCCGATGTTCAGACCGGTGTCGATGTACGACGTTTCCAGTGGATTGGCGGTTTCGAACACCTTCTCGCCGTTCGTCAGACTCACGCCCGCGCTGGTCGAGCGCCACAGCTCATACCTCACGAACTCGCCGCCGAGCGTCGTTTCACTCCACCCCAGATCCACCGAGCGCAGGGCCGGCACCGCGGAGAGCAGGTTCACCGCCGCCGGCATTTCCGCCAAGGTCAGCTTGTCGATCCTCAGGTCCAGCGTCGGCGCGTGATAGTCGCCGTTCGCGTAAATCCGCAGCCGCACCGTCTTTCCCGCCAGCGAGCTGAGATCCGCCTGGTAGCGGACGTAGTCCGGGTAGTCCCAGCTGCTGCTCACGTTGACTGCGGAAAGATCGCTCCAGCTCGTTCCCCCGTTCTGCGAATACTGGAATCGCAGATAGCCATAATTGGTGGCCTTGCCCTTCATCCAGTAAGTCGCTTGGACATTTGACCCCGCCGCCAGCGCCACCGGGTGCGATAAGGTCAGGCAGTGGATCGTGTCCGCCGAGATCCGCGTGCCGTCGACCGACTTCAACGACTCATCTCCCACCACATGCCAACCGGCCGCCAGCCAGCCATCAAGGCCGGCCTCGAAGTCTTCCTCGATCGGCAAGGTCGCCAGCACGCTGCCGTCCGGGTTTTCCGCGACGCTTACCTCGTCGATGAACCAACCTGTCGCGGTGGTCGGCTGCGCGTCGCTGTAGAACCGGAACCTCAGCCGCACGTTCGACGAGCCCTTCCAGCGCGACAGGTCCACCCTTTGCTCGCGCCAATCCACATGCCCGCCTTCGTAGCTGCCGTAGAGGTTTTCCGTGGCATAGCCCGTGGCGCTCACCTCCAGCCGGACCCAGTCGCCGCTGTTCAGATCGAGTTTGTCCCAGAAGGTCAGCACCGGCCACGCCGCGGTGCTCAGATCGACCGCCGTTTCGACATAACTGTCGGTGCCGGCGACGTAGTGCCCGTCCGGAGCCACCGCCACGCAGCCCGTGCCCTCGTGCGGATCGTCCGCGTCAATGCCCCAGGTCGGCGCGAGCGTGTTGTTGGTCCCGCTTACCCAGTTCTCCAGCGTGTCCATGGTGTCGGCAAACGGCAGCTCCACCGGCACCGTGGTCGTCCCCAGCTCGTTCGAGGGGATGTAGGTATCGCGCTGGTCCACGCTGAACACTTTATAGTAGTAGGCACCGCCGATGTTCAGACCGGTGTCGATGTACGACGTTTCCAGTGGATTGGCGGTTTCGAACACCTTCTCGCCGTTCGTCAGACTCACGCCCGCGCTGGTCGAGCGCCACAGTTCATACCTCACGAACTCGCCACCGAGCGTCGTTTCACTCCACCCGAGATCCACCGAGCGCAGGGCCGGCACCGCGGAGAGCAGGTTCACCGCCGCCGGCATTTCCGCCAAGGTCAGCTTGTCGATCCTCAGGTCCAGCGTCGGCGCGTGATAGTCGCCGTTCGCGTAAATCCGCAGCCGCACCGTCTTTCCCGCCAGCGAGCTGAGATCCGCCTGGTAGCGCACGTAGTCCGGGTAGTCCCAGCTGCTGCTCACGTTGACTGCGGAAAGATCGCTCCAGCTCGTTCCCCCGTTCTGCGAATACTGGAATCGCAGATAGCCATAATTGGTGGCCTTGCCCTTCATCCAGTAAGTCGCCTGCACCTTCGAGCCAGCGGCCAGCTCGACCGGACGCGGCAGGACCAGGCAGTGGATCGTGTCCGCCGGGATCCGCGTGCCATCGACCGACTTCACCGACTTCGTTCCGTCGGCGGCCGCCGCGTCGTCCGCGACGTGCCAGCCGGCTGCCAGCCAGCCATCGAGGCCACCCTCGAAGTCCTCCGTGGCTGGCAAGTTCATCGGCGTCGAGCCTTCCGGGTTTTCGACCACCTCCAGGTCGTCCAGGCGCCAGCCGTCGCCGAGATAAGCGTCGGAGTTGGCATACAGCCGGAACCGCAGCTTCACCGCTGGCGAACCCTTCCATCGGGAAAGATCCACCCGCTGTTCGCGCCACTCGGCATGTCCGCCCTCGTAGCAGCCATAAAGGTTTTCCGCGGGGTACCCCGGCGCGCTCACCTCCAGCCTCACCCAGTCGCCCGCGCCGAGCTCGAGCTTGTCGTGGAAGCTCAAAACCGGCCACTCCGCGCCGGTCAGGTCGATGGAGGTTTCCATCCATGTGTCGCTGCCGGCCAGGTAGGCCGCGTCGGGACTGTCGGAAAGCGCCGCGCCCCCGCCCGCTCCTTCGCCGGGTCCGATGCCCCAGGCGCTTGTGCCGCTGTTACCGTCCGCCACCCAGTTCGCCAGCGGGGCCTCGAAGCCGTCACCCCACGGAATCGGATTGCTCAGCGTGTGCACCGGCAACGCCGCCTCCGTGGGTGCCGAGTAGCAACGATAGTGCGTCACCGCGAACACCCGGTAGAAATAGTCGGTGTTCAGGAAAAGCCCGCCGTCCGAATAGCTCGTGCCCGTCGTTTCCCCGGCGGGCCTGGATTTCAACCCCACGTCCGATCCGTTGCTACGATACACCTCGTAGAAAGCCACCTGCGGATGGCTGCTCGCGGCCCAGTGGACCCGCACCGACGACGAGCCGATCTCGCCGGCCACCGGCGTCGGCACCGCCGCGGGCGACTCGGCGATGCAAATGTCATCCACGTGCCAGCCGTCCGCCGTCGCGGAACTGTCGGTGGTCAGGCGAAAGCGCACCAGCACCGCGGCCACCCGGTGGTCCGACAACGAAAGCCTTACCGACCGCCAGTCGACCGGCGCGGTCGCGGCACTGTAGCTCGCCAGGGTCGCCCAAGAGGTGCCGAGGTCGTCCGACACCTCCACCAGTGCGCTATCGCCGCTGCCGAGGGCGAGCTGGTGGGCAAAACAGAGGGCCGGTGAAACCGTCGCACTGAGATCGATCGGGGCCGAGAGCGTCAGCGACTGCCCGGAAAGCGAGCTGGCATAGTCGCCCCCGGGCGAGTCCGACCACGCCATCGCGCCGCGCTTCGCCGCCTCGTCGCTCAGCGCCCAAGGCGCATCCGCCACCCAGGTTCCGCCACCGCCTTCGCCATCGTCGATGAAAGGAAAATCCATTCCCGCCGGCGTGACCGCCGTGACCTCGTTGCTCGCCCCGACCAAGCCGGCCGCGCTTTCCACCCACACCTGGTAGCGGTAGCTCGACTTCGGATTGGCGGAAATGTCGGTCCACGAAACCGTCTCCACGTCTTCGATCCGGCCGATCTCCACCGGCTCCGTGCCCGGCATCCCGCGCATCACCACGTAGGCCGCGAAGTCGCCCGCCGCCTGGGTCCAGGAGAGATCCACATGATTGCGTCCGATCTCCGCCGCGCCCGGCGTCGCCAAGGTCACCGGCGCGGGGGCCTCGCCGACGACCACGTCATCGATCCACCAGCCGTCCTTCACCACCGAGCCATCGGTCAGCAGCCGGAAACGGAAGCGCACCAGCGGCTCGCCGGCGTAGGCCGACAGGTCGAACTGCTCGCGTTTCATCCATGCCAGGTCACCCGTGAATTCCGCGAGCGCCGCCGTCTCCCAGCTCGCGCCGCTGTCCGTGGAAACCTCGACCCGGCCGAAGTCGTAGCCCATTTCCAGCGAATGCCGGTGCTGGAACGCAAGCACCGGCCGCAGCGATGCCGACAGGTCGATGTCGACCGCCATCGCCGCCGCGCTGTCGCTACTACTCACATAGTATCTTCCCGGCGAATCGCTGAGCGCATGCGTCGGCGAATTGGCCGTCTCCGACGAGACACCCCAGGTGCCCGTGAAGCTCCAGTTTCCCGCGCCCGCCTCGAAGTCGTCGGTCCAGCCCGAAGCCGCCTGGCCCCACAGCCCCGCGGCCAGCATCAATGCGCGTCCGCACCTCCGCGCCCAAAGTCCGTCCCTCGTCCGCAGCCACTGGCATCGGGGGTGCGCGCCTCGCCAGTCCGCGGACGGATCGAGTCCATCATCCGCCTTCATCGCCGTCTCCTTCGCGTAGCACGTTTGCGAAATCCCATGCCATGCGCCACGCGGATTCAGCGGAAAGCTCCGCGCGGATTGAGGCGGGACTCTGGAAAAGCGCTTTACCTGACGGCGAGAGATGATCGCTTGGACCCATGTCCGCGCCCTGGCTCTGCGACCCGTGCCCGCACCTTCCCAAGGCGCGGCCTGGCATGAGCTTCCATGACCTGCGGATCCTTGGAAAAAACCGCGACGGCCGGTTCTACCACACCGCTCTCACCTACGCGCAGGTTCTCTGGCGTCGCGGCCTGCCGGCCCAGGCGATTCTCCAGATCGATCGCGCCTTCGGCGCCGATCTCGCCGGCGATGCCGCCGTGCTCACCCCGCTCCCCCCGCCCTACGCCGCGCTGCGCTGGATGCTCGAACACCGCCCCGACGGCCGCTTCCTCGGCAATCCGGTCCGGCATTTCCAGCACCTCGCCACCCGCGTCAAGGGCGTGCGACGTGAAGTGCGCTCGGCCCGCGCATGGGCCTGCCTGCACCTCGCCGAAGAAATCCTGCCGGCCGATGAATTTCCCCGCGACCTCCACCAGATCCAGCGCGAGAGCATCACCATTCCAGACCGCGACGAAGTACGACGTTCACTGGAATTCCTCGGCTGGCCCGGCGAGGCGGATCTGGCCGGATTATGATCGCTCCCCCGCGATCCACTGCCGGTAGCGCTCGACCTCCGGCGTCGCCCGGCGTTCCAGCTCCGGGTCCTTGTCGAGGTCCACGAAATACAGGCCGAAATCCGTGTTCGGATCGAAGGCGTGGCCCCACTCGCGGTTGGAGGTGACCGACCACCAGTTGTAGGCTTTTACCGGAACGCCTTCCTCGATCGCCAGCTCCACCTCGCGCAGGTGCGCATCCATGTAGTCGCCGCGTTTCATGCCACCGGCCTCGGGCGGGCAACCGTTCTCCACGATCAGCAGTTCCTTGCCGGGAAACCACTCGGAGAACCGGCGCAACGCGTTGCGCAGCCCGCGCGGCCACACCGGCGCCCTCAGGAAACGGCCGTGCGCCGCTTCTTCCAGCAGGCGGAACTGATGCAGGTTCCACGTCGGCAGCCCCCAATAGTAGTCGAGCCCGATGAAGTCCTGCGCGCCCACCGCCTCCTGCGGACACAGTTCCTCGGGCAGGCGGCCGAGCATTCCGAGGTACCACCAGTTGGCGTTGGCGATCAGGCTCGTCGTCCCCCAGAAGCGCCACGCCCAGTTCAGCCACGTGGTTTTCGACTCCAGCACCTCCAGCCGTTTCGCCGGCTCCAGCGGGATGAACTCGACCGCCGTCCGGTCGCCCAGGATGGCCTCCGCGATCCGCCGGGCCAGCTCCATTTCCGTGCCCTCTTCCGGGCACTGCGGGGAAAGCCCGGCCGCATCCGTGCGGAAGCCGACCCTCAGCCGCCCCCGGCGTTTCACCTTCCGCAAGCCGCGGGCACTCGACATGCGGTCCGGCAGGCTATCGCCACCACGGAAAACCTCATGCAGCGAGGTCGCGGGCATTCCCGGGTGATCCGGCCACACGCCCTCCGCCCCGCGCAGTTCGGCCACCACCTTGTTGACCAGCTTCATCAGCCGCGAGTGGCCGTGAGACGCGGCCACCACGTAGTGCTCATCCGTCAGCCTCTCCGCCAGCCAGCGGAAATGGCCGGCATCCGTGAGCCCCTCCGGCTGCAGGTAGAAGGCATCCCCATACAGCGCATCCACCGTACCCTCGCGCAGGCTGGTACGAGCGTCATCGTAGTTGGAAAAGATGATCCGCCTGACGCCCTCGGGCAGATCGCGGCGCCACGAGACTTCCTGGTTTCCCACGCCCACCACACCGACCCGACGGCCTGCGAGCAGCTCCTTTTCCCCTCCGGCAAAGTCATGCCGCACCAACACCGCCTTGCCGGTGTGAAGATAGGGATGACTGATCTCATACCGCGTCTGGTCCGCGCCGCTGATGCCGCCGATGACCAGGTCCACCTGCGAGCGCTCCGGCACCAGCGCGCTGCGGGTGGTGAACTTGAAAAGGGCCTCCGACAGCCCGCGGTGGCACGCGCCCCAGTCCATGAGGTGCTGCAGCCAGCCGGGGAAGCCGGTGACCAGCGGGTTCACCCCCACCCGCGCCCCCGCCCGCCGGGTGCGGATCAGCCGCCGCGCCCGCGTATGCGCGCGGAACAGGTTCGGCACCAGCCTTCCCACCGCCTCGGCCTCGGCATCGACCGACGACCCGCGCGGCATCCCCGGCGGCATGTAGTAGCGGCTCTGCCACCACGGCTTGATGTAGCCGAAAACCAGCTGGCTCGGCTCGTTGAAGGTGATCCACCAGTCGACCCGATCGCCCATCGTTTCCGCCACGCGGTCGGCGTAGCGCGCGAACAGATCGGGAAACGACTCGCCGATCATCCCGCCGTGGTCGCGCTCCAGCCACAGTGGCCAGACGAAGTGATGCAGCGTCACCATCACCTGCATGCCGTGGCTTTCCACGCACTTGGCGAGGCGGAGGTAGTGCGCCAGGGCCGCGGGATCGAAGTGGCCGCACTCCGGCTCCACCCGCGCCCAGGCGATGGAAAAACGGAACAACCTGCAGCCCATCGCCGCCGCCTTGGCGATGTCCTCCCGGTAGCGGTTCTCGAAATCCGTCGCCCGCCCGCGCGGTGTCAGGTCCTGCGACCGCTCCCACATGTCCCAGACGTCCTCGCGCCGGGGATCGTGGGCCTCGACCTGATGATCCGCATTGGCGGTGCCGAAAAGGAAGTCATCAGGAAATGCCACGCCCGTGAGCATCCGACACCCCGCCAGTCGTGGCAACCCCCGGACAGCGCGTTCGGGGGAAAGCAGCGCCTCACTCGTCCGCTTCGCCGGCTTTCCCGGCCGCGGCGACCGACGAGACGATCTTCCCCCACGCGTCCTTGTGTTTCTCCAGGCTCTGCGGTGAGGCGACCCGCAGCATCATCACCACCTTGCCCGCCTTTTCATCCACGAATAGCGCCACCGAAAGCGTCACCTCGCCATCCTCGTCCTTGGCGGTGCCGTCCATCAGCACCACGCCGAGATCGGTGTAGCGGGCCTTCCTCAGTTCGCCGTATTCGGCGTCCTCGAAGCTTTCGGATATCGACTCCTTCGCCTCCTTCAGCACCGCCTCGCCATCGTCCGGCGCGGCTTCGAGCGGCGTCAGCTCGACGAAGAAATCCTCGTCGTCCTTCGGATTGGCGATCAGGTAGTCGCCCTCCGCGGTCGTCTCCCAGCCTTCCGGAAACTCGAGCGTGATCATGGGGTCCGACTTCGGAAAGGCGGTCTTCTCCGCCGCCCCGGCGGGCAGCGCGACGAGGAAAAGCGAGGCGGCAAACAACGCGAGGGTCTTCATGATTTTTCTCAGCTTGGGATGACAAGGTCGGGCCGAGGACAACGCCACCGGCCCAATCGCCGATCATCTAGCGGAACCGATGGGCCAAGGGAAGTCGAAAGCTCGGATCAGGGCCGGCGTTTCACCCCCACCACGCATACGCCCGAAGCCAGCAACCCGACGATCCCGCCGAACCACCAGCCGCGCCTCCGGTCCCGCTCGAGGTCGAGGTCGAGCGCCATCGGCCGACCGCCCTCGACCTGCAGGCTGCGGGTGAAACGGTAGCGTGTGCCCAGTTCGAGCAGCTCGACATCGAGCGCCTCGCGCGCGCCGTCGATCTGGATCTGCTGGTCGACGATGCGGCCGGCGATCGCCTTCAGCGAGGTCGTTTCCTCGGCCGAGTTCCCGACCATCAGCCGGTCGAATTCGCGCGGATCGTAGTTGGCATCGCCGCGCAGGATCGGGTTCTCCTCCGCCGCCTGCTCGATCTGCGCGTTGCCGAAATCGAGCCCGTTCGAACGGTTGTCGAGATACATGCGCTGCCGGCGCGTGTTCAGCCCCAGCACCGCCTGCTGCATCCTCAGGTTGCGGAACTGCACCCGCGCGTCCTCGTTCGAAGCTTCGTCGAGGAAACCATTGCGCGCCGCCTTGCCGAGCACCTCGCCCGCCCTGTCCTGGCGGCCGGCATTCAACCACTGGATCCCCTGGTCCAGCTCGCGAACCGCCAGCGCCTCTCCCTCTTTTTTCCGCCGGGCCATCGCCGCCAGATACGGTTCCAGCCCGGTGTCCGGCACCGCGCCCGAGCCGGCCGGCTCGAAATCCCCCGCGCTGTCGGCAAGCTTCCAGCCCTCCGGCACATACACGTCCCACACCAGGTTCGTGAGCGGCACGCTCAAGCTCGGCGCCAACAGGTGGCCCTGCGCCCCGCTCTCCAGCCCGTAGGCGAAACGCACCACCGCGGGCTGGTCCGGCAGCGGCGACGGCGCCACGTAGAACTTCCACGCCTCGCCATCGCGCACCAGCGGCACGCCCTCGCCATTGACCAGCAGGCTGAAGGGCACCGCGCCGTCCGGCAGCGTCAGGGAAAGGGTCGACTCCACCTTGGCATCGAGACTCAGCTCGACCCGCGTGATCGAGCTGCCCTCCACGGAAATCAAGGTCGCCAGCCGGCCGTCCAGCACCCGCAGGCTCTCCGCGCCCGCCAGCTCGTGCCAGGCGACCGGAACCGACAGCGGCCCCTCGGACTCGGCCACTCGATAAACGAACTCCGGCAGCTCGCCCCGATGATCCGCCCGCAGGGAGCCCGGCACCATCGCCCATTCCGCCTTGCGCCAGCCGCGTGGCGGAGGGGGCTCGTCCGCCACCAGCCGGCCCGCCGTCCGCACGCCCACGAAATACGTCGTCTGCCGTACTTCTTCCAGCCCGATCACCGCCACCTCGCGCGTCTCTGCATCGGTGACCTGCTCGAACTCGATGTTGACCGTCGTTTCCCCGGCCACGCCGCGCTGGAAGCGGATCTCCCACAAGCTGTCCTCGCCCTCGACCGGCACGAAATCCCCCACCGCCGGCCCGCTGGCCCGCACGGTCGAGGCCGCCGCCTCATCCAAGCCCGGCACCCGCACCCGCAGCGACTTCTCCGCCGCGTTCTCAATCTTGAACACGACCGTGGCCCGCGTCAGCGACTGGCCTTCGCGCAGCGTGACCTCATGCAGCACCTGCGCCGTCACCCAGGCGTCGAGCCGCTTGATCGCCAGGCCGAGCGCCCAGTCGTCCTGTAGCAGCCGGAAAGCCAGCGCGCCCGGCTGCGGCACGGAGGCCTCGCCTGGATCGAGCTGCGAGGCATGCGTCCGCGAAACCGCCCGCACCTGCAAGCCGCGGCCGGGTACGACGGTCATCGTACCCTGCTGGCGCGCGGCATCGAGCAAGGTCAGCCGCGGCACCGGCCACGAGTCCTGGTCGCCCGGCGCAGGTGCGGTGAGCGACAGCGAAAACTTCTGCTCGCCGAGGGTCTTGCCGTTCAGGTGCAGCGTCAGCAGCCGGCGATCGCCGTCCCGCGACTCCGTCCAGTGGGACAGCGCGCCGCCGGTCACCGCCTCGATTTCCAGTGACTCCGGCAGCTCGATCGCCAACTTGAACACACCGGCCCGGGTGATGTTCGCCAAAAGGTCCGCCGCCAGCACGATCCGGTCCTCGCCGAGCGAAAGGGTCTGCGCCCACACGGCCCGGATTTCCGGGGCCACCGGTGCCACCCGCAGCATCAGCGAGGCCTCGTCCGCGCCATAGCGATAGACCTTTTGCAACACCACGCCGTCGCCGGGCAGCAAGCTGGCATCGAAGTCGTCCGGGTTCACCTCGCTCATGCCCGCGACTTTCAGATTCTCCGGCTGCGCCTCGCCGCCGAAGGCGAGCGCAAGCAGGCCGACCTCGCCCGCCGTGTCCATCACGCGCAGCGGCGCGAGCTGCGTGTCCACGGGCAGCGCCCCGATCGCGCGCTGGCTGGAAACGGTGAACTCGAACGGGGTTTCCTGCGCCGGATCCATCGTCACACGCAACTCGCGGCTCTCCGGATTGAAACGCCACCGGCCGACCGGACCATCGGCGACTTCGCCGATCATGAACCCCTCCGACACCTGCAACCGCAGCTCCTTCACCCGCCCCTGGGCCGGACGGATCTTCACCCGAAGCACACCGTTCACCACGCCCGGACCCGGCACAAAAAGATCCGCCAACTCGCTGTAGAACCGCGTTTCCTCCTGCGCCGCATCGCGCTGCCGCGGCTCGACCCAGACCCTCGCCTCAGCTCCGGGTAGCAGGTCGATGCGCGCCTGCGTGGCGCCCTCGACCACCACGTTCTCCACCCTCGCCGCCGGATCGGCGTGGAACTCCCAGCCATTTCCCGCCGTCGAAATCTCGATCCGCTGGGCCGCCGCCGGCCCGGTCGGCACCGTCCAGCCGTCGCGCGGATTCGCGATCGCCAGCTCGAAGTCCGCCACGCCCGCGGCCACGCCGGCGGCCCCGGCCACGAGGTAGTAGCCATCCTGCTCCTTGGTGACTTTCAGCCCCTCGCCCTCGAACCCGGTCAACACCGCCGGCGGACGCAGCAGCAGGAAACGTTCGCCCGCCTCGTCGGCGCGGATCTTGACCTCGATCGTCCCGCTCAGGCGTGTTTCATGGAGCGTCCAGCGGTGCGTCATCGACTCCACCGCGTCCGCCGCCTCGACCCGCGGCATGAATGCCAGCAGCAGCAGCACCGCCGCGGCTTCGACGGGCACCTTTCCGCGACCGCGGAAAAACCCGACCGTCCACGGCAGCAGCAGCCCGAACAGCAGCGCCAGCCCGAAAGCCGCAAAGAACAGCACCGCCCCGCCATGCTGGGCGAGCAGGCCGTAGCTGATCAGCGCCAGCCCTCCGGTCACGCAGAGCCCGACGAATCGATCCCGGCCCACCGCACGCAGCAGCGCCCAGACCAGCAAGGCAACGCCCAGCACCGCCAGCACCACGCCGGTGCCATGGACCATCGCGCCGAAGAGGTCCGTGATCTTCAGGCCGACCGTCAGGCCTTCGCCCGGAAGTACGGCAGGCGCCGTAAATTCGAGCGTGCCGAGATTCGCGCGTCGCTCGACCCACGCCTTCCACGCCAGACCGAACGACCACGCCACCGCCCCGGCGAGCGAGATCCAGCCCAGCACGGCCACCGTTTTCACCCGACGAAGCACCAGCCCGAGCGCCGCGAGGAACAGCACCAGCGAAGCCGCCATCCGCCCCCGCACCGCCAGCCACTCGAAGCCGGTCTCCGTCCTCACCGGCCGCACCAGCTCCGCCGTGCCACCGGTGGGAACCAGGCGACTGCCATCGTCGCCGGTGATTTCCCAGCGGGTCACCGCCGTGGCCGTGCCGATCCGCGGAGCGGCCAGCTCGATCTTCCCTTCGCCCAGCGCCTGGCCGTAGCGCAGCACCACCTCGACCGGCTCGTTGGCATCGGCTCCGGCGGGCAAGGGCACGAGCGTCAGCTCGCCATCCTGGCGGGCGTTCACCCGCTCGCCCGCCACCTCGGCCTCCCACAGGTTCGCGCCTGCGGGCAGCGAGACTTCCAGGCTCGGGGTCGACTTCGTCCGGACAAAAAACCGCGCCGTCGTCGCCACCTGTCCGTCGCGCGACACATGGCTTTCGAGCGCCGCGAAGTCGATGATCTCGCCCGCCGTTTCCGCGCTCTCGTAGAGCTCGACCTTCATCGCCAGATCCACGTCGCTGGCCGTGTATTGCCACGCCTGCAGGGTCGGCGCGCTCGACAGCAGACGGTATTCAGTTGGCAGCTCGGAGGCGTCGATTTTCAAAACCGAGCCCTCGCTCGTGATCACGCTGGTCTTCATCTGCAGCGGGCTGGTCACCTGGACGAAGCCCCGCTCCGACTGCACGCCGAGCGGCCTCACCTGCCCCGGCCGGATCTCGCCGCCCTGCGCGCCCATCGGCTGCTCGAATGTCACCAGCAGCGTCGAGGCCCCGAGCGCCGCACGCACTAGCGGCACGATCAGGGTTTCCCCCTCCTGCCGCCAATCGCGACCCACGCCCTGGCCCGTCACCGCCACGTTACCGACGCCCTCCGGCAGCCGCAGCCGCCATTCGTTCGAGGGCGCGCCGACCACGAAGTAGTTCACCACCACGCTGCCATACGCCACGCCTTCCTTGAGCGAGTAGAGGTGGAAAACATCGGCCTGCACGCTCTGGCCGAGCGCCTCGACCTGCATCGCGGCCGACCACTCGGCTTCACGGATGCGGAAAGCCTGCTGCAGGCGCGCCTGCTTGCGCGGGAAATAATCGACCGGCGTTTCCGCGAGGCCCTCGCTGCTGGCGGTCACGGCCCGATAGCCTGGCGCGGTCGCGACACCGAGATAGCCGCGCGACGACCTCGCCCCGGGAAAACGCAACACCGGCAACGCCCACTCGCCCGCCGCCGCCGGCTCGTTTTTCTCCAGCCGCAGGGAAACCAACTGCCGGCCCGAAACCGGCCCGCTGAACAGGATCTTCAAGCTCCGTGAGCCATCCTCCGCCTCGCTCGCCACGCTGTAGTCGGCCACCGCCGCGCCGCCGACCGCCGCCACGGCGAAGTCGGCCGGGATGCGCAGCGTCCAGTCGCGGATCGGTGCCTCGCGGACATCGAGTTCGATCTCGCTCGTGATGAGCCGGTCGGTTTCGCCCATCTCGTGGACGGTCACCTCCGACACCGACACCTCGGGCAGCACGCGATCCGCCGCGATCCGGCAAGCATGCTCGGCCGACGGAAAGCGGAATACGAAGACCTGTCGGCGGTCGATCGCCTCACCCGGAAATTGATCCGGCGAGAGCTGCATCATGCCTTCCGAACCGGGCACCTCCAGCCGCACCGCGCCTTCGTTGGCGATGCGCACGTGGCCGCTGTGGCGGATCGTTCCCACCGGCGTCCAACGCAACGGCTCGACCTGCGCCGGGAAGCCCCCGAGCGGCGATTGCGAGCGGATCGTCAATGCACCGAGGTCCTCGATCGGGCGGCTGAGGTCAATGCGAAGCCGTTTTTTCCCCTCCTCCTCGACCACCTTCCAGCCAAGCACCGGATCGCCGGAAACCGACAGCACCTCACCTTCGCCGCCGAGTTCAAGATCGAGTTGGTCGAGGCTGCCCTGCAACACCCGCAGCTCCAACTCCGACGTTTGCCGTAGCAAGCCAGCCCCGACCCGGATGTCGGTCGTTTCATTCGAGGAAAAGAACAAGGTGCCATCCGCCTCGCTGCCTCCCTCCTTCCACGCCATCTCCACCCGGCCCTCGGCATTGAGGAAACCCTGCCAAGCGCCGTCCCGCCACACCGGCCGCAGCGCATGGTCGGCTTCGAAGCTGACCCGCTCGCCGAGGCCCTCGATCCGCACCGGCACGATCGTTCCGGCCGGCAGCGCGAAGCCGATCTTCCGCGCGTCGCCTTGCGGCGAAACGTCGGCCGTGAAGGGCAGCTCGAGACCCGACTCGCCGGGTCCGGTGCCGACCAGTTCGTGAACCCAGTCGTCGCCCTTCTTCACCACCCGCACGAACCAATTCGCCCCCGACGTCACCGGTCCCAGCGCCACGCCGCGGAACAACTCCAGCGCTGCGCCCGCTTCTGAAACCCGAACGTTTCCCCGCAGCACGAAATCCATGGCATCGCCCTCGAACCGACCGACGAGCACCGGATCGACCAGCTCGATGTCCGGCGTTTCCCCACCCACGGGGATGATCTTCATCCGCAGCTTCGCCTCGCCGTTGCCCTCGAAGCGATCGTTCTCGATCCGGCTCAGCCCGCCGACCTCCAACAGCCGCGCCTTGAACCACTCCGTTTCCTGGATCGACACCATCGACGTGAAGCCCACCGCCTTGCCGGGCCCCGGCAGAGCCAGCGCGAACTCATCGCCCTCATGTACGATTTTCACCGTAAATGAAAAATCCTGCGCCGGGTCCACCAAGGGCGTCGGGGCGGCGAAGTTCCACGCCGGCAGCTCGGGAAGCCGTGGTTTCAGGTCGAGAAAGCGCGATCCATCGGACTCGGTTCGAACCGCCCAGGAAACCAGCTCCGGACCGGTCACCTCGGTCACTTTCCCCTCACCCGAGAGACCGACGGTGATCGTCTCCGGCCGTCCTTGAAGCAGGTGCGCCCCAAGCTGCATCGTCACCTCCGCCCGACCTTCCGAGACGGCGGCCGTCGTGTCGCCATCCACGGTATAAAACACCGGCACCTCCGGCTTCACCCGATCCACCGGCACCACGGCCAGTCCGTTGCCGAGCTGCTGGGCGGCGACCGTGCCGACCATGGCCGCGATCATCGCCATCCACCGCATCCATCCGATCCTTTTCGTCTTCATGGTATCTGGGGTTGTAGCGCCACCTCCGGCCGGAGCGGGGTAAACGCTCGGTAAAATCCGCTCACTCCGCGGCGAGCATCCGGGCTAGCTGGGCCACCCGCCCGCTCTTGTCGAAATCCTCGCTCACGCCGGCCAGCACCGCCCGCAGCGGTTCGAGATCAATCGCCTCCGCCATCGGTGCCTGGCGCAGCTTTTCCGCCAACATCGCCGACACGCCGGCCAGCCGGAGACTCGCCGGAGCCTGGTCGAAAGCCGGGGCCTGCGGGTCGTAGGGAATCGTCCAGCTCCGCTCGACCATCGAGCCATCGGCCGCGTCGCGGAAACGCACGCTCACCTCGCCGACCTCGCCGCTGCCTTCCGGCAGGACTTCCACCTGATAGAGCGCCACGCCTGCCTCCTCGGCCGCCATTTCCGCGGCATCCACCGCATCGTTGCGGAAATCCTCCTGCTTGAGCCGGTGCTCGTCGAAGCCGATCAGCTTGTAGCGACCAACCCGGGCGGGATTGAACTTCACCTGCACCTTCACGTTTTCCGCCGCCGGACGGAACGCGCCCGCCAGCTGCCGGGCGAACTCGGGCCCAGCCTCGGCGGGATCGTCGATCACGGTGTAGCGGCCGTTGCCATCGCGCGACAGGCGTTCGAGCAGGCGATCGTTCAGGCCATCGGCGCCGAAACCCGCGGCATCGAAAGCGATCCCCTGCTGGCGCAGGTTTTCCACGATCTTCTGGAGCGATTCCGGGTCGGCATCGCCGAGATTCGCCGCCCCGTCGGTAAAGAGCACCAGCCGGTTCTGCGCCTGCGGCGAAAACTGCCGGACGGAAAACTCCTCGCCGAGCTTCAGCGCTTCTTCGAGGTTGGTGCCGCCCTCGCTCGGAGTTTGCAGCACCGCTTCGTTGAGCTTGGCGGCATCGGCGCCATCGATCCGGTCCGCCAGCAAGCGCGGCTGACGCGCGAACGACGCGAGCGTCACCGTGTCGCCGGCCTTCAGCAACGAAGCCAGGCTGGCCACCGCCTGCTGCACGCCGAGCTGGCGATCCGGCCGCTCCATCGAGCCGGAGTTGTCGATCAGCACCGTGAGGTTCAGAGGGCTGGTCGGCAGGCGCCCTTCGCTGCCGGTCTTCACGCCGATCCGCAGCAGGTTGCGCTGGGGAAAAACCAGATGTGCCGCTTGTTCGATCGCACAGGCCACCGGCTCACCGGTCGCCGGCGAGGGGTCGCCGTAGTCGAAGGCATTGTAAAACTCCTCCGGGCGGATGCTTTCCGGGGCGGGCACTTCGCCCCGCTCGATCGCCGCCGCGGCGAGCTTGAAGGAGGCATCGCTGACATTCAGGGAGAAGGTGGAATAGGGTTCCTCACCCGCCGGCGTTTCCTTCATCAGATCCAGCACGCGGAAAGCGACTGCGGGATCGGGTTTGTTTCTCGACTCGTGCTCGATCTGTATCTGCTGAGCCTGCAATGCTTCGAGTGCCTCCCGGGCCTCTTCGAACTCTCGCCGAGCCTCGTCGAAACCCTTCCGGGCGATTCCCGCCTCCCCGGTTGTTTCAGCAGCTTCCTTGTGGCGGCGGGTCTGCTTACGGACCGTATCAAGTTCGGTGCGCAGGACTTCTCGTAAAGCGGTGACTCCTTCGGTGACCTGAGTTTCCAACTGATCAACGATCTCCTTCTGCTGTTTGTAGCCAGGGTGATTTTCCCCCAGACCCGTCACCTCCAAAGCATTGAGGGCTCTTCGTGCTTCCAAGTATTTCGGATAAAGGGTGCGAACCACGTTCTCGGGAACGTTGAGACCGGAAGCGTAGGTCATCAGTTGATCTCCATCAGAGCGAAGCAGTGTTTCGATTTGGCTCTGCAAGCGGATCTTCTCTGCCTCAAGGTTAGCATATCGCTCGGCAGCACCTCTGGCGTCATCCACGCCGGACTGATTCGGGACATAAGGGATTGTCTCAGTCCGCGTCAGCCTCGTCAGAGCCTGCCGTTTCTCTTCCACCAAGTCCTCCAAGGCGACGACCCGATCATGGATTTCGTCGAGCTGATTCGGTTTGTCCGCTGGAAGATCGAGCTGCCAGGCTTTATCCACCTCGGCCAAAAGTTCGGCCCGAGTCTGATCATAGGCGGCCCGGTCATAACTGGATTTCGCAGCATTGACCTGCTCCATCCCACGGCGGGCCGCGGTGTTGTAGCGATCCTTCTCGAGGACTTTCTCGTAGGCTTGGTTCGCCTCCTCAAGCTGTCCCAGATCATAATAACTCTGCGCCTGGTAAAGATCTTTGCGGATGTCATGCTCGTCCTTGGCTTGCTCTCCAAGCTCGACGCCCGCCAATCCGAGATCGTCAATCACCTCGGGACTGGACTCTAATCCACGTGAGTACTGGTAGCCACCGTAAGTCGCCACATCCGGCTGTTGGAACCCTTCCAGTAAGGGGTTTCCCAAACCTGCATCGGAAGCGACTCCGAAGCTTCCTCCTGCCATGCCTGCGGGGGTCGACTCGACATGGTCGTCCGCCCGATTCGCCCGACCCAGCACGTCCGCCATCGCGGGAGATTTGCCCACCTCCTGCTTGCGGAACAACTGCCCCAGCGCCGGAAGCTCTTCCGGAGTCGCCAAGGCGGGAGCCGGCTTCATGTCCAAGGTGATGTCCGAAGGCGAGCTGATCTCTTTCTCGTCCCACGCCGAATCATCGTTCAAGGTCGAATACCTGGACACGGACCTCGTTTCGACCATGGGCCGGCCAGCAACGCGTGGCTGTTCCAAAGCGGGCTCACTGGGTTTCGGCGACGCCGGCGCGGAGTAGCTGGCGATGACCGGCGCTTCGCGCGTCACCGACACCTTCCTCATGAAAAGCGGTGAAGCGATGAGCGCCGCCAGCACGCACGCAGCGAGGGCAAGCACGGCTTTCCGCCACGGCGCCGATGTTTTCCGCTGCGGCGGATCGACGCCCAGCAAGTCCGTCACCTTGCGACGCCGCGCTTCCGAAAGCCGCCACTCCTCACCGGCGGGCTGGCGGCTTTCCCCGATCAGTCCATGCACCTCGCGCACGCGCTTGGCGAAAAGGGCCAACTCGGGCTCGCGGTCGCAGCGTTGCTGCAGCTCTTCCGCGTCGAAGTCCGTGGCCTCGCCCAGCACCCAGGCGACGACCCTTGCTTCCAAGGCTTCGTCGCCCAAGGCTTCGAGCGGTTTATCGTGATCACTCATCGGATTGGAAAAGGTGCAAGTTCATCCCTCGGCACTCTCGATGCCCATCCGGCGCAGGCTGTCGGCGAGGCCCTTGAGCAGGTGGTGGAGTTTGTAGCCGACATTGCCGACCGTGAGGCCGGTGCGTTCGCTGATCTGGGCGTATTTCAGGTCGTCATCGTACTTCAGGGAAAGCAGGGCGCGGTCGTCATCGCCCAGCTCGGCGAGCAGGAGACGGACGGCGCCGGCGGCCTCGAGTCGGGAGAGCTGCTCCCCGGGGCCGCCGGCGGCATCCCACTCCGGCGGTTCGTCGGTCACCGTTTCGCGGCGGTGGTTCCGCAGATGGTTGAGGGCGAGGTTGCGGACGGAGCGGAAAAGCCAGGCTCGCGGGTTGGCGACTTCGTCCCAATGCGCGTGCAGCCGCAGGAAGGCCTCCTGCACCAGATCCTCCGCCACCTCGCGCCGGCCGAGCATCCCCCACGCGAAGCGGAGCAGCGGCCCTTCTTCGGACTCGAAGACTTCGCGCAGGGTCGGCTTCTCCGATTTCATGGGGGAAAAGGAGAGCAGCTTGTCAGCTCCCGGCGTGGCGATCGGCTGGCTGACGGAGTTCATGACGGCGTTTCAGGCTCATCGTTTCACTGGGATGACACCCCGCCGCGGAATCCCTTGGAAGATTTCCGACATTTTTTGTCGATGCACCATCAGCCAAGCATCCGCGATTTCCGCAGGTAAAAGGAATTAGGTCAACCGGGCGAGAGCAGCGGAGATTCGCCGCTTCACCTCCAACCACGTCGGTCCCGCTGGCGTCACGGGATCAGGTTCGGACTCGGCGTCCGCGAACCAAGCGAGGCAGCGGATCGCGACGAAGCGATCGGTGTTGGAATACTTCCCCTCGAAGAGTTCGAGGGCTTGTTCCAAACTCATCTCGTCAAGGATCCTGACCAGATCGAAGAAATCCTTCTTGGCTCCACGGTTGGTGATCGCATTGAGCTTCATCGCAACAACGTCGGCGAGAGACAACAATCGAGCCGGCCCTGACTTTTCGACAGGTCCAGGAAGCGACTCGAAATGAAGCATCTCAGTCGGTGGTAGGAGGCGGAAAATAAGCCCGCACGAAAGCGGCGGCCTTGGAGTCGAGCGATCGGATCCCGCTTGCGATCTCATGAACACGGGGCTTGCCGTAGGTTTCCAGCAGAAGCTGCCAGTCACGCCACCGACCATATTCCAGCACTCGCTTGACCAACCACGGGGCGTGCCGCTCCACATCGACTCCAGCCGGGTCGGTGTCCCAGAATAGGTGCGGTGAGAACGGCGGCATGGCGAATTCATGCCATGGCGCCAGTCCCATCTCAAGCTGACACGTGCGACCCGCCATGCTACCAGCTGATTGCCAAGTCCGTACGCCAAACGAGGGACCCGGTTTCCCGGACCCCTGCTTGGATTGGTTGGCTTGGATCAGAACAAGCGGTCGCTGACGCTCAGGTCAGGACTTGTAGCGGAGCCGCTTCTTGTGGCGGTTCTGCTTCATGCGCTTCTTGCGCTTGTGCTTGTTGATCTTGGTCTTACGGCGCTTTTTGAGCGATCCCATGATCGTGACAGGTTGGGGTTACGTGTTTGGCTTGGAAATTCAGGAGACGAGCTTGTTCAGCGGATACTCGATGATGCCTTCGGCTCCGAGGAGCTTCAGCTCCGGGATGATGTGGCGGACGACCTTTTCCTCGATCACCACCTCGACGGCGACCCAGCCCTCCTCGGACAGCTGGGAAACGGTCGGCCGGCGCAGCGAGGGCAGCCGCTCGAGCATCTTCGACAGCTTGTCGGCGGGCAGGTTCATCTTCAGGCCGACCTTGTCGCGGGCATCGAGGGCGGCTTTGAGCATCATGCAGATGCGGTCCATTTTCTCACGCTTCCACTCGTCGGCCGCGGCCGCCGGAGAGGCGTAGAAGTGGGGAAAGGAAGTGAGCAGCGTATCGACGATGCGCAGCTTGTTCGCCTTGAGCGAGGAGCCGGTCTCGGTGACGTCGACGATGGCATCGACCAACTCGGGGACCTTCACTTCGGTCGCGCCCCAGGAGAACTCGACCTCGGCCTTGATGCCTTTTTCCGCGAGGTAGCGCTCGGTGATGCCGACGCCTTCGGTGGCGATGCGTTTTCCTTCGAGATCCTCGGGCTTCTTGATCGGCGAATCTTCCGGCACCACCAGTACCCAGCGGGTCGGCCGGACGGTGGCGCGGGAGTAGGGCAGCTCGGCGAGGTCGACCAGCTCGGTGCGGGCTTCCGAAGCCCAGTCGAGCCCGGTGATGCCGCAGTCGATGAAGCCCTGGCCGATGTAGCGCCCGATTTCCTGCGCCCGGATCAGGAACAGGTCGAGGTCGTTGTCGTCGGAGGACGGCCGGTAGCCGCGGGACGAGACGTAGATGTTGAATCCGGCCTTCTCGAACAGGTCGAGGGTCGGTTGCTGCAGGCTGCCTTTCGGCAAGGCCAGCTTCAGGGATTTCTCGGCGGTCTCGGACATCGCGGGCGGCGGGGATAGCGCCGCGGAGCGCCGGACGCAAGGGAAGTTTTGGTCCGAATCGACCGGAAATCCCTGAAAACAAAGGGGGTGGCCCAGCGACATCCCCCCGGAAGTCATCGAGCCACCCCTTTATTCCCTTTGTTTTGTTGTCCCGAACCGAACTGCCGTGCTGATGCCGGAGGTTCCGGCAGCGCCTTGGCGCTCAGTTCTGGACTCAACATAAGGGAATCCGCCATGTCTCCCATTCCGCGATCACGCCTACGGGATCGCGTAGGATCCGCTCCCCTTCCTCGCCGGGAGGCCTGTGAAGCTGCCCGGCCGTCGGTCATGCCACCATTCCGCGATGGCGGAAAAGTCGGCCCGCCGGCGGCACGGCCACCCCCGACGGACCCGTCGCAACCCAATCGACGACAACTTTCCATTTGCAAACCTCCGTCATTTCACCTCCACCACGATGAACAGCTGGGCATTTCCCGCCGCCAGCTCATCGGGCAGGGAAACGAGACGGACTTCGTGGCGGTCACCCAGCGGCTGCGAGGAAACCGGCTGCGGCGTGAACTCCGGCCAGGTGCTGATTTCCCCGCTGAGATCCGCGGAGTAGTGGAAGGTGTAGGTGAGGCCGGCAGCCTCGGCATCATTCAGGTGCGCGTAGCTGAAACGGAAGACGCCGTCCGCCGACGGCGCGACCGACAACAGGCGGGTTCCGGCATCCGAGCCATCCGGGCTGCCGGCCTTCAGCCACTCGACGAAGTTGTCGTCGCCGTCGCCGTCCGGATCGGCTTCCGGGGCGGTGTCGCTTCCGGACAGCCCGGCGGCCATCGCATACTCGCTGGCCAGGGTGGCGCTGAGCGGCAGCAGGCGCACCGCGAAGTTGTCGAGCTTCACGTAGCCGCTCGCGCGGGCGCTGAGGCCGAGGTAGTTCTGATCCGTCCGGCTCCAGGTGAAACTCCGCGTGATGGCGGACGAGGCGCTGTCGAGATCGAGCGGCCGGCCATCGAACCAAGCCCGCAGGGTGGCCCCGCCGCCGGCGGCGAAGGAGGCGGTTTCGCAGGAAACGAGCAGCGTGCCGCGAAGGCTTCCGACCGGGATGGTTTCCACGACGGCACCTCCGATCCAGCACTTCACGTTGCCGTTCTGATCGAGCTCGATGAAGGCATCGGCCGTGCCGGCGACGCTGCCCGGCGTACCGCGGAAGGAGGTCGGAGGGCCCGCTTGTCCGATGTCATTCGACGATTGCGCCTCGCCCGCACTGAGGCCGAGCGCGAGGCCGGCGTAGCGATTGGCCTCATCGCCGCCGGTCGAATTGATCTCATCGATCCTGACCTGCATCGAGAATCCCCCGGCGGCCAGGATTTCAGGATCCACGAAGTTGTGCCGCAATGCGGCTTCCGTCATGCCGGAGCCATTGGCCATCAGCAGGTTGCTTCCCGACACCTCGGTCGAGCCCTCTTCCCAGGAATCGTAATACGCCGCGCCGACTCCCAGCGGGGGCACGAACGCCCCGGACATGCCGGTGGCCGAAGCATCCGGATCGCCGTCATCGGCGCGGTTGAACGTATCGACGAACAAGTCGCCCGCCAGCGGCGCGGGGTCGAGCTGGGGCACCGGCGGCGCGATCAGGCGCGCGGCGGGCACCCCGACGTGCTGGGCCCAGGCGTTCCATTCATCGATCATCTCCGCCAACAGCACCGGCTTGGTGGGCGCGAGGTTGTTCAGCTCGGTCGGATCCACGCTCAGGTCGTAGAGTTCCAGCTCGTTCTGCGGCGACGAGCCATCCGGATACGAGAAGTGCTTGGTCACGAACTTGTATTTGCCCTTGAACCAGGCGCGGTTGCTTTCGTGCTCGAACCCGATCGAGCGCTCCGGGAAGTCGGCGACGGTCTCCGGTTTGAAATGCGGCACCAGCGACTCGCCCTCCCAGGGCAGCAGGGTGCGGCCGGGCCAGGTGCCGGGCCACGGGGTTTCGGTGACTTCCGAAATGGTGGCCATGATGTCGATCAAGTGACCGCGGTCATCGATCCAGCGCCCCGGTGAGCTGATGCCGTTGGTCCAGTGGATGATGCAGGGCGTGCGGATGCCGCCTTCATGCTGGTAGTGCTTGAACAGCCGGAAGGGCGTGTTGTTGACGTTCGCCCAGCCGCCGCCGAGGCGCAGGTCGGGATGATCGGGCTGGCCCATCGAGGCGAGGTCGGCGGTAGTGGTCAGCGGCGCGGCATTGATCACGCCCCGCGTGCGCCCGTAGAGCCCGCCCTCGTAGTTGCCGCCGTTGTCGGCCAGCACGAAAATGAGGGTGTCGTCCAGCAGGCCGGTCTCGGCCAGGTGATCGACGACCTTCTTGATGTTGTCGTCGATCATTTCGAGCATGGCCGCATACACCGCCATGCGCCGGGCCAGGTCGCCCTGGCGGTCGCTGGAAAGCGTGTCCCAGGCCGGAATGTCGACGACGATGCTCGGATCGGGGCTGTCCGTGCCATCCGAGTTGATCGCCGGGCTGCGCGGCGAAAGGGTGGTGGCGGCCGGCAGCACGCCGAGCGCCTTTTGTTTCGCCAGGCGGCCGGCACGCACCGCATCCCAGCCGACTTCATAGTGGAAATAATCGCCGCCATCGCTGCCGTCGTCGGCGGTCAGTCCGTCGGGCGTGAAATCTCCGGAATCGGTGTAGCGGTCGGCCATTTCCGCCGGCGCGTTGATCGGCCAGTGCTGGGCGTTGAAGGGAAGATAGAGGAAGAAGGGGGCACCATCGTTTTTCGACACATGATGATCGATGAAACGGACTGCATAATCCCCGATGGCGGTGGTCTGGTGGAACTGCGTGCCGGAGTAATCGATGGCGGGGATCTCGTTGTTCTCCGAGTAGAAGCCGAAGTTCGACTCCTTCCAGAACGAGTCGTGATTGCTGCCATCGACGAGGTTGTGCGGGTAGTTGCCGCCGCCGCGGTGGCCGAAGACGTTCGGGAAGCCGCGACCGATCGGCGAGCGGGTGTCGCTGGTGCCGGTGTGCCATTTCCCCGCCATGTAGCTGCGGTAGCCGGTGGTCGAGAGCAGTTCGGGGATGGACACGTTGTTGTCCTCCCGCAGGTCCGGCAGCGAGGCACCTGGATTGGCCGCGACCTGCTGGGTGTAGAGGCCGGAAAGCAGTGCGCAGCGGGTGGTCGAGCAGCGGGCGGTGTTGTAGAAATTCCGGTAGCGCAGGCCGGTGGCGCCGAGCGAGTCGATCGTCGGCGTGCGGATCTCCGAGCCATAGCAGCCCCAGTCCGAGAAGCCCATGTCATCGAGCAGGATGAGCAACACGTTGGTGCGCTGGCGGCGGACGGTGAAGGTGGCCGCGGCGATTTCGGAGCCGCCGTTCAGGAAACGCAGGCCGAACTCGGTGTCGCCCGCGGTGCCGTCGACTACGACATCCACCGTACCTGAGCCGGCGCTCGCGTCGCCGGACGCGTCGTCGTTGGGAAACACCGCCGACGGCGTGGCGGTGATCTCGTAGGTCGTGCCGGCCGGCAAACGCTCGCCGGACCAGCTCAGCGTGACGGCCGCGGCAGGATCGTCGCCGGGCACCTGCTTCGGCAAGGCTTCCAAGGAAGCGGTCGGCCGCGGCGCGGGAAGCGTGGCGATGACCAGGTTGTCGAATGACACCGCGGTGCCATCGCGGGCATCGAGGGCGATCAAGTTCTCGTCCGTCCCGCTCCAGGTGAAGGTCCCCGATCCGCGCGAGACGTCGTTCAGGAAAACCTCGTAGCCCACGGTGCTGCCCGCGTTGAAGTCCTCGACCGCGAACTCGATCCGCACGGTGCCGGTTTTGACGCCGAGGTTGGTGGACCCTTGAACCAGGCCGGTGCCCGAACCCCAGGCGAGCGAGTTGTTTCCGCGCAGCGCGATCCAGAAATCCGAGACCACCGCGGCCGGGACCGCCGCCCCGATGGCCTGGCCGAAGGCGCCCGTCATGCGCGCGGCGCCGCTGAGGGCATCGCCGGCCGAGGCGGCTTCGTTTTCCGACATCCCGATCGCGAACGCTCCGCCGAATTCAAAGCTCGTGTTCGCGAATCCCACCACGTCCAGGCTCACGCTGAAGCCCCCCGCGGTGAGGATTTCAGGGTTGATGAAGTTGTGCCGGATGGCGGCGTTCGAGGTCCCGGCCCCGACCGCAAGCTGCAGCGCGTTGCCGAGGATGCGGGTGCCGCCGCCGTTGGTCGAGTCGGCATCCTGGGCACCAAAGATCGGCGCGGCGTTGTTAGGGTCCACATACGGCAGCGAATAAACGCCGCCCGCCACCAGGTTCGAACCGGTGGCGTCAGTGATGCCGCCGAGTGTGGCATCGATGTGGCGGCTGTCCGGCCGGTCGAAGGTGTCGGAAAAAAGGACGGTCTGGCCCTGCGCGAGCGAGAGCCCGATCAAGGCGGGGATCAGGAACTTCATGGAGTCGGGGTGTGGCGACCGAACCCGGGGTTTTCAGGCCCGGCCGCCCGTCTTGGGTTGATGGAAAAAGCGGCTTCGCTCAGGGCGCGGGCCAGTGGAAGGAAACCGCGCGGATGAAGCCGGTGGTCCCGGCTCCCGCGCGGGGCGCCACATTGGGAAACAGCAGCTCCCCGGATCCGTCCGCGGCGCCGGAAATGGTGGCGCTCGGATACCCGCCCACGCCGTCTCCCGGCGTGCCCCAGCCGGTGAATCCGGCAAGGTCCGGGCTTTTCTGAAGCTCGTAAAAAACACCGGGCGCGCCACCCACCGCGAGATCGAAGCCGGTCACCACGCCACCGGCCGTCACGGCATTGCCGATCGCCACCGCCGGCAGGTCGTCCGCCGGATTTCCAGGATAGGCGAGGTCGGCGGACGAGACGGTGCCGATCACCAGGTCGTCCATTTCCACATGGCTCATCGCCCGACCGCTGAAGACCACATAGTTGGCGGCGGAATGGGTGAGCTTGAAGTAGCCGGAAGTGACCAGCAACCCGTCGCAATACACCTTGTAGAAAGCGAAAGTCCCCGCCGCGAGATTCACCGGATCCTCAAACGCGATGTCGGCCCGCAAGGCCACGCCGGACGGCTCGACGCCACCGTTTCCGAAAATTCCGTCGCCATCGACCGGGAAGTCCGCGACCAGGATCCCGTTGGCGAACACCTGCACCATGTCGGTGGCTGCGACCGAGACGTGGAAGTCCGACATCCCCCGGCTTACGTTGACGGCGACGCTTCCACGAGGACCGATGTTGGCGGTCCCCGCCTCGTCGCCCATCAACGCCACCTCGTCGGCGCTCATCCCCATGCCGAATCCGAAATAGCGGTCGGGCATGTCGTCCGGCGGGTCCTGCACGATCGAATAGGTCACGGCGGAAATGCTCAGCGTGCCATCGGCCGCGATCTGAGAGTCGATGAAGTTGTGGTCCAACGCCCAGCACGACATGCCGGGTCCGGACGCGACCTGCAGCGAGTCGAAGGTGGAGATCTGGATCGAATCCGGCTTGGGAAGGCCCTCGGCGCTCTGGTCGTTGGCCTCATAGACTTCGAGGTAATCCAGCGGAGCGAGGGAACCGCTCATGCCGGTCGTGGAGGAATCGATGTCGAAGGGATCCGGCGAGTCGGCGTAGCGGCTGTAGTCATCGGCGAACAGCACGGTCGAAACCGCCGGTGCCGAGGCGGCGGCGGCCACCGTGAACTCGCGCGTGTCGAAGACGGTTCCGTCGACATCCTTGAACACGACGGTGAAGGTCACCGAGCCCTGCGCGGGATCGACGTTCATGTCGAAATACAATGGCGGCTCGAGGGCTCCGGTGGTCGGGATGAGGTATTCCACCGCCGCCGCGTTGTCGTCGGTGATTTCATAACTGCCGTCGGCGGGAAAAAGGGAGCCATCGTAGAGGATCGTGACCAGTCCGGCGGGACCGTTGGCGTCCAGCCGCACCGCGCTTTGGGTGACGTCGATCTGCGGCGCCGTGGCGATCACCGTCGCGGTGGTGGTGGCCACCAGGCTCAGCGAGGTATCAAGGAGCTCGATGGTGAACGTTTCGTCGCCCTCACGGCCGTCGATCTGCGTTTCGAAAAACCCGGAACCCGTGGCCGCGGAACCCGAGTCGATCAACGCGAGATCGCCATTGAGGATCCGGTAGGTGGCGCCGCTCGGCAGGTCGCCATCGACCGACCAGTCCAGCAGCACCGTTTCGCTCGCGCCGAAGCTCGAGACCGTGAGCGGCGCGGCCGACATCAAGATCTCCGTGCTGAGCGTTTTGATCTCGAGGTTATCGAAGGTCACGCCCGTGCCATCGCGCGAGTCGATGCCGATGTAGTTTTCGTCCGTCCCGCTCCACACGAAGCTGCCGATGCCCCGGGAGACGCCGTTGAAGAAAACCTCGTAGTTCACGGTGCTCCCGAGGTTGAAGTCGGGAACTTCGAATTTCACCCGGATCGTTCCGGTGCGGGTGCCGAGGCCGGTCACGCCCTGCACCAGTCCGGTGTTCGATCCCCAGGCCAGGGTGTTGTTGCCGCGGACGGCGATCCAGAAATCCGCCAGCGCCGCAGTCGGCACGGCGGCCCCGATCCCTTGGCCGAAGGCGCCCGTCATGCGGGAGGTGCCGGTGATGGCATCCCCTGCGGTCGCGATTTCCGTCTGCGACATGCCGATCGCGAAGGCCCCGCCATATTCGAAAAGAGTGTTGGGATAGGCGGTGACGTCCAGGCTCACGCTGAAGCCGCCCGCGGCCAGGATTTCCGGATTGATGAAGTTGTGGTTGATGGCGGCGTTCGACGTGCCGGGCCCGGTCGCCAGCTGGAGGGCGTTGCCGATGATCCGCGCGCCGCCGCCATTGGCCGCATCGGCATCCGGCTCCCCGAAGGTCGGCGCGGCGTTGTTGGGATCGAGGTGGGGCAGGGAATAGACGCCACCCGCGGCGAGGTTCGAACCGGTGTTGTCGGTGATGCCGTCGAGGGTCGCGTCGATATTGCGGCTGTCCGCGCGGTCGAAGCTGTCCGAGAACAGAACCTGGGCCGAGCCGCTGCCGGCGATACAGGTCCACCAGGCCGCGACAAGGAGAAGTCGGGGTGTTTTCATGGGTTTGGAAGAAGTGGGTTTTCGCCCCACGGCCATGATCACGCCCCGGAGCATCAGGTAATCTTCCGGGCGGCCGGGATGTTACCTCCATTTTCGCCAGTCCCTCCAAAGTCCCCGGCCGCGGGCACGAAAAAGCCCGGCGGGAGAATTCCCGCCGGGCTTGGAATGATGATGACTCGAGGGAGACCGGCCTCAAGGTGCCGGCACCTCTTCCACCCGGAAGAACCCGGCCGGACCGCCGGGCAGATCGATGGTCACCGAAGTCGAGCTACCGGTGGCCTCGATGTCCTCCATCACCGGCGACCAATCGCCCAGAGTGGTCGAGGAAGTCACGTCGTAGAACATCCCGGTGGTCGAATCCCAGGTCAGCGTCAGCGTCGCCGGAGTGGCGGCCATGTCGAAGGTGTAGCCGGTCAGCGCCAAGCCATTGGCCGGCGGCACGATGCCCTCGGTGGTGAAATACCAATTCAAGATATCTCCATTCTGCGACAGCCCCCCGGTGCGGCCGGTGAAGCCCACATAGGCCTTGCCTTCGGAATCGAGCACCGCCGACCCCGTGGCGCCGAGATCGACGGGAACCCGGTCGAGAATCGTCGCTCCCTCCATCGTCACCGTGAGCGCACCTGGGTAGTAATCGATCTGAAGGTCGTAGCCGGTTCCTCCGCCAACCGGATCGTGAAGGAAATAGGCATCGCTGTAAAATTCACCGGGTGTTCCCGCATAATAATACATGTTGATGTCGTCGGTGAATTCTGAGAGATCCACCTGTTGGATCAGCTCTCCATTGACAATGACCTTCACGGTGGAGAAGCCGAGATCCCCGTCATTCTTGTAGGTATCAATCACCACCGCCATTGACGGTCCCGAAGTGGTGGGATCAGGAGTTTGACCGTTCGGAACGTAAAACTCTCCTTGTGTGGTGTTTTGAACGAGGAAGACCAGATCGTCCGCTCCGTTGAGCCCGCTGGCGGTGATTTCCGCCGTGAAGCTGGTCGAAAAACCTCCCGAGAGATCAACCGGTTCATAGTAGAAGGCTGAGTTATTCTGACCATTGGCCAATCCGGTGATGCGAAGCCGTGCAGCATCCGGATCATTGGGGAAGTTCCCGAAGGCATTGAGGATCTCCGCGGTGCCATTAACGATGATGCCCCCTCCGTTGTCGAAATTCGGATAATCCAGAGTCCCGTCGTAGGGCAAAGGCAGGAAGGCCTTGACCGCTGCAGTCGCCTTGCGGTTTCCCGTGGCGGCGCTCGCGGTCAGAGTGTAGGTGGTTTCCTCATTCACCGTCACCTCTGCGAAGTCGTCATGATTCGCCACCTCACCCGGCTCCGGCAGAATGGTCACCGTGTCGGCATTTTCAACCGTCCAGTCCAGCTCGGCGACTCCCCCTGGGGTGACCGTGGCCACCGAACTGAAGTCGATGGTGAACCAGGTGATCCAAGGCGTCATTGTGCCATCCGCCGGTAGCGGGAACTCTTGAGTGAATGTGTTCCGCGCGGTCGGAGTCGGATAGGACAGCCCAAGCATCGAATCAATGTAGTCCCAAGTCAGTCCGCCGTCAGAACTACCCTCGAGAACCCACTGAATTGGATCTCGACCATCGAAATCATTGGCTGTTGCGAACGAGTAGGCACCAATGGTCGTCCCTTCAGGAAACACGAAGGTGATGGGAGCCGAGTTGCCGCTGTACCATTTGGTCGTGATGTCTCCGTCAATGAGTTTCAGCGCCCCTTCACCGGCATCGGGAGCGTTGGTTCCATTGTCATCGAGAACGTCAGTCGGCGTAACCGGGTTCGCCAAGTCACCATAGGAATCGAAAAATTGGAATTCGCTCAACTGAATGTCACCCGAAGACCGTCTTTTCACCGGCGTGAACCTCACCTGGTTCACGGTGCGGGTCACGGGCGTCACCGTGCGGACCGTCATGGGGGGGGCTTGGATCGAAGCTCCGTCCCGTGAAAGGGTCAGCGTGACCTTCGAGTCGCTATCATCCGGGAAGGGAACCGAGGTGACGTCCTCATCGACGGCCGGGACCGTTGCCCCCCCCTCCACCATAAAGGAGAGGTCGGTGGCAAACATGGCGTCCACGAAGAAGTCGACGCTTCCGTTCGGCACCACCGCCAGGGGCGAAATGAAGTCCGGATTGTCGAACCACAGGGTGTCCAGAACCGGTGGGAACGCCGTTGGGAACTCTCGCGGCGTCGCCGTTGCCTCGACGTTCCGGCCCGTGTCCGGTACGAAGCCATAGACCACATCGATCGGCTCCCAGGTGAAGCCGTCGTCCGACTTCTCGATCGTCCAGCTGACGGGGTCGCGGCCGGTCGCGTCATTTCCCGTCACATAGTTGTAGCTCCCTACCGTGACCTCGCGCGTTTCTCCCGAGGTGCCTTCCGGATCGAGGAACTTGATGATCAATTCAGCGTCGCTGAACGTGGGATCCAACCACTTGTTGGTGGTGACCCCATCAAAGGCGTTGGCCGGCACTTCAGCCGCGGGAGAATCTCCGGTGGCGGAAACGACCTCCGAGTTTTCCGTGGGAATCGGGTTCCCCGAGGCGTCGTAAAGCAGCAGTTCGGAAATCTGCATCAGGTTCCCCGTGCCTCGAATACCCAGCGGAGTGAACCGAAGGTAACTCATCGTTTGGGGAACGGCGTGCGCCGTCCCGATCACAACAGTCGGAACAGCGACTGCTGCGGTGATTCGACGGATCACTTCGTAGAATTGTTTTCTGATCATGTATTGCAATCGGGTTGATACGTTCCCCACCCAGGAGGTCCGGCGGTGGGATGGAGGGCGGGTATCACTCCATGTGCCAATGCCGGGAGCTCTCCATCGCCAATCCATTTACCTCACTCCCGAAACGGGCCGATCTCCATCAATGGCCTTCATTTGAAGGAGGCAATTTCGCGCAAACGAAGCCTTTCTTTGTCGGAAAATACGCAGACTCAGACAAGGTAGCACTTTTTCCTGAGGAACCCACGAACCCGCCGCGGCCCCTCTCCTCGACGATCTCCCGCGGGTGCGCAACGGCCCTGCGGTCCTCCGGATGGAGCCCCAGCCGGCCCCAATCGGCCGCAACCCGCTGAAAACCGGGCTTTTCCGCTTGTCATCGGCCTGCCACCTCCTAGGTTCGCCGCCCGTTTCTCTTTCCTGAAGCTGACGCGCAGCCGGAGCCCCGTAGCGCGCCAGTCGAAAAACCGGGGCAATTCGGAAAGGCAAGCGAGTCAACCAAACCAACCAACCCCTAACCACCATGAGCACTGCAGTGCTTGAAAACACCAACTCCGAACTGAGCGACCTGATCGACTCCAAGTTCGTCGAGTTCAAGGAAGGAACCATCGTCAAGGGCACGATCATCGAGATCCGCCCGCAGGTCGTCCTCGTCGACATCGGCTACAAGTCCGAGGGTACGATCATGGCGTCCGAGTTCGAGGACGAGGAAATCGAAGTCGGCGACGAAGTCGAAGTCCTCCTCGAGAAGCTCGAGAACGACGAAGGCATGGTCGTCCTTTCCAAGGAAAAGGCCGCCCACAAGCAGAACTGGGAAAAGATCGTCCGCGTTTACGAGGACGGCGGCCTGGTCCGCGGCAAGGTCAAGTCCGTCGTCAAGGGCGGCCTGACCGTCAACGTCGGCGTCGAAGCCTTCCTCCCGGGGTCCCAGGTGGACATCATCCCGCCGAAGGACCTCACCGAGTACGTCGGCAACATCTACGAGTTCAAGATCGTCAAGGTGAACGACGACCGGAAGAATATCGTGCTTTCCCGCCGCGAGGTCATCGAGGCCGAGCGCGCCGAGCTGCGCCAGCAGTTCCTCCGCACCGTCAAGGTCGGCGACAAGGTCACCGGCGCGGTCAAGAACATCACCGACTTCGGTGCGTTCGTCGACCTGCAGGGCATGGACGGCCTGCTTCACGTCACCGACATGTCGTGGGGCCGCATCAACCACCCGTCGGAAATGCTCATGATCGGCCAGTCGGTCGAAGTCATGATCCTCGACGTGGACCGCGAGAAGGAGCGCGTCTCCCTCGGCCTCAAGCAGATGACCGACAACCCGTGGGAGGACATCGAGGCCAAGTATGGCATCGGCACCACCGTCCGCGGCAAGGTCACCAAGCTCCTGCCCTACGGTGCGTTCGTCGAAATCGAGCGCGGCGTCGAAGGCCTGGTCCACGTGTCCGAGCTTTCCTGGGTCAAGCGCATCACCCGCCCGAGCGACGTGCTCGAGCTCGATCAGGAAATCGAGGCCGTGGTTCTCGGCATCTCGATCGAAGAGCAGAAGATCTCCCTCGGCGTCCGCCAGCTCGAGCCCAACCCGTGGGACGAGATCGAGGTCCGCTACCCGATCGGCGCCACCATCAAGGGCCCGGTCCGCAACCTCACCGCCTACGGCGCCTTCGTGGAGCTGGAGGAAGGCATCGACGGCATGGTCCACGTGTCCGACATGTCCTGGACCCGCAAGATCAACCATCCGTCCGAAGTCCTCAAAAAGAACGACGAGGTCGAGGCGATCGTGCTTTCCATCGACAAGGCCAACCAGCGTGTCTCGCTCGGCCTCAAGCAGCTTGAGGACGATCCATGGAGCCACATCGACGACCGCTTCAAGGTCGGCGACCTGGTCAAGGGCACCGTCGCGAAGATCGCCTCGTTCGGCGCGTTCGTGAACCTCGATGGCGACATCGACGGCCTCATCCACATCTCGCAGCTCAGCGAGGATCACGTGGAGAAGGTCAAGGACGTCATCAAGGTCGGCGACGAAATCGAAGCCCGCGTCATCAAGGTCGACAAGGTCGAGCGCCGCATCGGTCTCTCGATCAAGGCCGTCAGCTACTCGGAAGAGGAGCTCAAGAAGGAGAGCGCCAGCTTCGAAAGCCTGCGCCCGTCCTCCGAGATGGTCGGCCTCGAACAGGCCTTCAACCTCGCTGCCGCCGCGGCCGAGGAGTGGAGCCCGTCCGACGAGGATTGATCCTCGAAAAACCGCAAGGTTTCCCAAAAAGCCGGTCCCGCCAGTCGGGGCCGGCTTTTTTCATCCCTGCGTTGCCGCTCGGAACCCCGGATTCAGGACCTTTCCACGGCAATCAAGCTCGGGAGAATCATGGGCCCGGATGGGTGGGAGGTGAGAATGAAATCCCTCGCCTGCCTGTCCACCCGATGGCCCGCACCTCCATTTCTCAGCCCTCCTCAATTCGTCATCCCAAAAATCCTTTCCATCCTGATTCCAAACTCCCCGCCCACCCCTTCCATCCCGGCTTTGACCTTCGGAAAACTCCGAACGACTCCCCCCAACATGGCAGAGGCACTTCGGAAAATCCCGAATGCCTCCCGCCACTTGGAAAAGGCACTTCGGAAAATTCCGAACGCCTCCCGCCACCTGGAAAAGGCACTTCGGAAAATTCCGAACGCCTTCCGCCACATGGAAAAGGCACTTCGGAAAATCCCGAACGCCTTCCGCCACCTGGCAGAGGCACCTGGGGAAATCCCGACGTCGCATCGCCGGGTGGATCAGTTCCTCACCTGGAGTCCCCGCGCGCTTGCAAGCGAGCCATCGCCCCCCGGGCTCGCCACAGTCCGATCAGGTAGGCGACCCCCGTCACGGCACCGGCGAGATAGCAGGTGAGCTGGATCGACTGCGCGGTGATCAGTGCCCGCGTCAGCCCCGGGTAGAGGATTTCCGGAAACACCGGCTTTCCCGTGACCCACGACCAAGCCCCGGCCGCGAGCCCGCATAGCTCGGTGAGCGCCAGCGCCGGCCAGACCCTCCACAGGATCGTCTTCACCGGCAGCGGCGGACGTTTGCCCGAGCGGCCGATGAACAAGGCCGCAATGCCCAGCGGGATCCCCGGTCCGATCGAAGCCCGGAAAGCCCACGCCGCACCCAGCAGGTGGATGTTTTCGATCCCCCACAGCGGAGGATGATAGACCGTGAAATGCTCCGGCGCGAAGGGCGCCAGAAAGAGATCGTGCAGCTCGCAGTAAACGAGGATTTCCGCCCACACTCCGAAGATCACTCCGTAGCTCACGGCCCGGCGTTCGCCGGAAAGATTCCAGAAACCGACCCGCCCGCTCATGCGTGGGGGAACACCAGACGGAACCGGGCGCCCTCACCCGGTCTGCTGACCAGCTCGATGCTGCCGCCCTCCTGGTCGACCAGCTTTTTCACGATCGAAAGACCCAGGCCGGTCGATTCCTCGCCGGCCGTCGGCTCGGCACTGAGGCGGGCGTAGCGCTTGAAAAGCCGGGCCCGGTCGGTGTCCGAGAAGCCCGGCCCCTCGTCGGCGATCTCGATCCGGCTGTCGCGCGTGGTTTCCACCACCGAAATGCTCACGGTGCCGCCGGTCGGCGTGAATTTCAGGGCGTTGGTCAGCAGGTTCTCGACGATCTGCGCGACCGCCCAGCCGGCCACCGCCACCGCCCGGTTCTCCGGCGGGGGGATGAACTGAAGGTTGAGCCCCTTTTCCGAAGCCGGGCCACGGTGCCGGGCCACCACCTCCTCGATCCGCGCCAGCAGGTCGTCGCAGACCTCCCCGTGGTCGCGGTCCGCCGCCGCGATCCGGGACAGCAGCTCTCCGCCGCGGCGCGCCGAATCCGTCAGCGCATCGACCAGCGGCCGCAGGTCCACGGGCAGGTCCTCGGTCCGGGATTCCAGGATCGAGGCCGCCATGGTCACGCCGGACAGGGGGTTCTTCAAATCGTGGATGATCAGGTCCAGATCCGTGCGGAATCGCTCGCGCTCCACCCAGTGGTCGAGCAGGTCGGCCACGATGGCGGTGAAGTCCCTCACCAGCCGGATCTCGTGCGAGGTCCACTCGCGGGGCTCGGTATCGATGACGCAGAACGAGCCGTAGGCGTGATGGTCCTGGCCGACGATCGGGAATCCCAGATAGGCCATGACGCCGAGGTCCCGGACCGCGCCGTTATCGGCCACGCGGGGGTCCTGGGTGGCATCGCGGATGACCAGCGGGGCGCGTTCGCGGACGGCATGCTGGCAGAAGGAATGGCTCAGCGGGGTCCGGCGCTCGTCGTCATAGGGCGCCGGCAAACCACAGGCGCCGGGAAACACCTGGCAGTCGGCATCGACCAGCGACACCAGGCAGACGGGCACGTCCAACAGCCCCGAGGCCAGCTCGGTCATGCGATCGAACTCATCGACCTGCCGGATGCCGAGGAGACCGGTGCGGCGGAGCGCCTCGATCCGTGAGGGATCTTGGACCGGGTCCGGCGGTGTGGGACGGGATGCCATCGTGGGGTGGCTATTAGATCCACGATCCCACCCGGGGCAAGTGCTAGAATCTGCGGAATTTCCGGATCATTCCCACCCCCGGTTAGGGCCGGAAAGAGTCCGGCATTTCCGCATCCACCCACTGCACGGCATAGCGCACCACCTCACTACCGGAGGCCAGACCGAGCTTTTCACGGATGTTCGAGCGGTGCGCGCCCACCGTCCGCGGGCTGATGCCGAGCGTCTGCGCGATCGCCCCCGAGGGTTGGCCGCGGCCGATCAACTCCAGGATTTCCAGCTCCCGATCCGTCAGCCGGGTCACCCCGTGGTCCTGGTCCGCCGACCCGCGCCCGCCACTCAGGCGCTTGAGCAACAGCCGGTTCATGCGCGGACTGAGATAGACTTCGCCGCTCAACACGAGCCGCAGGCCCTCGACGACCTGATCCGTGGCCTCGTCCTTCATCAGGTAACCATTCGCTCCCGCCTTGAGCGCCCGCTCCGCGTAAAGCGACTCATCGTGCATCGACAACACCAGGATCGGCGCCGAGATGCCGGCGGCCCGGATGTCCTTGATGAGCTCGAGCCCGTTGCCGTCCTTGAGCGACAGGTCCAGCAGCACCGCGTCCGGCTTGGCATCCAACAGCCGATCGACCGCGCCGCGGGCCTGGCCGGTCTCCCCGGTGACTTGCATATCCGGCTCCAGCTCGACGACCTTGGCCAGCCCCTCGCGCATCAGCGGGTGGTCATCGATCACGAAGATACCGGCCTGGCGTTCGCGGATAGGGGAAAAGCCGGGGATTTCCATGGTGGATTTCACGAGTTGGGGTCGGGGTTTTCGCTATCCTCGGCCGGGACCGGTTCACTTTCCAGCCGGATTGTGCAGTCCATTTGCAGGCCGGTCCCCTGCTCGACCTCCTGCAGCGAGAAAGTCCCGCCCAAAGTCAGCGCGCGATAGCGCATCGACCGGATGCCGAGGCCCTCCGTCACCTCGTCCAGCCGGCCATCGCCATCGTCGCACACCCGCAGCAGCAGCTTGCGGTCCTCGCGGGAGAGGGTCACCGTCACCAGTTCGGCGTTGGCATGGCGGGCCGCGTTGAAAATGGCTTCCCGCGCAATGATGAAGAGCTGCGTGGCCACCGGCTCCTCGACGGTGAAATTGCCCAACCGGTCTTCGAAATCGCAGCTCAGGCCGTCGAACAAATCCGGCACCACCTCGCAGAACTCACCCAAGGCCGTGCCCAGCCCCCGATCCTGCAGCGCCACCGGACACAGGCCGCGGGCGATCTCCCGCGATTGATGGGTGATCTTGTTGATCCGCCGGACCAAGCCCTCGACCTCGGCGGTGTAGCGCGAATCGTTGCGGCTCAGTTTTTTACTCAGGGCCTGGCCGAGCATCCCCACCCCGCTGAGATCCTGGCACAAGCTGTCGTGCAGCTCGCGGCCGATCCTTTCCTTCTCCCGCTCGGCGGCCTCCAGCACATCTTTCTGGAGCTGCCGCATGCGCGTCACGTCGTCGGACAAGGCGAAAATCCCCCGCACCTCGCCTGCCCCGCCGAGGTGCGGCACGTAGTGGACGCGGTAGGCCCGCACGCCATCGCGCGGCAGGTCCACCGAGACCTCGAAATGCTGCTCCTCACCGGTCAGCGCGACCTCGAGGTACGGCTCGATGGCGGCGTAGTTTTCCTCGCCGAAGGCCTCGGCCACCGGCCGGCCGATGAACTCGCCGGGCTTCATGTGGAATTCCTCCTCGTGGAGGCGGTTCAGATAGCGGAAACGGCGCTCGGGATCGATGTAGGCGAACAAGGCCGGCACGTTGTCGGAGAGCACCCGCAACTGGTCCGTCCGGCTGGCCACCTCGGATTCGAGGAGGCGCTTCGAGTCCTCCATCAACTGCTCCGCGGCCAGCCGCTCGGAGATGTCCTGGATCATCGCGAAGTAGCCGACCACCTCCCCGTTCTGGATGTCCGGCAGGTAGTCGACCTCCACGTCGTGGATCTTGCCGAGGCGATAGGCCAGGTGCGCCCGGAACCGCTGGCGTTCACCCGCCAGCACCCCGCGGATCGGCTTTTCAACCTCCGCGTAGGCCTCTTCTCCGACCACCTCGAGCACGGTCCGGCCGATCATTTCCTCCGGCTCCAGCCCCAGCCAGTCGCGGTAGGCCGCGTTGGCGAAAACGTAGCGCTCGTCCGCATCGCACATCGCCAGCAAGGCCGGCATCGAGTCCGCGACCAGCCGGTAGCGCTGTCGGCTCGCCCGCAGCTCCTCGACCACCTCGTCGCGCTTCACCAGTTCGAAGATGATGTTTGCCAGCGCTTGGAGGAAATGGATGTCGTCGCCGGTGAATTCGCGCTCCTCATCGCTGTGCGCGCCCAGCACGCCCCAGGCCTCCTGTTCGGTGCCGATGATCACGCTCAGCCCGCTGACCACCCCGTGCCTGCGCAACAGTTCCGGTCCCCGGAAACGCGTCTCCTCGGACAGCCGGCGGACGATCACCGGAGCGTTCGACTTCAGCGTGTATCCCGCCTGCGAATCAAGGTCGGTGCCGACCCGCACCTCGCCCACCGCGCCCTCCTGCCAGCCGATCCCGGCGTAGAGCAGCAGCTCGGACGCGTCCTCCTTGCGCAGGACCTTCACCATCGGCACCCCGAGCATGGTGGCGCACGCCTCCACCACCTCCCCGCAGAACGCCGCCAGCGGCATCCCGGCCAGCGCCTTTTGTCCCAGCTTCGCGATCGCCGCCTGCTGGCGCTCCCGGGCCTGCAGCTGGCGGGCCTGCCGGCGCAGGTCGCTCACGTCGGAGAACGTGATCACCACCCCATCGATCCGCCCGCTGGCCGACCGGTAGGGCACGATCCGGCGCAGGTAGGATTCGCCCCCGCTGCCGGCGATCTCCTTTTCCTGCAGCTCCTGCGTCTCCAGCACGCGCCGCGCATCCTCAAAGATATGCTCGTCCAGAAACCGCGGCGCGATGTCCGACAAGGGCCGGCCCACATCCGCCGGGATCAGGTGGATGAGCTTCCGCGTGGCCGGGGTGAAACGCCGGATGCCCAGCTCCGGGTCGAGGAAAATGGTCGCGATGTCGGTACTGGAAAGCAGGTTGTCCAGGTCGTCATTGGCGCTCTCCAGCTCCCGCACCTTTTCCTCCAGCTCGGCGTTCACCGTCGTCAGCTCCTCGTTGAGGCTCTGCAGCTCCTCGCGGCTGGTTTCCAGCTCCTCGTTGGCGCTCTGGAGCTCCTCGTTCATGCTCATCACCTCCTCGTGGGAGGCCTTCAGCTCCTCGTTCGCCGTTTCCTGCTCCTCGATGGTGCTCTGCAGGCTCTCCCGCGTCACCTCCAGATCGGCCTCGAGCCGCCCGATCAAATCCTCGGCACCCGTCGGTCCGAAGCCGTCCTCAGGTTCCTCCATCGGCCGTTCGGAAAAGGTGACCATCAGCAGCTTGCGGTCGTCGTCGCCATCTCCGAGCGGACGGACCGACAAGGTCACGGCCACCTCACCCTGGTCGGATTTCTGGCACACCGTCATCTGCTCGGGCTGGAGGCTGGTCTCGGCCCTGTGGATCGCCGCCCGCAGCACCGATCGGAGGTTCTTGCGGCACAAGCGGATCGCCTGCCGCGTGGGTTCGCCGACCGGGAACTCCAAGTAGCGCGAGACCGGCCCGTGGAAAAACCGCACCTCGCCCGTGGAGTCCACCACCACCGCCGCCGGCGTGTGGTGCTCCAGCAGGGACAGCCGGGCCAGCTCCGCCACGCCTCGCGGCCGGTCCGGGTCCTTCGGCCTCGACGGCTCGAATGTCTGCGGCCCGCCCTGCTGGAAATGAAGTCCCGGCCGGGGGATGTCGTCCGTTTCCCGCCTGCGGAAGATCCGGTCGACCTTCGACACCGGCTGGAACAAGCGCTCCTGGCGCCCGATCGATTCCGACGAACCGAGAAACAGACAGCCGCCCCGCACCAGCGCGAAGTGGAACAGCTCGACCATCCGCTGCTGCGTTTCCTGATCCAGATAAATCATCAGGTTGCGGCAACAGATCAGGTGCAGCCGGGAAAACGGCGGATCGCCGATCACGTTCTGCCGCGCGAACACCACCGAATCCCGCAGGCTTTTCGAAATCTGCACCCGCTCGCCATCCTCCACCAGGAAGCGTCTGGCCCGGCTCGGCGGGATGTCCGCCAGCACCGTCTTCGGATACGCCGCCATCCGGCCGCGCGCCACCGAGGTGTCGTCGATGTCCGTGGCGAACACCTGCATCCGCGGCGGGCAGCCGCACCGCTCGAATCCTTCCGCCAGCGCCATGGCCACCGAATAGGCCTCCTCGCCGGAGGAACACCCCGGCACCCACACCCGCAGCGGCTCTCCGGCCGGCAGGTCCCGGATCAGGGGTTCCAGCACTTCCTTTTCCAGCACCTCCCACGATTCGGGGTCGCGGAAAAACGACGTCACCCCGATCAGCAAGTCCTGAAACAGAGCGCGCACCTCGCCCGAGTCGCGACGCAGGACCTCCAAGTAGTCGCGCAGGCTCTCGACGTGGCAGATGCCCATCCGACGGCCGATCCGGCGACGGACGGTCCCCGGCTTGTAGCTGCGGAAATCATGCCCCGTTCTCGCCCGCAGCAGTGAAAACACCGTCTCCAGGCCTTCGCCATTCCCGGCCGGCTCCTCGCCCCCCCTCGCCACATACGGATGCTCCGCACACTGCTTCAGCACACGCGGGATCTTCTCCACCGGCAGCACGAAGTCGGCCAGACCGGTCGCGATCGCCGACCGCGGCATGCCATCAAAGGCGGCCTGCTCGGGATCCGCCGCGATCGTCAATCCGCCGGCCGCCTTCACCGCCCGCAGTCCCCGCGAGCCATCCGCTCCCAGCCCGGAAAGCACCACGCAGATCGCGCGCGGACCGCAAGCCTCCGCCAGTGAGAAGAAAAAATGATCAATGACGGTGGGCACCACCCGGCTTCCCTCTAACTCACTGAGATGAAATTTCCCATCTCGGACCTGCAGCCGCCTGCCGGGCGGTATTGCATAGATGTGATTTTTTTCCACGAGCATGTCATCGACCACCTCGCGCACCGGCAGCGCCGTGTGTTTGGCCAGCAATCCGGCCATCAGGCTCTGCCGGCCGGGATCGAGGTGCTGGACCAGCACGAGCGCCATCCCGGGACGCTCTGGAAGGGCTGACAGCAAGCGGCGGAAAGCCTCCAACCCCCCGGCGGAAGCGCCCACCCCAACCACCGGGAAATCGGTTTCCGGCCGGTCCGGCTGCCCCATCGGGTCGTGGCTTGCCGCCCGGTCGGCGGCATTCTCCTCATCGCTCGTCACCGTGGCGTCCTAGCAATCCGGACCGCACCGAAACAGCCTAAAAGCCAGCCCGGCCACCGAGTTTTACGATAACTAAAACGTTTGACTAGTTATCTAAGGTTTTTGTCTGCGTGAATTTCCGATGGGATGGCAATATACAAGTTGGGTGGGCATCTGCCTATGCTTCTCCTACGCCGCTTCCCCCCGGAAAGCCTGTCCATCCAACCATTACGTGAACCTCGACTTCCTGACAAAAAACCGCCGGCCCGAGCCGTCTCGACGCAGCAACCCCGGTGGACCTGTCAACGTGGTGGTCCTTCACAACCACGTCCGCTTCGTGCGCATGGCGCGCAGCTTCGTGGAATCCTCACTCAGGCCGATCGCCTCGCTTTCCAGCTATGAGCTGAACCAGCTCGCCGAAGGCAAGGGCTCCCATCCCATCGAAGAGGCCGCGACCCTGCCGGACGCACGCAGCTCCGAGCCGGCCGACGACCTCCGCTCCCGGTCTCAGGATCGCTTTCCCGGCCCGAGCGCGCTGCGGACCGTGATCTGCGTCGGCATCGACACCAGCGTCGATCTGCCGCCCATGTGGCGGATCATGCTGTGGTCGGTCATCACCCAGCAGCCGAACGCTGGCGGTTCCCTCGTCTACTTCGAGGACAGGGGGCCGGGCGAACACGAGATGTCCGCCTTCCTCGAAGACCTGGCGCTGATCGGCGAGCTCGATTTCGTCCGTGCCAACGGGCGCCCCTGGTAAATCCCTCTCCCCGTAAGCCCCCCACCCCCCAAAACATAAAACGCCCGGCCGCTGCATGCGACCGGGCGTTTTTTGATGAAAACCTTCGGGCTTTCCGGCTCAGGCATTGAGCTTCGGCTTGCCGGCGCGGCGGACGGAACCGAAGCGCTTCTGGAATTTGTCGATGCGGCCCTCGGTATCGACGAACTGCTTCTGGCCCGTGAAGAACGGGTGCGAGTCCGAGGTCACGCCCATCGAGATGACGTTGTATTCCACACCGTCGATGGTCTCCTTCTTGTCGGAAGTCTTGGTCGAGCGGGTGATGAAACGCGCGCCGGTCGTCATGTCGACGAACAAGGCGGGCGCGTAGCTGGGATGAAGATCCTTTTTCATGGCAGGTTGGGAGTTCGCCACGTTCCAACGCGGCGGGGCGGGGAGAATGCATGGCCCCGGCCCCCTGTCAAGCCAAGGGCAGCGCCCCGGGTCGCGGTGTCAGGCGCGCCTCCGCTCCACCGCCGCGCTCATTTCCGCCACGAAGCGGTGGAGCACCAGACGGTGATCGAGCCCGGTCGTGACCAGCGCTTTGTCGGCCTTCAGCGCGGATTCCATGAGTCCACGCAGGCTGTCTTGCGAGAAGGCCCCGGCCGCCCCTTGCATCAGAAACAGCGGGTAGGCATTCACGCCGCCGGATTTCTTCTGGGGCAGCCACGCCTTTTTCAGCGCCGGCAGCCGGTCGAGCGCGCCGGAAAAGGCGGAATACGAGCCCCCGCGGACGCCCATGTCCGCCACCACCCGCGCCATGAAAAGATTCCTCACCGTGGGGATGATCGAGGCCCGCATCAGCCCGATCGCGCTCTCGCCGCTGGTCAGCAAGCGGTCGATCAGCTCGATGGCCCGCGCCGCGTCGCCGGTCTGCAGCGCCTTGCCGATCTCGAAAACAATGCCCGCCCGGCTCATCGGCACCATCGCCCGCACGTCGGCCAGGGTGATCGTCCGCCGCTCCGGCCCAAGGAAGAGGTCGAGCTTCTCCAACTCGCTGCCGATCTGCCGCGTGGCCTCGCCAGCCTGCATCACGAACAGCTCCAGCGCCTCGTCCTCGAAACGCAGGCCAAGGTCCTTCGCCCGGCCTTGCACCAGCCGCGCGACCTCCTCCTCCCAGCCTTCGCGCGAGGTGTCGATCTTGTCGTAGCTCCGCACTTCGGCGCTCTTTTCGAGGAACTTCCAGAAGGCGCGACGCTTGTCGATACCGGTCGCGCTGAGCAGAAAGGTGACGCCCTCCGCCAGGCCGGCGTCGAGGCACTCCTTCAGCGCCTCGACTCCGCTCAGCGTGCGCTCCGAGCGCCCGGTCACGTCATCGATCAAAAAGGTGGCCGACTTCAGCCAGACCACCTTCTCGCCGCCGAAAAGCGGCAGCGTGTTCAGGGCTTCGACGACCGACCGGCAGATTTGGAAGGCTCCCTCGGAGTTGTCCGCGGTGCCGTCGATCGTCTCATGAGTGAAACCATCGTCGTTGCCGCCGGTCAGCTCCCGATGGAGCCGCAGGGCTTCCTCTTTGACCCGCCCCTCGTCGGATCCGATGATCGCATGCATCCCGGCCACGGGCCGAAAATGAGCGCCCCCACCCCGGCCTGTCCAGCCTCCGGGTCGGGCGGCGAAGTTGACAGGCGGACGGCGACCTTTCATGTTGCCAAACCATGAACCGCCTCTACCCGGCCATCGCCGCCGTTTTGCTGGCCTCGGCCGCCTCCGCACCCGCCGTGATCGTCAGCGGAGTCTCCGGCACGGGGAACAACAATGACGACGTGGCCGACCTTCAAAGCTACCTTTCCTCCGCCAGCCAGCCCGATTTCCCCTACTGGGACAACCTCGTCCGCGTCTCCAATGCGTCCGGTGTCTACCTCGGCGCGGACAGCTCCAGCGGCACCGGCTGGGTGCTCAGCGCCAATCACATCTCGCCGGAACCCGCCACCATCACCGTCGCCGGATCGGTCTACACCGCCTCGGCCGGCATCCAGATCGGAAGTTCGGACCTGATCCTCTACCAAATCGGCGGCGGCCTCGGCGATCCCGCCCTGCCCAGTCTGCCGGCGGTGCCGCTGGCCTCGATCACCGCCAGCGCCGGCGAGAGCGCCCTGATGTTCGGTCGTGGCTTCGCCATCAATACCTCCGCGCCGTACATTTGGGGCACCCCCGGCACCAGCGATGCCAACGGCACCCGCTGGGCCACCAATACCATCGAGCTGACGGCCATGGTCGATCTCGGCGGCTCCAACCTCCAACCCTATCTGGTGACCGACTTCGACGCCTCCGGCGACCCGGGGGCGACCGCTTACGACGGCCAGGCGAGCCTCGGTGATTCCGGAGGCGGGCTTTTCATCCTCCGCGGCGGCGTGTGGGAACTGGCTGGGATCGCCCATTTCGTCGATGACGGCCCCGATTTCCTCGAATCGGTCGCCACCGGCGACAACACTTTGAATCCTTCCCAAACCGGCGACTACTCGGCCTATTCGGACGTCTTCGCCAAATCCGGCGACATCATCACGGTCACGGGCGTTCTGGTTCCGGAGCCCGCCTCCGCCCTGCTCGTCGTGGGCGCCCTGCCTCTGCTGTTGCGGCGGAAACGCTAGCCCCTGCGTGACGGCTTTGGTCCTCCCGGCCATCAGTGCCCGACCTCGCCATCGATCGCCCAAACCCCCGCCCGGCCGTCGATCCGCGCCTGGGTCACCGCGGTGATCGTGTGCTCGTTTTTGACAAACAACGAATTCCAGAGCTGGCCTTCTCCCTCGGGAAACGGAAATGCCGGCTCGCCGAAATCCCGAGCCCGGCCATTGCCGAGGCATACCGCCATGCGCGAGTCCGCCATGTCGCCGCTTTCCGCCAGCTGGAATGACAGCACCGTCACCCCGCGGCGCAGCCATCTCAGATACGGCGCGCCGGCGTAGGTCTTGGCGGCCAGAGGCTCACGCAAAGCGCTCCAGCGCTGCCGGCTCTCGCCCTCCACCGGGCCACCCGACCACGACCCCGTCCACGACGTTCCGAGGATCACCGGCTTGAAAGCTCCCCCGAGTCCGTTGTCCTCGATCGCCACCGCGATTCCCCCGACTTCGGGCAGCAAGGTCGGCACCGGCATCCCATCGCGCGATCCCGCCCGGAAGCTCACCGTCTGCGGTTCTGCCCAACTTTTCCCGCCATCCGCCGTCGCAACCATCGTGATTTCCTGCTCGTTGCTTTCCCGATAGGGGCCTTCGTTGGCGAAATACACCTGCACTCTGCCGTCCGGCAGCTCGATGCCCGCGGGCTCCCAGCAGCCGTTTCCAAAGTCATGCCCGGCCTCGTACAGCATCTCTGGCGCGCTCCAGGTCACGCCCTGGTCGCGGCTGCGGAAAAAACCTACCGAAAACTTCGCGGCTTCCGGTGAGCGGCGCGACGGCCGCCGGTTGAAAAAGCACCAAACCTCGCCGTCCGACCGCACCAACAGCTCGGCATTCGTCAGCTGCCCGTGCTCCCAGCGCCCCGCCTCGAAGCCCCGGCTCCAGGTCTTCCCATCGTCCGCACTGCCCCGCACCTCGATCGCCCCGCGCCGCGAATACGCACACAGCAGGCGCTCCTCACCCACCCTCGCGATCCGCCCGTAGCCCCCGCCCTCCGCAATCAGCACCCGCGTCTGCGGCTTCCACTCGATCTCCGCCGCCGGTGCGATTCCAACCCACAGCATCCACCAAATCCATCGCATCACGGGCCCTTACGACCCATTGCCCACCAATCCTACCGGGAAGTTACTTCTCCTCCAGCCGCTCCCAGAACACCTCGAAATCCCCGTCCGCTTCCTCGATCATCCTCGTGAAATGCGGCACGCGCTCTTCGTAGGTGGTGAAGGAATTGAGGCGGGCGTTGTTGATCGGTTCCTCGATCCATGACTTCAACCCGCGACCCCAGCGGGTGCGGAGCGCGATCAGCCGCTTCTTCAGCCGCGCGATCTCGGCCTGCTTGGCGGCCCGCTTTTCGGCGTCGCTACGGTCGCTGCCGTAGATCCCCTCCAGCCGCGTGGCGGTGGAAACGATGGCTTCCCGCGCCTGGGCGATCTTGGCCAGGCGGTGGTCGTACTTCGCCGCCAGCTCCGGCCGGCCGGTGTGGCGGAACCAGCGGCGCACCGCTTCCCGCGCCACCGCTTCGGCCAAGGCCTCGTTCTCGTCCGTTTTCCCAGAGATGTAGTATTTCCGGTGCGTCAGCTCGTGGAAGAGGGTCTCGGCGTAGTCGACCTCCTCGTAGCCCGCGAAGGTGTCCAGCACCGGGTCCTTGAACCAGCCGAGCGTCGAAAACGCATCCACGCCGCCGGACCACACCTCGTAGCCCTCCGCCTCCAGCCTGGCGGCCTCCTTTTTCGCCAGGTCCTCGCGGAAATACCCGCGGTAGGCCTGGCGACCGACCACCGGATACCACCATTTCTTCGGCTCCATCGACAGCTCGGGCGCGGCGTGAAGGACCCACACGAGGTGCTCGCGATCGAGCTGGGCGTAGCGCTCGTAGGCCCCGCCGGAGGGCATGAGCAGCTCCTGGTCGGCGAAATCGAGGAGGCGCTTGGTGAGCTCCATCCGCTCGCGCAGGGCGGCGCGGTCGGTGGTTCGAATGACCTCGTCGATCGGCCTCGTGCGGCTCATCACCTGCAGTTGGCCGACGACCGCCTGCGAGTAGAACCCGACCGTGCCGCAGGAACTCAGCAGCCACGCGCCGGCCAGCACGGCGATGTTACGGCGGATCATCGGGCAACCCTTCCGCTTTCGCCGCGTCCCGCAAGGCCTTCTTTTTCGCCCGCGCCTCGCGGAAAAAACTCTGGAGCAGCGCCAGGCTCTCGTCGCCGAGGACCCCGCGGCTCACCTCGCAGCGGTGGTTGAGCGGCGGGTTGGCATCGAGCAGGTTGATCCAGCCGCCCGCCGCTCCAGCCTTTTCATCCGGGCAGCCGAAGACCACCCGGTCCGGCCGGCAGTGGACGATCGCCCCCGCGCACATCGGGCACGGTTCCTTCGTCACATAGAGCGTGCAGCCCTCCAGGCGCCAGTCGCCCATCGCCTCCTGCGCCGCCGTCAGGGCCAGCATTTCGGCGTGAGCCGTGGCGTCCTTGAGCGTCTCCACCTGGTTCCAGGCCCGGCCGATGATCAGATTGTCGCGCACAATCACGCAGCCGATCGGCACCTCGGTCGCCTCGTAGGCCCGATGCGCCTCGCGCAGCGCCATGCGCATCCAGTGGTCGTCGCCGAAGGGGTTGAAGAAGTCGTTCATGAAGAAGATGGTAGATCGCAGATTGGAGATCGCAGATTGTAGATTGTAGATTGTAGATTGTAGATGAAGAGACCGCGGAGCCCGGGCATCCACCATCTACAATCCGCCATCTACCATCTTCTCAGAGTGTCACCTCGGTGCCTACGCCGCCGTCGGTGAAGATCTCCAGCAGCAGCGCGTGCGGCAGACGACCATCGACGAAGTGGACCTTGCGCACGCCGGCGTTCAGCGCGTCCATGGCGCTGCGGATCTTCGGGATCATGCCGCCGGAGATGGTGCCGTCGGCCATCAGCGATTCGGCTTTTTCGCGGTCGATCGAGTGGATCAGCGTGGCCGGATCGGCCGGATCCCGCATCACGCCGGGGACGTCGGAAAGATAGACCAGCTTGGAGACGCGCAGCTCCTTCGCCAGCGCGGCGGCGGCCAGGTCGGCGTTGATGTTGAGCGGCTTGCCGGTGGCCAGTTCGGAGGCCAGCGGTGAAATGACCGGCACGATGCCGGCGCGGAAGGCGGGGTCCATGTTGCCAACCTGGCAGCCGACCACCTCGCCCACGCGGCCGATGTCGATTGGCTCGCCGTGGTCGTCCTTCACGCGCATCTTTTCGCCGAGAAACACGTCCGTCCCCGGGATGCCCGTCGCCCGCCCGCCGAACTCGCGGATCATCTGGACCAGCCCGGGATTGATCTCGTTCGAGAGCACCTTTTCCACGATCCCGATCGCGGCCTCGGTCGTCCGCCGCAGGCCGCCGACGAACTCGGCCACCAGGCCCGCCTCCTTCATGGCTGCGGAGATCGCCTTGCCGCCGCCGTGCACGACCACCGGATTGATCCCCGCCACCTCGAGGAACACGATGTCCCGCATCACCTTGCGCACCAGCTCCGGATCCTCCATCGCCGATCCGCCCATCTTGATGAGAAAGGTTTTTCCGCGGAACGACTGCAGGTAGGGCAGCGCCTCGATCAGCGCCTGGGCTTTGTGGGTCGATTCGTTGAGGCTCATGGTTTCGCACCGGCGACCATAGGCACCTCGGGGCGAAGGAAAAGGGAAACGCTCTTCCCGCCTTGGATTCACCCTGTCGTTTTCGGCCGCAGGCGCAGCACGCAGTGCCCGTAATCCACCGTCCCCTCCTCCGTGGAAATCAAACACGGCGCCGGGATCGAATACATCCCGGCGCGGTTCACCACCACCATCCCCGCATCCCGCAGCGTCCGCATGTGTTTGGAAATCGTGTTCTGCGAGATTCCGACCCGCTCGGAGAGTTCCACCACCATCAGGCCCTCACCCCGCGACAGTTCGGCCAGCAAGCGCCAGCGTCGTTCGTGGCCCAAGGCTTTCGCCACCAAGCGGCGGGAAACGCCCGGCGCGGGCTGCGGGACATCGGAAGGGTTCATCGCTGAAGTGAGGAGCGCCGTCATAGCTCCCATGGCTGATCTTAGGAAGCCATTTTCCGCTCACAGCGCTCCTGATTCCCCTCTCTGCGTTCCTATTGCCGCTCTTCGGCTCCCATCTGCGGATCTGCTCGTCCTTCTGGCATCTTTCCCTCCACTGGTTGCCGCTCCCCGCGTACCTACCACTGTTTCCAGCGTACCTACTGCCGCCCTCAGCGTACCTCCTGCCGCTTCCAGCGTACCTCCTGCCGCTCTCAGCGTACCTCCTGCCGCTTTTAGCGTCCCGGCTGCTGCTGTCTGCGTTTCGATCGCCGCTTGCATCGCTCTTGCGGCAGATCACTTCGCTCTTTTTTCATCTCATATCGCGCGGGCGGAGGCTTTCCTGCCTCATCGGGCAGGTTCGCGATACCATACGGTGACAAACACGGCATTCACCGCATTGCCGTTGGAAGCCGAGCCGTTGGAAATCGTGAGAACCTCCAGGTTCGGCCGCCCGGCGAGCCACTGCTCGGCCTGCTGGTGCGCGTCCTTGATTTGCTCAATGACCACCTTGGGGCCATCGAAGCGGATGCCGCCGGCCGCGCGTCCGTAAAAGATCGCGTGGCGCAGCGGGCGGGGCAGCGGAGGGGGTGGAGTCATGTCGGAAAGGATGAAGACGTCTCAACGCCGGCGCTTTTTCCGCCGCTTTTTCCCGCCGGACTTCTTCGCGTCGGGTTTCGATTCCGGCTCCGGCTGCTGGTCGCTGCGCACGACGCCGACCCGCGTGGAGACCCGCCCGTATTCCACCGCCAGCCAAGCGGCCAGCGGTTGGGAAACGACGGCCAGGAGGGGCGGCGTGACCTGCCACACGCGGATTGAAACGGCCGCGATCGCCGCAATGACCAGCGTGGTCGCCACCGCGATGACGGCCCGCAACTCAAGCAGCTTCGCCTTGAAAAGCCAGCCGCAGAGCAGGGCGTTGGCGATCAGCAGGGCGAGCTCCAGCAGCCCGTTGAGCCGCGGCACCTCGCGCAGCGAGGCCCGCACCGGTGCGCTCCGGATCAGGGCATCGACGGCCGGCACCTGGGCGGTCCAGGCGACATCCTCCTTCGGCCCGAGCAGGCGGCCATCGCCGATCACCACCGGCCGCGGGCGCTGCGCGAAATCCTCGGGCAGCGACTTTTCGATCACCGCCTTGAGCGGCACGCGCTCCGCCGTCGCCTCATCTTCCGGCAGCCGCGCCCGGCCGCGGAAGTCGATCGGGATCCGCGGCCCCGTGGGGCCGAGGCGGATCACATTTCCGACCTCGATCTCCACGTCCCCGAAGCCGATCCCGAGCCGCGCGATCTCCAGCGCCAGCGGCAGCGAGAACACCACCCGGTCGCCCCAGCGCGCCAGCAGGTAGGCGCGGCCGCTTTCGTCCTTCTCGCTCTCCAGCCGGGTGAAACCCGCCAGCGTGCGGCGGCCGCCCAGCTCCGGCGCCACGCCGCGGATCGCGTTCACCACCGGCAGCTCGGTCACGTCGCCCGCCACCTCGTCGTCATCGATCGAGGCCCGCAGGAACGGCGCCGCCACCGGGTCGCCGGCGGTCGAGTCTTTCAGCGGGAAACCCAGCACCAATCCGGGAAAACGATCCATCACCCCGCGCATCGCCTGGATCGCCAGCGTGTCCGGCTCGTCCCATTGCAGCGGGTAGCCGATCCCCATCTGCTCCAAGCCTGCCTCGTTCAGGCGCGCCAGCACCACCGCGATGTCCGAGGGCGGCGGCGGCATCGATTCGAACCAGCCCTCCGGATCCTCCTCCAGCGTCAGCTCTGCCATCGGCTCGGGTGCGGGCGCCGCGGCGTAGGTCGCGATTTTCCGCGGATCTTCCAAGGTGCCGCGCCCCTCGACCTCCGGGTGCCCCCCGGTCAGCCACGAAAACATCGCCCGGTCCGCCTTTTCCAGCGGCGGCACGGCCGTGGTGATGGCCAGCAGCAGCAGCCCCACGCCCAAGGCGGCGACGGCGCCCGCGAACCGGGGATGCTCGATGCGAATCACTTCCGACGGATAGCGGATGGCGCGGATCGGTCCAGCAAGGAGCGCAGCACGCTACTTCGCCGCCTTTTCCAGCACCGGCTTCAGCAGCGCGCCGACCGGCATGCCCTCGGTGACTTCCGCGAGGAACTTCACCGCCACCGGCACGTGCGGCCGATACCACTCGTCCTTGCGGTTGCGGAGGATGTTTCCGAAAGCCCCCAGCGCCTGCATCAACCGCTGCGCCGCGCACTCGCGGAACACCTGCTCCGGCGGACGGTCCTCGGAAACGTCCTCCCACAGGTCCAGCAAGCGCTCCCGGTCCTCCGCCGAGTGGTCCATGTAGGGATCGTAGATCAGCGAGGCCAGATCGTATTCCTGGCGACCCTTGCGCATGCCTTGGAAGTCGATCCAATACACCTCGTCCTCCCACAGCATCAGATTCTGCGACTGGAAATCGCGGTGCACCAGGTGCTTCGCCGAGGCTCCGAGGCGCTCCGCCAGGTCGGTGAATTCGGGCGCCTCGCGGAGGTCGTCGGCATCGCCTCCCAGCAGGCCTTCCACGAAGTGCTCGAAGAAATACTCCTGCTCCCAGCGGTAAAGCGAGGCATCGAAGGGCGGATTGAACTCCATGTCCCGCGCCGCGCGGCAAAAGAACAACTTGTCGAGCTGGCGGAACGCTGAGCGGTAGTAGGGCTCGCGGTTCTTCCACGGCCGGTCCTTGAGCGACAGCAGGTCGTCATCGCCGAGATCCTCCACCAGCGCCACCCGCCACTTGAGGTTCTCATGCAGGATCGAGGCCACGTTCACGCCGGCCTTTTCCTCGAGGAAATGGGCGACCTTCGGGTAGGCATCGTTGTCCGGCCGCTCATCGGTCCAGTAGATACCGATGAAGGGCTCGTATTCCTCGGTCACCACCCGCACGATCGTCCGACCGGAAGCCCCCTTGGCGATCGGGGTCAAGGTGACCGGCTGGGTCGGATCGAACTCCAGATACTGCCGGACGGTGGTGAGGATGGTATCGGCGGACATGGCTCGGCCGCGAGGTATCCGGGCCCGGCCCGCGAGGGGCAAGGGCAAAACGGCGTCGAAGCTCCCTGCTGACGGGCCTTTTCACCGCTTGGAGAACAATCTTCTTGCCGCCGAAGTTCTGTACACGATCCTGTTCATGTGAAGGCAATCTCCTACACTGCCGCCCGCGAAACCCTCGCGGCGACCATGCAATCGGTCTGCGAGGATCGCGAACCGGTCATCATCACGCGGAAGCGCGACCAGGCCGTGGTGATGATTTCGCTCGAGGACTTCGAGTCGATGCAGGAGACCGCTTATCTTCGCCGTTCCCCCGCCAACGCCGAAAGGCTGGATGCCGCCATCGCTCAGCTTGAAGCCGGCCAAGGCAAGGAACGGGCACTTCCAAAGGACTGATGAAGCTGCGGCTGGTCTTTTCGGATCAGGCATGGGAGGACGTCTCCCACTGGGCAGCCAACGATCGCAAGATCATGAAGCGCCTGATCCGCTTGATCGACGAGTGCCGGTCCACACCGTTTGAGGGCATCGGCAAACCCGAGCCCCTGCGTGAGAATCTGTCCGGCTACTGGTCCCGGAGAATCACCGACGAGCATCGTTTGATCTACAAGGTGTCGGAGGGCGAACTTTGGATCGCTCAAGCACGCTACCACTACACCCGATAGAAGGAGTGCCCCGTCGTCACCGACCGGTCACCCCTCCGTCTCCTCCTCCACGATCTCCTTCACCTCCTCGTCTTCGAGGTCGATGCGCTGGTAGGCGCTCATGGCGGCGCGGATCATGGCGCCGGCGCTTTCGGCTTCGTCGTGGATGACGTTGACGCCCTGGGCATCGAGGCGGGCGACTTCGTTGGGAAACTTGGCGCGGGCGAAGATGCAGACGCCCTTGTTGCGCTCGCGGACCAGGGGCAGGGCGGCCTCGGTCAGCTCGACGGCGGGGAAGGTAAACGCGACCATGCGGGCGCGCTGGATGGCGGCGAGGTCGAGCGCCTCGGGATGGGTGGCATCGGCGAAGAGCACCGGCTGGCCCTCGCGCTTGAGCTGGCGGACGGTGTCGGAATTGAGCTCGAGCACGAGCGTGTCGATGCCGCAGCGGCGCAGGGCTTCATTGAGCGAGCGGCCGACGGGACCATAGCCGCAGATCACGGCGTGGTCGGCGATCTCGCCGACGGCATCGTGCAGCGCCAAGCCGGCCGGTGGGCGCTGGTGGGCCTTGATCCAGCCCTTCGACTCCAGCCATTTCCCGAAGGGCCCGGCCTTTTTCATGAGCGTGGGCACCAGGCCCATGGAAACGGCGGTGCAGGCCAGCAGGAGCTGCTCGACGGCGGGATCCATGACGCGGAACTCGGAGGCCTTGTTGAGCAGGACCAGCGAAAACTCCCCGGTGCTGGCGAGGCTGGCCCCGGCGAGCAGCGCGGGCCGGGTGGGGATCTTCAGCAAGCGCGCCGCGCCGGTGACGATGGCACCCTTGGCTGCCAGCAGGACCAGCGTGCCGATCAGCACGAACGGCCACTCCATCAGCACGGCGCCGACATCGATCATGAGGCCGACGGAAACGAAGAAGATGGTCAGGAAGAGGTCCTTGAACGGCAGGACATCGGCCATGATGCGGTGGGCGTAGATCGATTCGCTGACCACCAGCCCGGCGGCGAAGGCCCCAAGCGAAAGCGACAGGTCGAGCGCCTCGCCACCCAGTGCCACGGCGGCGCACAGGGCGATGACGGTGAGGGTGAAAAGCTCGCGGCTGCGGGTGCGGGCGACGGCGTGGAGCAGCGGGGTGACACCATATTTTCCGAGCACCAGCGCCGCACCGAGGAACAGGGCGCCTTTTCCCAAGGCGGAGACGACGCCCATGAGCGGACTACTACCCACGCCGTAGATGGCCGGCAGGACGAGGATGAAAAGGATGACCAGGATGTCCTGGAACAGGGCGATGCCGAGCGCCGCGCGGGCGCCGGGGTTGTGCGGCTGGCCGAGGTCCTGAAAGGACTTCATGGCGACGGCGGTGGAGCTGAGCGCCACGGCCACGCCGATCACCGCGCATTCGGGGCCGCCGAGCCCGCCGAGGCAGGCGACCAGCGCGGCGATGCCACCGCTGAGCAGGACCTGCAGACCGCCGCCGAAAAGCGCGACCCGCCAGAGGTGCTTCAGCTCACCGAGCGAGAACTCGATGCCGAGGGTGAACATCAGCAGGATGACGCCGAGCTCGCCGAGGTTGGCGATGATGGGGTCGTCCTTGTCGGCGCCGACCATCCACAGCAGGCCGCTGTTGGCGATGAGCACGCCGACGGCGAAATAGCCGACCAGCGTGCTCTGGCGGAACTTCACCAGCAGCAGCGAGGCCAGCACGGCGAGCACCAGCACCATGGCCAGCAGCCCGAAGAACGGCGTGATGGTCGAGTCTCCGGCGGCCAGCAGGTTGAAAAGCATCGCCGCATCCTAGGCGGCCGGCGTGCCATGCAAACCGGTTTTTTCCGCCACCGGCGGGTCGGGTGGCGAACCTCAATCCACGAGCCCGCGGGCCCAGCCCTCGACGTTCTGGGAGTGGTGGATCATGCGGGTGATGGAGGCGACCACCTCGTCGTTGCCGGCCTCGGGGAGGTCGTCGGCGATCGTCTGCAGCCGCTTGGCGTAGGCGTCGCGGATCCTTTTCAGCTCCTGGACGTTCCCGGCGTCGATCTTGGCCTGCTTTTCGAAGTAGAAGGTGCAGTTCTTCTTCATGTCCGCGGACAGGAGGATCTCCTTGTTTTCGGTCAGCGCGGCGGGCGACGGGATGCGACCGTCCTCGGCATCCTGCAGTTTCCCGATGAGGGCGGTGTTGTGCGCCTCCCAGCGGTTGCGATCGTTGACGTTGAGGCCGCGCAGCCAGACGTTGAGGTCCCAGACCAGCTTGTCGCGGTTGGCGATGAGGTCCTTGCGGTGGTCCGCCTCGGCCTTGGTGACCAGCTCGACGGCCTTGCCGCGGAGTTCGGACACCGCGGCGTTGCCCAAGGCGGCTTCGCCCTCGTCGCTGACCGCCGGGGCTCCGCCGTCGAGGCTCCATTCGATCA
>NZ_BAABRI010000027.1:0-65859 GCF_040362925.1 Haloferula sargassicola
CGGTGAGCCGGGTGAAGGACAGGCTGCCGGGCGTGGAGGTGTTTTGCAGTAAAACGATGCCGTCCACGCTGCGGGCGGCGGCGACGATGTCGGTCAGGCCGTCCTTGTCGAAATCGATGAGGGCCACCCCCCAGACATCGCCGCCGGCGGGGAAGGAGACCGGCGTGCCGAAGGAGCCGTCGCCATTTCCCGGGAAAACGCTGACCTGATCGGCGCCGGCGTAGCCGACGGCGGCATCGAGCAGCCCGTCCTTGTCGAAGTCCGCGCTGACGATGTCCCGCGGGTCGGCGCCCGCGGAGCTCTGGCTGATGCCGGAATTGACGAACGAACTGTCGAAGGCCCCCAGGTCCGGCGCGAGCGAAAGCGAGTCCGCGCTGGCGAAGCTGTCGTTGTCGCCGTCTTCGGTGGTGAAGCCTGGATCGACGATGTCGAAGTCCTGCGTGTAGGGCGCGGCCATGGTGTTGCCCGCGCGGTCGGCGACGCTCGCCGCGATCGTCAGTCGATGGGTCCCCGCAGTCAGGATGCGACCGCCGAAGCTGAAGACATAACGATGGTCGTCCTCGATGGAGTCCAGCACGAGGGGGACCGCCACGTCATCAGCATTGCCCGGAATGCCATCGATGCCCGGGGCGTGCAGGCTTGCTGCCGCGGTCAGGGTGGCGGGATTGATTTCCTCGGAAAAGCGGATCCACAAGCGGTTGTAGATGGCATCCAGCGTGAAGGGCGACGCCGGTTCATAGCGCTCCAGGGTGAAGCTGCCGGGGAAGGCACCGGAGTAGCTGGAGCTGGTGCCGTGGTTGGTCGAGGAAACGTAACTTTCGGAGCCTGGTTGCACCGTCACCTTCACTGCCCCGCGCTCGCCGGGGAGCAGGAGGCCGGCATGGACGGCGGCGCGGGCGATCGAGGAATCGTCGGTGTAGAGACCGGTGCCCTTGAGCGTGCCGGAGGTCGATCCCACGACGGTGTAGAGGTGTTCGCTGCCGTTGTTTCCACGCTGGGCGGTCATGTCGGCCGGGGCCGCGGTGGTGCCGTCGAAAAGGTAGCCGGTGAAGGGGATCAGGTCGCCGGTGGCAACCGCCGGCGCGGTGGTATCGCCCACCACGGCTTCGACGAACCACGTGCCCCGCAGCCCTTGGCTGGAGTAGCGGGCGAGATCACCGCCGCCGCCTTCGCGGGCGAGGGTGCCGGAAATGGTGCCGTCGACCCCGTTGCCGGAGCCGTCCGTGACGGCATCGCCCGAGCCTTCCTCGAACGAATACTCGGCGACCAAACCCGGCGTGCCCGGCGCCGGCGCGGTGCTCATGCCGGCCAGCAGCTCGGCCTCGGAGCGGGCGACGTTCCAAACACGGAATTCATCGATCGAGCCGGCGAAGCTGCCGGCGTAGCCGGTGCCGATGACGAAATCCCGCGTCCCGGCCACACCGGGGACGTAGGACGCATCCGTCTCGGCCGTCAGCCGGCCATTGAAATACCAGCGGATCTTTTGCGGCGAGACGTCAAAGTCCCGGACCACGGCCACGTGGGCCCATTCGCCGACCCTGAGGGCGGCGGAGGAGTTCACCTGCTGGTAGTTCGAGCCGTTTCCGCCGTTCGTGCCATAGTAGTAGTTGATGTCCCCGCCGTTCTCGATGGTCATGGTGCCCTCGCCACCGTAGGCCTTTTCGAAGGGGTTCTGCCGCACGCCGAGCCGGTCCGGACGGATCCAGAACTCGATCGTTTGACTGCCGGCGATCTGGAGGGCCGACGGGCTGCCGAGATTGACGTGATCGCCATCGCCGGTGAAGCGCAGGTGCTGGCCGGCGGGGCCGGGGATCGCCACCTCCACCCGGTAGCGGCCGGCCGCGCTGACGGCGTGGCTCAGCGAGGCACCGGTCACCACGGTCTGGGCCGAGGCGTCGCCATCGCGCCACAGGGCGAGCTGCAGGCCGGAAAGGTCGAGCGTCGAGGTGGATGGGGCCTGGAGGGAGAAGTTGACGTTCGCCCCGCTGGCCAGCGTGCCGAGATCGATCCAGTCCGGGCTGCCATCGAGGATGCCCGCGGCGTTCAAGGTGAAGCTGCCGCCGGTGGCCGCGGCGGGATAGCTGTCGGCGGTCGCGGCCAGATCGTTGGCCTCCGTTTCCTGCTGGAAACCCCGGCTCAAGAGCACCTGGGCCTCGAAGGCCGAGGGGGCGCTGTTCGAGTAGAAGTTCAGCGAATAGACGCCGGGCGAGGTGATCGCGAAGTTCTGCAGCAGGGCCCGCCCGCGCGAGTCGCCGGTGACGGTGACAAGGTTCGACCCTCCGGCATCGGCCAGGCTGATGATCGGGGATGCGCCGGTTTGGCGCTCGGTTTCCACGCGGACCGTCAAGCGATCGCCCGACACGGCGTTGAAGACGCGCTGGATGCCGTTGGAGGAGCCGGTGGCGATGTAGTTGCCGGAGAAATCGTCGACGAAGAGTCCGCTGCTGGCGGGCGACTCGACAAATTCAAGGAAGGTCTGCGCTTGCAACCGGCCGAGGATCGGTAGCAAACAGAGACCGATGAATGCCTTCGGGACTTGGGCTCTCATGATCGGTGGGAAGCGAAAGAAGTTGACTTTAGGCATACCTCGGCGGCTTTCGGTGTCCCAAGTGGAATCTGGAGAGCACCCCGTCCGCGGTGGCCGGTCCGAACCCAGCTCGCGGGCATTTTTCCGCCTTTTTCGGAACTGCCTGGGAATGGTCGCAATCCTCTCTCCGACCGGCATTTCCCGGGCTGCGGAGGCATACGAGAAATCACCCGCTTTGGTGGTGATTGATACGGGAATCTGCCCATCGGAATTCGCGCAAAAAGGCGCGCCTCTTCACGAGGCCTTTATTTTGGGAAAGCGAAATGAGTTGCAGGCTGAGGAAAAAGCCCCTCCCGCAGTCCTCATCGAGGACGTCACCGGGTCCCCCGCAGCGATGGGTGATACCAACGGCCACGGCACCCACCTGTGCGGCATCCTGTGGGACGAGCAGCTGGCCTGGGAGGAATCGCCGGCCCGTTCGCTGGTGATGCTGAAGGCGGGTAGCGACAAGCTGGCCGCTCCGGACCTGCTGAGGGCCATCGAGCGGATCCGCGACCTGAGGAAGCGAGGATTGCGGGTGAGGGTGGTGCTGTGTGCGTTCAACCTCTACCCGAAGGACTGCGAAGCGGGCGAGTTTCAGGCGGTCGCGGATGCGCTCAAGGGCTTGATGGACGAGGGGGTGTGGATCGTGGCGTCGGCCGGCAGCCGGGGCGAGGATCTCGACGGCCTGGACGGCGATGAGCGGAGCCTGCCGGCGAACCTCGATCACCCGAACTGCCTCGTGGTGGCCGCGACCAACGACCGCGGCCTGCTGGCCGCCCGTTCGAACTTCGGTGCCTCGACCGTGTGGCTGGCCGCCGCCGGGACCCGCATCGAGTCCCTGTGGCCCCACGGCGAACGGAAGGAGCTGAGCGGCAGCTCTCAGGCGGCCGCAGTGGTGGCGGCCCGGCTTTTTCATGAGGCCACCGCGCATCCGGATGAAGATCTGGAGGCGATCAAAACGCGGGTCGAAGAGGCCGCGGACCGGCACCCCAGCCTGCTCCAGACCACCGCATCCGGCCGTTTCCTGAAACGCGCGGCGGAGAAGACCGGGGAATAGACCCGCGGAGGGAAAGACGATTGGGGTGATGGGTCGCTGGAAGATCAAGGGCTCCTCCCGGCGTATCCGCTGGGATGAACCGCGCCTTCTTCTTCGCCACGGCCGGCTGGGCCTTGTCCGGCGCGGTGGCCTTGTCCCAGCAAACGCCTTTCGGCATCGGCTCGTGCCACGTCAACGGCCGCGCGGTCGAGGACTACCAGCGCTGGGTTCCCCCGATCGAGGAGATCGGCATCCGCTACCACCGCAGCCTCATGAGCACGTGGGGCGCGGTCGAGCCGGAGCGGGGGAGGTGGAGCTGGGAAAACGTTGATGCCCAGTGGGAATACCTGCACGACCGCGGGTTCGCGACCGGCGCGCTGTTGCTCGGCAGCCCGGCGTGGAACGACCAGGTGCCGGGCGGCCACCTGCCCTCCCGCGACCTCGACGGCTGGTCGGAGTATGTCTACCGGCTGGTCGATCATTTCCGCGGCCGCATCACGAACTACGAGGTCTGGAACGAGCCGCCGAACTTCACCGGCCCCGACCAGACAGCGGAGGACTACGCCAGGGTGGTGGTCGCCGCCTACGACGCCGCGAAAAAGGCCGACCCGGACTGTCGCGTCGGCCTCACCGCCAAGTCGGCGCACCTGTCCTACCTGCGGCAGGTGATCCTCGCCGGGGCGAAGGACCATTTCGACTGGATCTCGCTTCATCCCTACGAGGTGCTCGACGGGATCGTGGCGGACACCGGCATGGAGCCGGTGTTTCTCAACCTCGTCCCGAGCCTGCGCAAGATGCTGGCCGAGGTGGACCCGGCGAAAAAGGACGTGCCCGTGATGTTCACCGAACTCGGCGTCGATGCCGGCCACCATGGTGACCGCGCCCAGGCGGACGCCCTGGTGAAGGCCTATGTCCTGGCCATCACCGGCGGCGTCGCAAATGTCCAGTGGTTCGAGGGCCGCGATGGCGACAGCGGGCCGATGGGACTGCTCGATGCCGAGGGCAAGCCGCGCCCGGCATTTCATGCTTACCGCCGCATGATCGAGGTGCTGGGCCAGGACCCGAAGCCCCGCGGCTGGATGCCGGTGGGAAAACGATCGCTCGGCTTCGGGTTCGACACCGAAAACGGCAGCGTGCTCGTCGCCTGGACGCCCCGCAAGACCACCGAGCAGCTGGAACTCCCGGGCAGGGATCTCGATTTCCTGAACGCCACCACCGGCCGGTCCGGCAAGGGCACGAGCTGGACCTTCGATGCCACTCCGGTTTTCGTCCGCGGGCTGCCCGACGAATCCTTTGCCGGAGCCACCCCGGTCTCGAAGTCGCTGCCGCCGTGGCCCGGCGATCCCGGAAACTACGATGACTCCCGTAGCGTGATGATCGACGTCACCCTCGATCCCCCCGAGCGCGGGCTGCACAGCCGGGCAGGCAGCGAGGTTTCGGCGGCCATCGTTGCCTATGGCGGATCGGCCCGGGCCGGTGACGCACCCGGCGGGAACCTGTTCATGGTGGACCCGTCGTTTCTCTCCTACGACCGAGTGCCGCTGAAAATCACGGCCGTGGTCCGCCGCAAGGATCCGTCGGTGAATGCCGGCTTCAAGCTGGTTTACGAGTCGCCCGGAGGCTTCAAGACCGCCGGCGACTGGAAGACCATCCCGGAACAGGACGAGTGGCACACCATCGAATGGCGCCTCGATGACCCGTGCTTCGTCAACTACTGGGGCTACAACTTCCGCCTCGAGTCCGACGGCCCGACCTACAGCCAGTATCTGCTGAAAAGCCTGACCGTGGAGAAGACCGAGTAGCGGGCCACGCGCCCTGCCATGCTCCGCCACCCCTGGCGATCGTTTGATGAGACCCGTCGCTTCGAGTTTCCCATCGGAGCGCTGGCTTCAGCCGGCGCGTTTGATCTCATCGCCAGCTTCCACCCGCCGGATTGGCCTTCGTTCAGGCGGTATCTCCACTCCTTCAAGCCTTCCACCCACGAGCACCGGCAGTTGAATTGCTTCACGCTGGCGGATCGGAAGAGCATCTTCGGAAAGCTTGCGGAGCGCTCGACGAGCTCTTCGGACCGAAGTGCTTCCGCCTGCCTCGCATCGTTCTCGGCGGAGGCTGGGTGCCGTTTCTTTCGCTCGATGAACCGGACGACCCGCTTGATCGCCATCCTGGCAGCGTCGATGTGGACATCGTGCTGGACCATCGCGAGCTTGAAGAAGCGGGCTACGAAACGACCTCGAAGCGGCTTGAGGAGGCGGGATGAGGGAATTGGCAAGGCAAGGAAGGGGGCCGGCCTAGGCTTCGCAGCTGACTGGCTGGCCTCGCCGCCGTGGGATCCGGGCGGCTTCGGACGAGGAGTTTGCATCCCCAAGAATGGAGGAATCCCTCCGCATCATTGCGTGGATTGAAATCGGCGGAGGTTTTCTCCGATCGAGGATCGGGTGGCGACGACTCATCACGCGAGTTCCGACCCGGACCTTACCCGCCACGCCCTCCAACCATGAGATTTTTTCTGGCCGCGCTTTCGCTCTCCCTGCCCGCTTCCGCCCTCGTCAGCATTGGTTTCGACTCGTCGGATGACCTGAGCACGAACTTCAACGTGGCGGGCGGCACGGCCGGCACCTCGACGATCGTTTCGGGGGCGGGTTTCGATGGCTCGGGCGGGGTGGTCAACGCCACGGCGACGCGGACCCATGCTTTCACCCTTTCGCAGAGCTTCGCCGGAGACTTGAGCTCGTGGAGCACCCACGTCCTGTGGAATCCGGGAAGCTCGAACGCCTCCCAGTTCATCATCGGTGTGGCGGAGTCGCCGGACGTGTTCATGACCGGGGCCGTGCCTGCGGCGGCCCAGGATGCCGTGTCGAACAGCCAGCTGATGGGCACCATCTACTCGCTTTTCGCCGCTGGCGGAAATGCCGGCATCAACGTGCAGTCCACCGAGCAGGACGGCGGTCTCATCAATCATGACGAGACCTCGGGAACCCTGGGCCTGAACACCTGGTATCAGGTCGGGCTCGACGTGAGTTTCAACGGGGGCATCAGCTACACCGCCACGGCGACGATCTCGTCGGTCGACGGGGCGGGCAATCCCGTGGCACCGCTGATCTCGGCGAGCTCGACTTTCGACCACGCCACGCTGGCCGCGGATAGCGAGGTCTATCCCTTCTTCGGGGTGACCGACACGGGCGGAACGCTCGATCGGTTTGAAACCACCGCGATCGTTCCCGAGCCCCACCTGCTCCTGCTTTCCAGTCTTTCCGTTGGCTTGCTGCTGGCGCGCCGGCGGAGATTTCGCTGAGCTTTGATGAAACGTGTGTGTTGGAGAGCCGGCGGGACATTCCCGCTGGCTCTTTGCGGGTCATGGAGGCCATTTTCCGGTCCGATCCGGGCAGGGAGCCCCACTGGGATCGATGGAGGGAGGACGGGTTTGCCGCCGGTGGGTGGAGAGCCTGGGAGGCGTCCGACCGGAATTCCGTCCGATTCTTTTTTTTGACGTACGGGCCGGGCTTTGTCACTTCGCCGCGTCGCGCCGGGCTGCCTTGGCGGCTTGGCGCGATGGACTTCCGGAAATCCGATTCCCTGAGAACGAACGACCCATGTTGACCTCAGCCCTTTTCCCGTGCGGTTCGCTGGTGACGAAGCTCGCCCCTGCGCTCGCCCTGTTTCTCTCCAAGCCCGCCGAACCTCAGGCTCCCTCCACGCTGCCGGCTCCGGTTCGGGAAGCGGCCGGGAAAGACGGCACTTTCGGCATCAGCCCGCAGCTGCTGGAGGCGGTGCGGGTGGCCAAGCACAACGCGGAACCGCACGCGACCCGCTATTGCTGGCGCTATGTGAAGCGCGCGTTGTTGGCGGCGGATGCGGTCGACAGCTACCCGGATGGCGTTTCCGCAAAATATGCCGGCGCGGTGCTGGTCAATGACTTCGGCTTCATCCTGCTGGACGACATCACCGATCCCGAGGAGGCCCCGGTGGGCTCGGTGCTGGTGTATGGCGGGGCGGGTCACGGCCACATCGAGATTCGGACCGAGGACGGCTACGTGAGCGATTTCAAGACTCCGAACCACTCGAAGCGGCCGCTGATCGGCGTTTACGTGAAGTTCGGCCAAGCGCAGGCCAACCCGGCCGCGATCGAGGATCCCGATCAGGCGATCGACTCGGACTGGTTCCGCCTCCGCGAATGGATCGGTGGCAAGATGGACCCCGTGCTGATGAAGCTCCAGCCCATCGTCGAGAAGGCGATCGCGCGGTCGAGCCGGGGCTGAGCCCGTCTCCCCGCGGGCCGGGTGTTTTTTCAGGGCAGCTGGTAGCGGAGCATGAGGCCGGTGGAGAGGCCGGTGGGAGCGACCCGGTAAACGGTCGGCCCGGCCTGGGCCCGGAACTCGGTGGCGAGGTCGAGGCGGAGGTAGGCGCCGATGGAGACATCCTCGCTGATCCGGTAGGCCATGTCGCCTTGGGCGAAGACGCCGGGGCGGAACTTGGTGCCGGAGTCGCTTTCGTTCCAGCGGGCCAGAGTCGCGGTGCTGGCGGAAGTGGTGGCGTTGAGCTGCTCGCCCTGGCGGGCCTGCCAGTGGTAGACGTTGAGGATCACGCCGGCTTGAACGCTGTAGTCGAAGGGACCCTGGCGGCGGCTGAGCGTGGGACCGAGGGTCAGGGAGAAGACGTCGATGTCGATCGCGGAACTCACCCGGTTGGTGACGAGCGCCGATTCGGAGTTGATCAGCGTTTCGGTGCTGATGCGGTGGGACGGCAGGTTGTGAATCAGCGGTCCCGGGCCGCCGTAGCTGCCGGCATAAGGGGCGAGCGGCGGAATCACGCCGTTCAGGTCGTAGGCATCCGTGAAGTCGATCCGGTAGTCATCCCGGGTCTGGGTCACGGCGAAGTTCGAAAAGGTGGTGGACTGATCGACCTGCGTGAAATCGAAGCCGGCGCTCAGACCGAGACGGAAGCCGCCGATTTCCCTCGGGCTGACGCCATCGAGCTGCAGGTGCGGAGCGATCCCGCGCAGGCTGTCGCGGCGGGAGGGACCGAAGGCCGGGGCGGTGCGGAGGTCGCTGCGGATGCTCCGGGCGCCGGTGGCGGAAAAGACCAGCTGGTCGCCTTGGATTTGACCGGGATGGTCATAGCCCCAGTTCCAGGTGGAGCCGTCAGCGGCAGTGCCGGCGTCCTGCCGCACATAGCCGTCGTCATAGGTGCGGTCCGAGCTGTCGGTGAGGTCGCCGATGGGAGGCACGCTGAGGACGTCCGAGCCGACCAGGGAGGGTAGCGGAAAGGCGGAGCTGCGAGAGCCGGAGTGGATTTCCAGCGAGCCGACGTGGCGGTAGGAAGGGCCGGCGGAGATCGACCACTGCCAATTTCCCCCCGTGGTTTCAGGAACGAGGATCTCGCCGCCAAAGGCGGGCAGGATGGATAGGCTGGCGAGGAACAGATGGGGCTTCATGAACGAGCGGTGAGAGGGCGGCCGTCCGTCGGCCTGGCTTCAGGGAGTGCATGGGCCGGGGCCTTCCCGAAACCAAGAGGCGACCAGTAAGGAGGGGCATGCGCGGTGGGGCCAGCAAGATCGTGTCCGCGCTCATTCATGCCATGAGATTCCGGCCTGGGCCCGGCGCGCCGGGTGCCTTCCCTCAATCGGATCCCGCCTCCGACAGCAGGTCGAGATCGCCCAGCGTCCAGGTCTTCGGCCGGACGATTTTGATGCGCTCGTCCTCGAAATCCACCGGCAGCCAGAGGTAGCGGCCGTCGATGGGATCCTTGGGCCGCCAGACATCGAACATGGCGATGAATTGCCCGGGCTTTCCATGGATGGGCAGGATGAAGGTGCTCTGGCCGCCCCAGGTTTTTTCCGGGCCCATGCCGCCGGCCCCGTTCGGTCCGGTGCAGGGGTTGCCGAGCGCCTTCCACGGGCCTTCCATCGAGTCGGCGACGAAGGAGCGGGCCTCGTTCGGGTCCCAGCCGGTGCAGCCGGAAGTGATCAGCCAGTATCTGCCGTCGTGCTTGCAGATCGCCGGTGCCTCATTGTGGCCGCCGGGGAAGATACGCCAGAACTTGCCGGTGAAATCGAGATAGTCGTCGGTGAGCAGCGAGATGTTGAGGGTGTAGTTCTCCTCGGCCGAGGAGATGAGATAGGCCTTCTGGTCGTCATCGACGAAGACGGTCATGTCGCGCGACATCTGGCCGCGCCGGCGGTCGCGCTTGAGGTAGTCGATCCACCGGTCGTCGGTTTTCCTGCGGGCGTAGTTCTGCGGCCACTCGCCGTGGTTCGGGCGGTGGCTTTCGATGAAACGATAAGGTCCGGTGATCGATCTGGAGGTGGCCACGGCGCAGCGGGCGGTACCGTAGCCCGCGCCGCGGTGCTCGAGGTGAAACCACATCACGAAGGTCTTGGTGCGGGCGTTGTGGATGACCTTCGGACGTTCGATGATGCAGCCCTTGGTGATCTCGCTGCCGCGCCGTTCATCGACGGCCAGCGCGGTGCCCTCGTTCTTCCAGTGGTAGAGATCGCCCACTTGCGCGGAATTGCCGCCGCGGAGCTCGATTGTCCGCGGGAAGCGCCGGTCCGGCCTCGAAGTATCTCGCGTGGGAAAAGCGCTCAACCACCCGGCCCGGCGGTCGATGCCCGCCGCCCCCCCAACGAGTTGCTTCGCGTCCCTGAAAGCCGTTTTTCGAAAAGTGAGGCTCGGGGCGGCGGGCATTGACCGCCGGGCTGGGCGAGGGAAGCAGGGTTGGGGGGAGAGGCGGTTCGAGTTCCTTGCAGCTCGGTTTTTCACGGGAAGCGCCGGTCCGGCCTCGAAGTATCTCGGGTGGGAAAAGCGCTCAACCCCCCAGCCCGGCGGTCGATGCCCGCCGCCCCCTGCGAGTTGCATCGCGTCTCTGGAAGCCGTTTTTCGAAAAGTGAGGCTCGGGGCGGCGGGCATTGACCGCCGGGCAGGGGGGCGGAAGCGGGGTTGGGGGGGAGTCGGTTCGCGTTCCTTGCAGCTCGATTTTTCACGGGAAGCGCCGGTCCGGCCTCGAAGTATCTCGGGTGGGAAAAGCGCTCAACCAACCAGCCCGGCGGTCGATGCCCGCCGGCCCCCTTTTCAACCCTTCGACCACACGTTACCCTCGCGGTGGAAACGATGGGTCGAGGCGATCTCATACTGCGCTTCGTTGAAGCAGTATCGGGTGATCGTCACTTCGTCCTCGCCGGTTTCAATGCCGTGGAAGCCCATCGGCTCGCCCTTGGTGCGGCGGGAGCACGCCGTCGAGACGTGCGACAGCACCACGTTGCCCTCGCCAATCGGCAGCGGCATCACATCGATATACGAGCGATGGAAATGCCCGGCCAGCAGCAGGTCGATCTTGGCGGTGGCCATCGAGGCGAGCAGCAGGCCGTTCTTTCGCAGCAGCTTCCGCGTTTGGCCGGATTCGCCGCGCAGCGGGTGGTGGATCATCACCGCCCGCAGGCCTCCATGCGAGGTGAACTTGAACGGCAACGCCGCGCACTGGGCCACGCTGACCGCGCCGTGCGACCAGTCGAAGGTCGGCCAAACGCCCCAGGCGCGGGCGGTGTTGAGGCCGGCCACCTCGAGCCCGCCAAAGCTGGCGTGCGGCTCCATGTCGTCGGCAATGAAGCGCTTGTAGCGGCGAAATGGATGGAAGATCCGATCGAGCGGATGGTTGGCGGCCGGGATGTCGTGGTTGCCAGGGATGGAGAGCACCGGGACGGTGATTTGTTCCAGGAAATCCCGGGCGGCGCGCCACTCGAACCGGCGGGCGCGCATGGTGTAGTCGCCGCAGCAGAGCACCGCGGTCGGGCGGGTGCGGGCGATCGTTTCGAGCAGGGCATCGACGGCGGCGGGCACTTCGGCGCCGAAGTGGAGGTCGGAAATCTGGATGAAGAAGGCCAAGGTGAAAGATCAGTCGTTCGAAGCGGACGGGCAGAGCACCCGCAGCGCGCGCGGCTTCAGATCGAGATGGAGCGGCAGGGAAATGTCGAGGATTTCGCCATCGATCGAGGCCGGCAGGCGGTCGCGCTGTTGCGAGGTAAGCGTGAGCTTCGTGGCGTGCAGCTGTTCAAGCTCGGGCTCCTGTTTCATGAGTCCGAACACGTAGGCCGCCATGCCGCGGGCGAGCGCGCCGACGGTTTTGTGCTTCGAGACGTAGATGCCGATCTTTCCCGCATCCATGTGCGTGCGCGTCGGGATGACCGAGAGGACGTCCTCGTATTCGCCGGGCACGAAGGCGGCGAAGCGGGTGACGCGGTGAATCGCCCCGTGCTCCGGCGACTCGAACTTCAGCAGCAGCGGCGGCGTGCGGTAAAAGGCCTCGCGCAGGTCGCGCAGGATACGGGCGGACTTCACCCACCACGCGCGACCGTGGAATTCCTCCTGCCGGCGGGCCATGGTCGGATAAAAGCCGAGCATCAGGTTGCACAACGCGGTGCGGCCGTTGGCGGCGAGGACGTCGATGGCGCGCGGCTCGGCCGTGGCCAGTGCGCGGGCGGCGTCGAAAGGATCGAGCGGCACGCCCAGGTCGCGGGCGGCCAGGTTGAAGGTGCCGCAGGGAAGGATGCCCATCGGCACCTCGGCGCCGAGCAACCGGCTGGCGGCGTGGGAGACGGTGCCGTCCCCGCCGCCGACGATCAACGCGTCGGGCCGGGTGGAAACGGCCTGGTCGAGCGTGGCGTCGAGCTCGCTCGCCACCGCCGCGCGGATCCGGGCCTCGACCCCGCCTTCGGCGAAAGCGGCGACCAGATCGTCCGGCAGGCCGTCATGCCAGAGGTCCTTGAGCGTCCCGGACTCGCGGTTGAGGACGACTTCGAAACGGCGGACAGGAGGCGGCGCGGACACTAGCAGAAAGTGGGGCGGGCGGCGGATTTCGCAACCGGAGGTTGCCGGCGCGCGGGGGTTGACGGATCTTGAGCGGGTGGAACGGCAGATCGACGGCTTCATCCTCTACCTCGCGACCGAGCGCGGGCTGTCGGATGCCTACCAGCTCTCCGTCCGCCAGACGCTCGACGCGCTGACGGCGTGGATGGAGCGCAAGCGCCTGCCGCTGGAGGACATCGGCACCGACGAGCTGTCCGCCTTCCTCGGCCAGCGCAAGGCGGACGGGTTGGCGGCCTCTTCGCTGCGGATCACCTCGGTGCATCTGAAGGTCTTCTTCCGCTGGCTCGCGGCGACCGGGAAACTGCCGATGGATCCCGCCGAGCCCTTGATTTCCCCGAGGCCCGAGCAGCATCTGCCGGAAACGATGAACCGGGTGGTGGTCGAGCGGCTGCTGGAATCCATCGATCCCGCGGGAACGCTCGGCCGCCGCGACCGAGCGATCCTCGAACTTTTCTACTCCTCCGGCCTGCGGCTCAGCGAGCTGTGCCAACTACGGCTGGAGCAGTACGATGCCGGGGAAAGTTTCCTGCGTGTCACCGGCAAGGGCAACAAGACCCGCGTCGTCCCGGTAGGCGGCAAGGCGCGGGAGGCTCTGGAGGCTTATCTTTCCACCGCCCGCAAGGAGCTGGTGAAGCGCCGGACCGGCTCGGAGGTGTTCCTCAGCGTGCGCGGCGGGCCGCTGTCGCCGGACCGAGTGCGGCAGATCGTGAAACAACGGGCCGCAGCGGCGGGGATCGACCTCAAGGTCTATCCGCACCTGTTGCGGCATTCGTTCGCCACCCACCTGCTGGAAGGCGGCGCGGACCTGCGGGTGATCCAGGAGCTCCTCGGGCACGCCGACATTTCCACGACCCAGATCTACACGCATGTGGACGGCGCGCGGCTGAAATCGGTGCACAAGCGGTTTCACCCGCGGGGCTAGCAGCGCCGAAGCTGGAGCGCCGAAACGGGAGCGCCGATTATGAAATCGGCCTGCCTCGCCTTTCGGGCCTGAAGATTTCTCGATAAGCAGCCCGGCAGCGATCTACTCCGAACATGCCCGCCCGCAGAACAGGCGATGCCGATTTCATAATCGGCGCTCCTACTTCTTCTCCGATCCGTAGGGCTTGATCTCCACCGGCTTGGCGTCCTTTTCCGGCTCGGGCTTCTTGGTGACCGGCTCCGGGCTGCCGGTATCGCCGGCACCGCCCTCGACCGGCGGCTTTTCCTCGCGGATGCGAACGGCTTGGTAGAGCAGGTTGTAATTGTGCTGCACCGCCGAGGGAAAGGCCACGCGGCCGGCCTCGACGATCTTTTCCCGCAGCAGCTTCGAGGAAAGGTCGGCGACCAGATCGGTCCCGATTTTCACCGCGCCGCCGACTCCGCTCACCTCGGCCCCGGCGGTGGCGGTGCTGCGGATCAGGTCGCTGGAAATCGTGCGACCCTGCACGGCGAGGGTGGAGCGGGCGTTGGCCACGGTGCCATCCTTGTGAAACGTGATTTCAAGCACCGCGTGGTCGTCGTTGGCCAGCCAGCCGCGGCGGTGATCAATGCGCACGGAAACAAAAATGCCACCGTCGGGCGTGGGGCTGATCTCCGGCTTGTAGGTCCGGTAATTGGCGCCCGACAGGGAGTAGGACACCGTGTTTTCGGCCCATCCGCCGAGGCTTTCGCCGAAGGATCCGATGTCGATATCGACCTCCGCCCGCGCGATGCTGGCGATGGCGAAGAGGGTGAGAAGGATGGCTTTCATGGCGGGAGGCGCTCGGTTGCCGCAGATGATACGGGTTTTCGGGAAAATGTATTCAGCGGATTTCCCGCAACCGGGTGGCGGGTTGCCAGCCGGGTTTCGTCCCGTTAGCGTCGCCGGGTGAGCCGCCCTGTGGATGTTTTGATCGATTTCCTCAAGTCCGAGGAGACCCGCGGTGTTTCGAGCGTTTATCTCGACGAGGAAGCGCGCGAGGCCCTGCGGGAGCTTCATCGCAGGAAAAAACAAGGCCCTGCGCCCGCAGCGGCCGCTTCCGTGAACCTCGACGAGCCGGATGAAACGCCCGCTGTGGCGCAAAAGCCGGCCCCGGCGGCGGTGGTGGTGGCCCCCGAGGCGGGATCGCCCGCGGAGCGGATCGCCGCGCTCAAGGCCCAGGCCGCCGGCTGGCCCGCGGCGAGGGCGCTCGGGTCCCTGCGGGAGACGATGGTCTTTTCCGTGGGCAATCCCGAGGCCGAGCTGATGCTGGTCGGCGAGGCCCCCGGCTACCAGGAGGAGCGCGAGCAGGAGCCCTTCGTGGGACCCGCCGGCCAGAAGCTCAACGAGATCCTCAGGGCCATGGGCCTCTCGCGCGAGGCGGTCTATATTTCGAACATCGTCAAGTTCCGCCCCGCGATGGAGCGGCAGACGACCAACAACCGCAAGCCGACCGCCGACGAGATGGCCGCCTGCCTGCCTTTCGTGAAAGAGGAGGTGAGGATCGTCCGGCCGAAATGCATCGTCGCCCTCGGCGCGACCGCCGCCGAGGGGCTGCTCGGCCTGACCGGTGCCGTGGCGAAAATGCGCGAGCAGTGGCACGAATTCGACGGCATCCCGACCCGCGTCAGCTACCACCCGGCCTACCTTCTCCACGGCACCGCCGCCCTTCGAGACAAGCGCAAGATCTGGGAGGACATGCTGGCGGTCATGGAAAAACTCGGCCTGCCCGTGTCCGACAAGCAGCGCGGGTTTTTCCTGCCGAAGTGAGCGGATTCCGCGGCGGAAACGTCACGGTTTCATGACGGGATGTCCTACAGCCTTCGGCGTCGATCCTGCTTAGGACCTTCCCATGCAGCGCACGCTTCAGGAAACGATCGGATATTTTTCCTCACCCACGGAAGCCGAGGCCGCGACCGGTCGCCTCGAAGAGCTCGCCAACGTCAAGCTCGCCTCCCGCGGCTTCGAGGTGCCGGAACTGGCCGGCGATTCGCCGCTGCTCACCCTCGGTCGCTCGCTGCTGGCGAACTTCGAGGAGAAACTCCGCATCTTCGGCGAACCGCTGTGCCCGGTCGATCAGGCCATTCACGATTTCCTGAAACGCTATCTTGCCGGGAACCTCGACGGCTGGTTCGAGGAAAATGAGCCGCTCGTTCCCGGTTCCGCGCTGACCCTCGAGCGCCACGGACTCGCCCGCGTGTTCTCGGTGCCGGCCGATGCCGATCAGCTCGAGTCCGACATCCTGTCCTCGTACCGCGTCCACCAGGGCGTCTGCCACAACCCCGCCAAGGACCGCCGCACGACCGAGGGCGTCTTCCACGTGGTCGAGGACGGCCTGCCGATTCCCGCCGACAAGAAAGGCGTGCCGCGCCGCGCCTTCGCCGGCCTGCTCAAGGCCGCGCTCAACCCGCCCGACGAATACCTGCGCCTGCCCTACACCGCGACCCGTGAGGAGCAGGCGCGCGCCCACACCTTCGTCAGCCTGCTGCTGCGGCCGATCGTCTGCCCGGAGGTCGCCGGCGTGGTCCGCCAGCGCACCATGGAGATCCGCTTTTTCGCCCCCGGCGCGCTGGTCAGCAACCTCGACTTCGTCGAAAGCATCTTCGGCAATGCCGGCGATCCGTCCCTGCCGGAAAACGACGCCCGCCTCGATGCCGGCGGCTGGACCGGCCACACCGGCTGCGTGATCCTCGCCCCGCATCTGGTCACGCTGAAAAAGAAGGACCTCGGCCTGCCGCACGTCTTCGAAGCCAGCGAGCGCCAGAAGGCCGACGGCATGTGCTGGGAAAGCGAGGACGAGCTCTACAACGACGGCAGGGCCTTCAAGATCGCCTGCCGCGACGCCTCCGGCACCTGCGTCACGCTCATCGCCGACAGCTACTACGGTTACTGTAAAAAGGAGGTCAAAACCCAGATCAGCTTCGCCGCGAACCTCTTCGGCCTGTGCGAGGAGGAGCACGCCGGCGGGGCCCTGGCCTTCCCGTCCTTCGACCACGGCGAGGATTTCTCCGTCGAGCAGCTCGGCTCGCTGGTCAACCACACCTGGCAGGAGGTCGTGCAGCGCAACGGTGGCCGCATGGAAGTCATGCCGGAGGGCTACGGCATCGACAAGGTCTGGCGGGACATCATCTACCTGCCGGAAACCGCGCAGCTCGACCTGCGCGCGCAGCGCATCAGCTGGACGCGGGACGATGGGCGGCCCGCCGAGCGGAAAATGCACGCCGGGGAAACCTACGTCATGCCCTCCGGCTACAAGGTCGAGATGAACCAGAGCGTCAAAGGCCAGCGCTGGCGGCTCGTCGGCACCCAGGCCGAGGGCACCTTCTGCCACAAGCCCTGCACCGTGTCCGGCGGCGGCAAGTCGGAAATCTCCAAGTCGCTCGCCGACGCCATGCTCACCGGCCCAGTCAACGTCCCGAACTTCGACGAGGCGCTGCTGCGGGTGCAGGAGATCCTCGACATGGGGCAGGAGTTTTTCACCGCCCGCTTCCACACCCCGCGCCAGCCGCAGCACCCGAGCCGGCCGATCCTCGATCCCACCCGCTCCTTCGGCTCGGTGGTGCGGATGATGACCCCGGGCCACCTTTTCACCGGCTCCTACAATCGCTGGCTCGAATCCATCCCCAAGCCGGTGCGCGACCTCCTGCTCATCCTCAAGCGCCGCTACCGGCCGGAGTGGGGCGATGACTGGAAGTCGCGCTTCAGCGTCGACATGATCGATGGCCAGCCCGGCATGCAGTTGAAGTTCCGCAACCAGAAGCTCTACACGCGCTACCTGCGGGTCGGCTTTTCCGAGGGCGGCGCCTGGCGGATCTTCGGCCTGCGCAAGGACTTCGCGCCCGCCGTGAAGCTGCAGCGCGAGGACGACATCACCGCCTCGGTGGTGGTGGCCGCGGAAAGGCTGACCGGGCTTCACCCGAAACTGACCGAGCCGGGCTACAAGTTCGTGGCCAACTGCGAGTACCGGCTTTTCCAGCGCCCGGACGATGCGGTGATCCGCGGCTACGACCGCAACACCGAGGCGGACTTCGCCAAAAAGGGGATGTTCTTTTCCAACTACGAGCCGCTGCCGCGCGCCGAGGCGAAGGAGATGCTCGATGACGCCATCCGCTTCGGCCAGTTCACCGTGCCGGCGCAGGACATGATCCGCGAGGTGGCCGCCGGGGAGGCACCGGACTGGTTCGTGTGCACGGCCAATCCGCGGATCGTCGATGGCAGGCCGACCAAGAACCCGCGCTACCTGCAGAACCGGCCCGACCTCGATCATCCGAGAAAAGAGTATCTCGGAGAGCTCGGCGCGCGGCTCTACCGCCGGCTCGAGCCCGAGCAGCCGGTGCTCAATCCCGCGCACTCCGTCCTCACCGGCCGCCGCAACAACCCGGCCGATCCGGAGGCGGGAATCCGGCCGCTGGCGGTGTTCGGGCCGCTCCACTACCAGGAGCTGCCGGAGCTGTTCATGGACTTCACCGCCAGCCTCACCGGCAAGTCGCCTTCCACCACCGGCGCGGGCTCCGAAGGCGCGCTGACCAAGGGCCCGTTCAATTGCCTGCTGCCGATCCACGACCTCAACAACGCGCTCATCTCGATGCTGCTGACCCGCGGCCACGGCTTCAGCAGTGCGGCCGGCCACATCGGGCGGAAATACCGCGTCGACCACGACATCAGCCTGGTCGTGCCGGAGGTGTGGAGCCGCATGCACGTTCACGAGCGCGAGCCGGAGTGGCTCATCGAGCACGGCTGCCTCGAGCAGGTCCGGGATTTCCAGTACGAAGGGCGTAGTATTCCCGGCAGCCGGCTCGGCTGGCGGATCACCGGTGAATTCGTCTCGCGCTTCTTCGGCCGGGTGCTGAACAACCCCGCGGCCGTGTTCCCGGTCGACATGCTGCGGCCCGAGCTGCAGAGCCTCGCCGAGTTCGCCGACGGCATCGAGCACATCGCCGAGGCCCACCAGCGGGTGGCGGCGAACTATTTCAAGGACGGCTCGATCGAGCTCGCGATCCCGCCGCTCAAGGCGCTGCTCACGATCATGGCGGAAGGCACTTGGGAGGGGAAAACCGCGAACGATCCGGCGGTGCGGGGCTTGTTTTCACGCGAGGCGATGATCGGGAGCGACTGGTATCTCGCCCGTCTCCAGGCGCGGGCCACGGTGGCCAACCAGCTGTGGCGACGGCACGTCTCCGACCTCTCCGATTTCCTCACCCGCCGCAGCCGGCTGCAGGCCGCCGAGCGCGAGGCGATGGAAGCGAAGCTCGATCACGCCAAGGCGCAGCTCGCCGACCTCGAAAGCTCCGGCGCCCGGCGCTACATGGGCTCGCTGGGGCTGGATCCGGCGCTGGTGTGATCAGTTCCGGTTGAACGACATCAGGATCCGCAGCACGTACCAAAGCAGCAGCGCGATGCTGGCGAAGAGCGACAGCGCGGCGGCGACGTGCTGGCCGGGTTGGTAGCGGTGGAGGATGTTGCTGGTGTCGTAAAGCACCGCGCCGCCGGCGAAGACGACCATGGCCACCGAGAACCACATGCCGAGCGAGATCGGCAGGAAGAAGGAGGCGGCGATCAGTCCCAGCGCGATGAAGCCGCCGATTTTGAGAATGCCGCCGAGGAAACTGAAGTCCTTGCGGGTGGTGAAAGCAACCGTGGTCAGTCCGAGCACCAGCGCACCGGTCAGCACCGCAGCCTGACCGAGAATCGCCGGACCGCCGGTGATCGCGATGGCCAGCGCCATGATGGGCAGGAAAATCACGGCCTCGGCCACGACGTAGAGTCCCAGACCGAGATACTGCATCGCCGGGCTGGCCCCGCTGTAGGCGAGGCGGCTGGCCAGCCAGCCGACGACCATGAAGCCACCCAGCACCATCAGCCAGGTGAAGCGACCGGAACTCACCAGCTGCAGCGCGGCCGTTCCAAGTCCGCTCTGGAGCAGCACCGCCTCGAGCAAGGCGAACGCGCCGAGCGCCATGGCGAGGTGCCAGTAGGTCTTGCGCACGAAGTCGGCACGGGTCTCGGCCGGCTGCTGCGAGACCGAGCCGACCTGATAGGGATTGAAGGTTTCCATGGGGGACATGTCGCCCGAACTCCACCCCGCGACAAGGCGGAAAGCCCTCGCTCGTCCAGCTTCAGCTGGCGTAGGCTTCGCGATAGCGCAGGACCGGATCGCCGGGGGCGTGGGGGTGGCAGATGCGCTCGATCATTTCGTCCCACTCGTCGTGGCCCTCGAGGATGTCGACCTCGATGCGCAGGAACCAGATCGGCACGGCGGGATCGGTCGGCCGCGGGAAACGAACGGCGTCCTTTTCGGTGGTGACGATCATTTCCATGTCGCGCTCCACGCAGCGGGTCATGAAGGCATCGATTTCCTTGCGGGTGAAACGGTAGTGGTCGGGGAAGTGGCGGCGGATTTCGACGTGGGCGCCGAGTTTTTCCAGGCTGCGCTCGAAGCTCTCGGGCACGGCGATTCCCGAAATGGCGGCCACCCATTTGTCCTGCAGATAGGGCAGTTCCTCGCGCTTGCCGGTGAAGAGCTCCTCGAGGTAGCGCGGGCCGTGGGTGCACTGGATGATGGGCGCGTGGCGGTTGTGGCGGCGGATCTCCTCGATCAGCGAGTCGTTCGGGGTGCCGTCGCACTTGGTGAGCAGGATGTAGGAGGCGCGGATCAGGTTGGCCGGCGGCTCGCGCAGGGTGCCTCGCGGCAAAAGATGGCCGGTGCCGTAGGGCGCGGTGCGGTCGATGAGGACGATGTCGTTGCCGTGGGCGAGCCGGAGGTATTGCAGGCCGTCGTCGAGCACCAGGGTATCGGCGCCGAGGTGCTTGACGGCGAAGCGGCCGCCCTTGACGCGGTCCTTGTCCACCACGACCGAGACGCCATCGAGATTGCGAGCCAGCATGAACGGTTCGTCGCCGGCGTACTTGGAATCGAGCAGCAGCGCGCCGCCATCCGATACGACCTTGGGCATGTCCTCCTCATCGATCGGCACACCCGCGGCGTCCTTCCATTTCTGGGCTTCCTTCAGCTTCCGGCTTTTGTAGCCGCGGGAAAGAATGGCCACCTTCCGGCCGCGCTCGCGCAGGGTCCTGGCGAGCATTTCCGTGACCGGCGTCTTGCCGGTGCCGCCGACGGTGATGTTGCCGATCGAGATGACCTGCGTTCCGAGGTGGGCCTGCTGTTTCCAGCGCCTGCGGAAGATCATCAGGCGCGTGGCGACCGCCCCCCGCATCAGCAGGGAAAGGGCGGTCATCGCCAGCCGGGTCATTCCCGCACGGAAACCCCGGGCGCGGCCGAAGATGACGTCGGCGCCCCAGCGTTCGAGCTCGGCGAGGAATTCCTTCATGGATCCGGTGGCGCTGATTCACCGCCATCGGGCGGGGAGCGCCAAGGAAAGAAAACGGACGCGCCGGCGGGGAAAGCCCCGGTTCCGCCATCCCGGGTGGCCCGCCAGCGGCCGGGGCGTCGGAACCGGTGGCAGTTTGAGGAGGGGCATGAGTCGTGGCGAACACGACGAAATCGCGCGGGAAAGCATTCGTGGAGTTGGCTTGCGTCGTTCTCCTGCGAGGCGTCTGTCGTTTCCGTCACATTCTCCTCGAATCCTGGGAACCGGTAGCCATTCTTGGCTGCAACAAACTGTAACCCGGAGCGGTTTCCGACTATAGCTCATGACCTCCCGTTTCTTGAAAATCTTCGCGCTCCTGATGGCGGGGTGCTGGGCCGGCCTTCCGATGGTCCACGCCGGGGTATTCTACCGTTATTACCGTTTTTCCACGGAGCGGGTCCGCACCGGCTTCAACAATTCCGTCCAGCTCGGCGATTTCCATTTTTACACGGAAACGGGTGAGGTGGCGGAGTTCCCGTGGATCACCAATCCGGGAGGCGACAATCCTGACGGCGAGGGGCCCTACAACCTGGTCGACGACGACCCCTCGACCAAGTGGCTCGATTTTAACCGCGCCCCCTTGGTCTTCGACTTCTTCGAGCCCGTCGAGATCGACCACTACGGCTTCACCACGGCCAACGATGCCACCGGCCGCGATCCGGTGCGCTGGACCTTCGAGGGCAGCAACAACGGCAGCAACTGGACCTTGCTCGATGACCGCGGCGGCGAGAACCAGGACGTGTCGACCGCCCGTTATTTCACCCACCAGTGGGAGTTCAACGCCCTGCCGGACAAGCCCGAGGTGGAGTTCTCCGTTTCCGGAGGTGGCGCGGTCTCCGACAAGGCGGTCAATGTCCCTTCCAACGGAACCGCGACGCTGACCTGGGACGTGACCGGCGCCACCCACGTCGAGGTCACCCGCGGCATTGTGATCATCGCCTCCTCGGACTCGGGCGCGCTCGAGGTGTCGCCGGCCGGAACCACGAACTACTCGGTCACGGCGGAAAACGCGGCGGGGACGACCACCAGGCAGCTGACGGTCTACGTGGGGCAGCCGGTGGAAGACGTGGTGATCCATGAATTCGTCGCCGATGCCACCGAGGATGGCGGCGTGCTGGATGAAGACAGGGAACCCTCCGACTGGATCGAGCTTCACAACCCGAATCCCTTCGCGGTGCCGCTGGAGGGCTATGGCCTGACCGATGACGAGACGCTGGCGACCGTCTGGCTGTTTCCTGCCGGTAGCACCATCGATCCGGACGAGTATCTCGTGGTCTTTGCCTCGGGAAAAAACCGCGCGGTCGCCGGCGCGGAGTATCACACGGACTTCCAGCTCTCGAAGTCCGGCGAATACCTGGCGCTGACCGATTCGGAAGGCGGCGTGGTGCAGGCTTTCGAGCCGGCGTTTCCCGAAATGTTCGAGGATGTGTCCTACGGGGTGGTGCCGCCGGAGAACGGAGGAGGTCTGGACTACTTCACGATCCCGACGCCCGGGGCGGCCAACGACACCTTGCCGGGAGCCCCCGGAGCCTTGGTGGAATTCATCACGCCGCCGGGAACCTTCACGACTTCGACCCAGGTCGAGCTGGCCACCGCGGCACCTCTGGCGGAAATCCGCTACACGACCGATGGGCAGAATCCCGACGCGGGATCGACGCTCTACACCGGTCCGATCCCGATCACGGCGACGACCATGGTGAAAGCCCGGACCTTCGAGGCCGGCCACGCCCCCGGCGAGGTGGCGGCGGAGACGTTCGTCCAGTTGGATGGCTCGCTGGGCAGCTTCAGTTCCGACCTCCCCGTGGTGGTGGTGGAGAATTTCAACGCGGGGGCCGTGCCCTCGGACCAGACGCTGCAGCCCGCGCAGCTGTCCTTGTTCGAACCGGATCCGGTGACCGGCCGAACCTCGCTGGACTCGCTGCCGACCGATTCCCACCGCTGCGGCATCAAGCGCCGCGGGTCATCCACCCTCAACAATCCCAAGGGCAACTACCGGGTCGAGTTCTGGCAGGACGGCAGCGAGGAGGAAAAGAAGGTGCGGCTTCTCGGCCTCTCCGAGCACGACGAATGGGTGCTCTATGCGCCCTACTACTATGATCGCTCCCTGATCCGGAACGCCTTCCTCTTCGGGCTCAGCAACGACATCGGCGATTGGGCTCCGCGCACCCGGTTCTGCGAGGTTTACCTGAACACCGACGGCGGACCGGTCACCGCGGGCGACTACCAGGGCGTCTATGTCCTGATGGAAAGGATCAGCCGCGACGGCGACCGGGTCGACATCGATCGCCTCGCAGCGTCCGACAATGCCGCGCCGGAAGTCACCGGCGGCTACATCCTCAGCATCGACCGCCCGGACCCGGAGGACCAGGGTTTCCGCAGCGCGCTCGGTCACCCCTTCGATCCCCCGAACGCGAATCCCCAGCCGTTTTTCAATCACGTCTATCCGAAAGAGCAGAACATCACCCCCGAGCAGTCGAGTTACATCAGGGGATATATCGATGACATGGAGGCGGCGCTTTACGGATCGAACTTCACCGACCCGGAAACCGGCTATCGTGCCTGGCTGGACACCGCGCCCACGATCGACCACCACCTGATGGTGACCTTCAGCAAGGATCCGGACGGGCTGCGGCTGAGCACCTATCTTTACAAGCCCCGGCTGGGAAAACTCGCCTTCGGTCCGCTGTGGGACTTCGATCGCTCGATGGGCCCCGATGGCGACGATCGGGCGGAATCGCCGCAAGGATGGGATCCGAAACCCGAGCGGGCGGAGTTTTTCGGATACGATTACTGGGGCCGGCTCTTCGAGGATCCGGACTTCATGCAGGAATGGATCGACCGCTGGCAGGAACTTCGCCGCGGTCCGTTCGCCGATGCGGCCATGCAGGCTCGAGTCGACCAGATGGCCGCGGAGCTGGAGGAATCGCAGGTTCGCAATGCCCAGCGGTGGCCGAACGTGGCTCCGAATGGCGGCGATCTGACGACGCTCGGCGGCTACGACGGGGAGATCGACCACCTGAAAAACTGGATGTTCCAGCGTGCGGCGTGGATTGACTCGCAGTTCGTGGCGCCGCCGGTGATTTCCCCCGGCGGCCAGGTCGCGGCTGGGACCGTCGTCACGGCCCAGCCGGTCGGTGGCACGCTCTGGTACACGCTGGATGGCAGCGATCCACGCCTTCCAGGCGGTGCGGTGAACCCGGCGGCGGTTTCGATCGATGGTGGCGCGGTTGAAACGGTGCTGTTCGATGAGGCCAGCGGCCAGGTGGAGGTCCTGCGGCCGACCTCCGGCTCGCCCGGCACGACCGCTTGGACGGTCCCCGGCTTCGATGCCACGGGCTGGATCACCGGCAACTTCGGCGTCGGCTACGAAACCGGATCCGGTTACCAATCGTATCTTTCCACGATCGTTCACAACGGCTCCGGCGGGGCGCCGACCAGCGTCTATGTGCGGGTGCCGTTCGAGGTTTCGCTGCCCGGCTCCGGCTATGACTCGCTGACCCTGCGGGTGCGCTACGACGATGGTTTCGTGGCCTACCTCAACGGAACCCGCGTGCTGACGGTGAACGCGCCGGCCTCGCTGGGCTGGAACAGCGCCGCGCCGGACACCCATTCCGACTCGCAGGCGGTGAACCTGATCGACTTCGACCTGTCGGCCTATTCCAACCTGCTGGTGGACGGACCAAACCTGCTCGCCATCCACGCGCTGAACGACGGCACGGCCAACAGCACCAACACCGGCAGCAGCAGCTCGGACATGCTGCTCTCCGCGGAAATGACGGCCACCTACACGGCGACCGGCTCCGGCGATCTGGTGATCGACGACACCACCCGCGTGATCGCGCGCTCGCTCTTCGAGGGTCAGTGGAGCGGACCGGTGAACGCCACTTATGTCGTCGGCAAGCCCGCCACGGCGGCGAACCTCGTCGTTTCCGAAATCATGTATCATCCGACCAATCCGACTCCGGAGGAAGAGTCGGCCGGATATCTCGACGACGGCGATTTCGAGTTCCTCGAGCTGCAGAACATCTCCAACGATACCATCGACCTGTCCGGCGTGGTGATCAGTGACTGCTTCGACTTCGACTTCACGGGCGCCGAGATCACGCTGCTGCCGCCGGGCGGCTGCGTGCTCGTCGTCCGCAACCGGACCGCGGCCGAGCTGCGGTATGGCAGCGGCCTGCCGATCGCCGGAGCCTGGGGCGACCCGAATGCCGCCGACGGCGGCTCGAATCTCTCCAACGGCGGCGAACGCATCATCGTCACCGCCGCCGATGGCTCGCCGATTCGCGACTTCGAATACGATGACAAGGCGCCGTGGCCGGTCGAGCCGGATGGCGACGGTCCTTCGCTCGAGCTTATCTCGCCCTTCACCTCGCCGGACCACGCGGTCGCTACCAACTGGCGTTCCAGCGCAGATTCGAACGGCACGCCCGGCACCGGTCAGGGGGTGTTCGAAACGTGGGCGGCCTCCCATTTCAGCGAGACTCAGCTGGCGGACCCGGCGGTGTCCGGCCCGGCCGCGGACCCCGATGGCGATGGCCTGGTGAACTCGGTGGAGCTGGTCTTCGGCGGCGACCCGCTGATCGCTTCGCCGGGTCTCCTGCCGGCCGCGGCGCTGGAGGAAATCGAGGTCGGCGGAGAAACCGACGTCTACCTGACCCTCACCTTCACCCGCGATCCTTCGGTGCCGGGCTACAGCTCGCAGCCGCAGTTCAGCTCATCGCTCGGCGCGTGGTCGACGGGTGGTGTGCTGGTGGCCACCGGTGTGAATCCGGACGGAACGGAAACGGTGACCTACCGGGATCCCACGCCGGCCCCGGCCGGACGCCGCTTCGCGCGGGTGCTGGTGAGCGGCAGCCTCTGAAGGGCAGACATCGGGATGAAAAAATGCCGCGCGGGAACCCCTTCCCACGCGGCATCCAACCCACGAGAAAAATCGATCAGGGACGAGCAGCCGTCAGCCGGCCAAACAGCTTGCCGCCGGCAGCGCTCGAGGTAGGGACGGTCACCGTCACGGTCTCCTGGCCGGCGGCCGGGGCGTCCGGAACAATCGTGACCTGCCCCGACGAGGTGGCCGGGATCGGCACCCCGGTCCAGCTCACGAGATCGCTGCCGTATTCGAAGACCTGCGTGGTGTCGGACTTCGAGTCGGTCCGGCGGACGAAGCTGAACACGAAGTCGGTGCCCTGGATCTCGCCGGTCGGCAGGTGGTCCTGGGTGCCGCTGGTCGGGTCGCCATCCAGCACGTACTCCAGCAGGTTGACCAGGCCGTCCATGTCCGGATCACCTTCCGGCGTGGCGTCGGAAAGTCCGGGATACTCCGCCACCCAGGTGCTGTAGCCGCCCACGCCGGCTTCGTAGCTGAGCACCAGATCGTTTCCGCTGACCTCCAGCGACCAGCTGCCGGTGCCGGGGAAATTGCTGGCGGTCACCTGCCAGTTGTCGGTCGTCAGGCCGGTCGGAGCCGAGCTGGCGGAGGCGATCACGAACGACGCCGCACTCTCGCTGAAGTTCGCGATGCCGGTGCCGTCGACCTCGATGGTCAGCTTTTCACCGGAGGTGGCGGCGATCGCCAGCGAGTCGAAGCTCGCCGTGTCGAAGCCCGTCCCGGCGACGCCCGTCCAGTCGGCGATTTCCACGGCGAAGGTGGAGCCGGGGTGGAGCGTCAAGCCATCGGTGCCTGTGGCCGTGCCCACGCCGTCGCCCGGGGCGAAGGCGCCGTGGATCGTCACCGGACCCTCCGTGTCCAGCGCGCCGGTGAGCGTCGCTCCGGCGGCCACTTCGAGGGAGGTCGTGCCGAGCACGCCGTTGGCGGCCAGGGTGCCTTCGTTCACCAGCGTCGCGCCGATGTAGTCGGAGGTGCCGCTGAGCGTGAGCGTGCCGGCACCGGTTTTCACGAGATCGCCCTGCGAGGAATCGTCGAGGTCCGCCGCCGTCAGCACGTGTTCGAATTCCGCCGCCGGGGTGTCGGCACCCCCGCCGACGAAGGAGATGGTGAGCGTATCGCCCACCTCGTAATCTTCGCCGGGCGCGGTGAGCGTGATGCTGGTGACCACGCCGTCGGTCAGGTTGGCCACGGCCATCGCGCCGTGGCCGAGCAGGCTGTCCGACTCGATCCCCACCAGCGGCGCGGCCACATGGCCGGAGCCGCCGGAGGGCACGGCGAGGTTGCCGTCCGTGAGGTAAATGCCGGTCCCGAAGGGCTGGACGAGGTCGGCCGAAAGGGAGGCGTTGAAGCCGTTGGTATCGACCGTCATTCCGCCGCGCTGCATCACGGTCAAAAGGCCCGCCTTGATGAGATCGACGCCTTCGAGCGCCGCCCGCACCGTTCCTCCGTTGGCATTCAGCTGGGAAAAACCCGGACCGCTGTAGATCGAGCCGCTGAGCTCGGCCACGCCGCTGTTGAGGTTGAAATAGCCGGTCGCTTCGCCGACTCCGATGAGGATCGAGCCGTCCTCCGGATTGGGGCGCAGACCGACCAGCGTGGCGTCGCCTCCCGCCATCGTGCCGAGGTTGATGACGCCGAAGGCCCCGGTCTGGTCGCCGGCGATCAGGCGCCAGCTGGAGGCGATGGTGGTGGTGCCGCCGAGGAAGCTGGCCACGCCGGTGGCGTCCGGCCCGCCGATCGCGAACCAGCGGTTGGCGGTGAGGCTGCCACCGGTCTGGACCAGCGTGCCGGCGTTGTTCCAGCCGATGCGGATGCCGGAATCGATGGCGGACGAGATGCTGCCGCCGGAGATTTCAAGCGCTCCGAAGGCATCGGTGCCATTGGCGATGGTGAGATAGTTGATGCCACCGCCATCGCCGAAGACCGTGGTGCCGCTGCGCTGCCGGATCACCCCCGTGGCGTTCGCGCCGTTTCCGACCCCCGTGCTGCCGCTGAAGGATATGCTTTCCGAAGAGGAAAGATCGAGGACGGCGGTGGAGTCGACGATGCCGACCTCCAGCCCACCGAGCGTCGACTTGGTGGCGGCGCCGGCGTATTTGAGCGTGCCGCTGCTGATCGAGGTGAAGCTGCTGTACGCGCTGTCGCCGGTCAGGGTCAGCGTGCCGCCGCCGGTCTTCCGCATCCCGGAGGTGCCGGCCAGGATCGAGGAAATGGTGGCGTCTTCCGGCGTGTGGATGCGCGGGATGCCCGACAGCGTGAGCGTGTCCCCGGCGATCGTGTAGCCGGGGGCCTGGAAGTCGAGGGCGCGGGCGGACACCGGCTCGGTCAAGGTCACCGCGGTCGGGGCTCCGCTTGGAAACACCGCGCTCCAGAAGTTGGCGTTGACCCAGGGCGTCGCGGTGTCGTGCAGCCAGTTCGCGTCGGTGGTGTTCCAGCTGGCGTTGACGACGCCGGTCCATGCAGTGGCGGACGAGTCCGGCGTGACGGGTAGCAGGAAGTCCGCCGTGTAGGTCTTGCGCTCGGTTGGCACCGCGGCGTCGCTCGTCATTTCATCGAGCAAGATCCAGGTCATGCCGTCGGCACTGCCTTCCAGCTTCCAGCGCAGCGGGTCGCGCTCCGGGGCATCGTTGGCGGTGGCCAGGAAGTAGCCGGTCACCGTGGTCGGGGTGCCGAAGTCGATCACCACCGGCGCCTTGTTGAAGTCCAGCCATTTGCTGTCGATGGAGCCGTCGATCAGGCTGGCGGGCGGTTCTGCCGCCGGGCTGCGGCCGCCGGGGTTGGTGATCGTGACCCCGGTGAGGTCCAGGTCGCCGATGGCATCCATGAAGCCGAGCTCGGACATCTGGATGCTGTTGGCGGCCGCGTCATCCCGCAGGTGCGTCGGGGTGAAACGGTAATACTGGAAGTCGGCCGAACGGGCGGCGATGACGGTGAGCGAGGAGGCTGCCAGGAGCATGGTCCTGGCGCCGACGACTTGGGGTCGGTGCAGTGGGTTCATGGGGTTTGAGGTTGGGTTTGGAAGAGGTCCTTCCCCTGGGCGGGGAAGGACGACGATGGCTCCCCCGGGTTGGGAGGCCCTCAGTCGCCTTCATGCTCCATGTCATTGGCACCCGAAGAATTAGCATCGGAGGCGGAATCCTTTCTCCTCGGGTAGCTCACGCTGGTGACCTTCAGCCGGGTCAGCGCGAGGTCACCGCCATCGTCGTTGTCGACGGTCAGCGAGACCGGGTAGTTTGCCGCTTTGCACGGAATGCGGGCGAGCTGCTTGCCTTGGGCCGTCGCGCCCTCGTAGAGCGAAAGGCGGCCGCTGTCCGGCTCGAAGCAGAGGGTGAGTTGGTGCGCCTCGAGCGCGGAAAGGTCCAGCGATCCGGACTCCTTGCCCGTCACCTCGTCGCGCAAACGCCAGCGATGCCCGTCTTTCGCCAGGGCGACCAGCGAGCAAAGCGACGAGCCGGAATCGTCCCACAGCCGGATGCCCTCGGAACCACCCAGGCGGCTGGTCTTGTCGGAAAGCCGGGACGGCGGGGTGGTGGTCACCGTCACCAGGAAAAGATGGCGGCCATCGCCGAAGTGGCGGGTGCGGAAAGACGCGCTGAGATGGCGGTAGCCGCCCGAGGTGTCGAGCAAGCCGCCGCCGACGCGGGTCGGGGTCTTCTCCTTCAGCGGCAGCCAGTAGTTGCCCACATCCGGCTCCTTGCTCCGCAGCAGCGTGCCGGCGGGCTCGTTGAAGTCATCGAGAAACAGGATCGATTCCGATGGCAGCGAGTGCTGGAAGCCGGCGGCATTGCATTCCACCGGATGCGGCGGCCGCTGGAACGACCAGCGGGATGCCTCGCCATCGACGAGGATCACCGGCGCTTCGTTCGGCCGCTCGAGCGAGACCTTGCCCTCCTCCACGTGGACCTCGCCGACCTTGTCCTGGTCGGCGAGGACGCCGAAACGGGTGCCCAGGTGGCGGATCGTGGCCCCCCGCAGCTTGGTCAGGAAGTCCGGTGCCGAGCCCTGCGTTTCCACCCAGGCGCGACCGTTGAGCAGCTCGAAGCTGCCCTGGTCGTCGAGCAGGATCACCGAGGCCGGGCTTTCCAGGCACAGGGTGGTCGAGGCATTGATGCGGGCGGCGACCACGCCGCTCTGCGCATCGAGCCGCTCGGAGATTTTCCACTCCAGCTCCGCCGGGCGGTGGCCATCGATCAGGAAGCTCGCGTCGGGGGAAACGGTGAGCGGCACCGGCGGCGTGGGGGAGCTGATCAGGAACAGCGCCAGGAACCCCACCAGCATGACCAGCGCCGCCACGGAGAGCGACCACGCCCAAGGGTGGCCGTGCTGCCGTTTCTCCGACCACCGGTGGCGCGAGGCGTGGCGGGCAAAGGCCAGCTCCGAGGACTCGAAGCGCTCGCACAGCAGCTGGTCGGTGCAGGTCAGCGCGTAGTACTTCTGCCGGGCCTCCCGGTCCGTCCGCAGGATTTCCTGAAGCCGGGCGAAGTCCTCCGGCTCGATCGAGCCATCGACCAGTTCGTGGATCAGTTGCTCGGTTTCGTCGCGGCCTTTCATGGGGCGGAGGAGAGTTGCCGTTCGATGCAGAGGCGCAGCGACGATCGGATCTGGTGAAGCCGGGCCTTCAGCGTGCCCACGCTGCGGTTGGTGGCGGCGGCGAGCACGTCCAGCGACTCGCTCGTCCAGTAGCGGTGCCGCAGCAGCTCCAGATCCTTCGGCGTGAGCTTGGTGATGCAGTGGGACAGCGCGCGGCGGCGCTCGGGCAGCTGGTCGGCCACCGCCTCGAACTCCTCGGTGTAAAGCTCGAGCAGCTTGTCATCGAAGGCGATCACCCGCGAGCGGCGCTGCGAGCGCAGGTACTTTTTCACCTCGAACTGGGCGATCCGGAACGCCCAGCCGCGGAAATTGGTGCCCGGCTGGAACTTCGAGCGCTTCTTCCACAGCACCATGTTCACCGCCTGCCGGATATCCATCGCGGCATGGACGTCGCCGGTCAGGGTACGGATGAAATAGATGAGGTCCATCTGGTGGCGGGTCAGTTGCTCGACGAATTCGTCGAGCGTTGGATCGGTGTCGGGCATGGGTTGGGTTTGCAGCCACCTACACCCGGCCCGTCGCCGAGGTTTAGTGCAAACCCTGGAACCTAGGGAAAACCCGCGCCGCGTCGCCGGCGAAACTTCTTCTTGAAGCAAGTCGCAAGGGGCGGCGGGCATCGACCGCCGGGCAGGAGGGTGGAGCGCTTTTCCCCACGCGAGCCAGTTCGAGGCCAAACCGGCGCTTCCCACGAAAAACCCGGCTGCAGGGAACTCGAAGCAGCTCTCCCCACACCCTGCTTCCACCACCCAGCCCGGCGGTCCATGCCCGCCGCCCCCGTGAGCCTCTCTTCTCGAAAAACCGCTTCCAGAGACCCGACGCAACTCGCAAGGGGCGGCGGGCATCGACCGCCGGGCAGGAGGGTCAGGGCTCCTACATTAGGGGACTCTCAAGGGAGAGTGGCATAAAAGGCTGGTACACCATATTTGGTGGCATCACGCTGGCCGGATGCCTCGCAATCCAAACAAGACCGACTACTCCCAAGGCTTTCCCGAAGGCTTCGAAACCTTCGCGACGATCACCGACCCGCGCAACGGCGGCAACACTCGCCACCACTTCGGTGAGATCCTCTTCATGGCCCTCGCCGCGCTGCTCTGCGGCGTGCGCAGCTACGAACTGATGGAGGAGTTCTGCGAGCTGCGCGAGAAGTGGCTGCGCAAGTGGCTCAAGCTGCCCCACGGCATCCCTTGCGCCAACACCTTCTCGCGCATCTTCCAGTCCATCGATCCCGCCGCGTTCGCCGGTTGCATCGCCGAGCACCTCCGGCAGGCCGGCTTCGAGATCACCGCCGGGCAGATCGCCATCGATGGCAAGGCTCTGCGTGGCAGCCGCAGTGGCGAGCTCTCCCACGTCCACGCCGTGAGCGCCTGGGCCTGCGAGTCCGGGGTCACCCTTGCCCAGGCCTTCGTCGGCGACAAAAGCAACGAGATCACCGCGATTCCCGAACTGCTGGCCATGCTCAACCTCAAGGGGATGGTCGTCACGCTCGACGCCATGGGTACCCAGCGCGCCATCGCCGGACAGATCGTCGAGGGTGGCGGCGACTACATCCTCTGCGTGAAAGCCAACCAAAGACGGCTTCACGACGAACTGCGCGACCAGTTCGACTTCGCCCTGCGGCAGCTTTCCGACAAGAAGCTCGACAAGGAGCGCTGGAGCGCGGCGCGCACCGATGAGAGCGGCCATGACCGTAGCGAGACCCGCTCCATCCTCGTCTGCCACGATCTCTCCTGGATGGACCAAACGGTGCGCGGCGAATGGCCCGGACTGGCCAGCGTGGTCATGGTCCACCGCCACACGACACTCGGCGGCGGCAAGACCCGCAGCGAGACGAGCTATCACATCAGCAGTCTCGGAGAGACCCGCGCGGCAGAAATGCTCGGCTACATCCGGGGCCACTGGGGCATCGAGAACCGCTGCCACTGGGTGCTCGACGCGATCTGCCGCGAGGACCACAACCAGCCCCGCGACCGCCACGCTGCCGCCAACCTCTCAACCCTGCGCCGCATCGCTCTCAACGCCCACAATCGCATGCCTCAGGAAGGCAAGAAGCCCAAGAGCCTGCCGAAACGCGAACTGCGCGCAGCCAGTGACGAGACCTACCTCGAAAAACTCCTCTCCCTAATGTAGGGGCCCTGGCAGGAGGGTGGAGCGCTTTTCCTCACGCGAGCCAGTTCGAGGCCAAACCGGCGCTTTCCACGAAAACCCGGCTGCAAGGAACTCGAAGCAGCTCTCCCCACAACCCCGCTTCCGTCGCCCTGCCCGGCGGTCCATGCCCGCCGTCCCCAACCGCTCCTCACCCTGCGATCGGGGCGGCGATGAAGTCCTCCAGCCGGCCGGCGATGGCGTCGGGGACGACGGCGTGGACGAGGATGTCGTTGCCTTCGTAGTCGGTGGAAAGGATCTTGGCGTCGCGGTGGAGGAGGCCGATGAGGTCGGCGCGGGCCTGGGGGATGCGGTAGCGCTGGCGGCGGACGCGGTCGGCGAGGACCGCCGAGCAGGCGGTCAGGATGGCGTCCATGTTTTCCCCGGACAGCGCGGAGGCGCGGATGGCATCGGGGTAGAGCCGGTCGAGGAGCGCGAGTTGATCGGGATCGTCCACCCGGTCGATCTTGTTCAACACGGTGACGGTGGTTTTTTCCCCGGCCCCGAGCTCGGCGAGAACCTCGAGGGTGGTGTCGTGGAAGCGCTCGACCTCGGGCGCGGAGGCGTCGAGCACGTGGATCAGGAAATCGGCGAGCACGGCTTCCTCGAGGGTGGCCTTGAAGGCCTCGACGAGTCGGTGGGGGAGGTTCCGGACGAAACCGACGGTGTCGGTGAGCAGGAGCGGCTGGCCGTCGGGCAGCTCGATGCTGCGGGTGGTGGTGTCGAGGGTGGCGAAGAGCATGTCCTTGGCCATCACGTCGGCGCCGGAGAGGTGGTTGAGGAGGGTGGACTTGCCGGCGTTGGTGTAGCCGACGATGGCGGCGTGCGGCGTCTCGAACTTTTCGCGGGCGGCGCGCTGGGTGGCGCGTTGCTTGCGGACGAGCTCCAGCTCGCGCTGGGCGCGGTCGATGCGGGTGCGGGCGATCCGGCGGTCGACCTCGATCTGCTTTTCGCCCATGCCCCGCGCGGCGGCCGAGCCGCCGGAGCCGCCGCCGCCTTCGCGGTCGAGGTGGCCCCACATCCGGGCCATGCGCGGCAAGGCGTATTGCATGCGGGCGAGCTCGACCTGGAGCCGGGCCTCTTTCGTTTGCGCGCGCTTGGCGAAGATATCGAGGATGACCTCTTCGCGGTCGATCACGCACAGGTCGGCGGCGCGTTCCCACTCGCGCTGCTGGGAGGGGGCGAGCTGGTTGTCGAAGACGATGCAATCGCACTCGTGGGCCTTGGCCAGCTCGACGATTTCGGCGGCCTTGCCGGTGCCGCAGAGGAATTTCCGGTGCATCGAGCGCGACTTGGCGAGGACCTTGTCGGCGATGCCGATGCCGAGGGTGTTGACGAGTTCGCCGAGCTCTTCGAGCAGGGCCTCGGACTCATCGGCTTCGCGGGGGTCGAAATACAGGCGCACCAGCAGCGCGCGCTCGACCATCTGGGGCTTTTCGCGGACCTCGAACATCGGTGGTGGGGAGGTAGAGCAGGCGGTGGCTGCTAGCAAGCGGCAAGGCTCGGCCGTATTCCTACCGCTTCGGGGGTGGAATGTTCCGGCGGGCGGGTGCGTATGCTGGGGCAGAAACGTGAGAGAGCCGAGCACATTGACGAGAGGATTCCGGATCGCGGGATGGATGATTTGGGGCTGCATGGTGGCGCAGGCGGCACCCGATTGGGAAAACGAGCAGGTCCGGGCGATCGACAAGGAGCCGGCCCGGGTGTTCTCGCTGCCCTTCGCGAGTCGCGACGAAGCGCTGACCAAGGACTGGCGCGAGTCGTCGCGGGTGCAGTCGCTCAACGGCGAGTGGGCCTTCCATTTCGCGAAGCGGCCGGAGGATCGGGCGGAGGGCTTCGAGAAGCCGACCTTCAACGTTTCCTCGTGGAAAACCATCAAGGTGCCGGGCAACTGGCAGACGCAGGGTTTCGGCGTGCCGATCTACACCAACATCACCTATCCGTTCAAAAGGGATGCCCCGAGGGTGACGGACGAACCGCCCCGCGACTGGACGGCCTACGAGAACCGCAACGAGGTCGGCTCCTACCGCCGCGACTTCACCGTGCCGGAAACCTGGAAGGGCGGCGAGGTGTTCATCCACTTCGGCGGGGTCGAGTCGGCCTTCTATCTGTGGGTCAACGGCGAAAAGGTCGGCTACTCGCAGGACAGCTACCTGCCGGCGGAATTCCGACTGACGCCGTACTTGCGCCCGGGCACGAACACGCTGGCGGTGGAGGTCTATCGCTGGAGCGACGGCTCCTACATGGAGGACCAGGATTTCTGGCGGTTGTCGGGGATTTTCCGCGATGTGATGCTCTACGCGACGCCGCCGACCTGGCTGCGCGACTATGCCTTCAAGTATGATCTTTCCGACGACTTCTCGGCGGCGGACATCCGGCTGGAGGTCGACTATGCCACGCCGGGGAAAAAGCCGGCCCGCGGGGTGACGGCGAAGGCCGAGCTGGTCGATCCGGCCGGCAAGGTGGTGTGGAGCGGCGCGTCGTCCGGCTCCGGCACGATCGGCGGACGCCTGGAGGACCCGCTGTTGTGGACCGGGGAAACGCCGAACCTCTACACGCTCGTCATTTCCACCACCGACGGCGCGGGCAAGACGCTGTCCGCGCAACGCCACCGGGTGGGCTTCCACCAGCTCGGCTTCAGCGACGAGGGCGAGTTCCTGGTCAATGGACGGCCGTTCATCTTCAAGGGCGTCGATCGGCACGAGCACAACCCGGAGACCGGCCGCTACGTGACCGACCAGCAGATGGAGGACGAGGTGAAGCTGATGAAGCGCTTCAACATCAACAGCGTCCGCACCAGCCACTACCCGAACCATCCGCGCTGGCTCGAGCTGTGCGACCAATACGGCATCCTGCTGGTGGCCGAGGCGAACATCGAGACCCACGGCTACGGCTACGGCGACGAATCGCTGAGCCGGCAGAAGAACTGGCGGGAGGCTCACGTGGAGCGGGTGCTGGACATGTATCAGCGCGACAAGAACCACGCCGCGGTGGCCTTCTGGTCGCTGGGGAACGAGGCGGGCAACGGCCGGAACTTCGAGGTCGCGGCCGACGCGCTGCGCAAGCTCGATCCGACCCACCCGATCCACTACGAGGGTTTCCCGGATCCGGCGAAGCACGATGACATGAACTCGCACATGTATCCCTCGGTCGATTTCCTCAACCAGACCGGCTCGGAGAAGTCATCAAGGCCGGTCTTTTTGTGCGAATACGCGCACTCGATGGGCAACGCGACGGGCAACCTGGACGAGTATGTGGAGGCCTTCGAGACGCACAAGCGGCTCATCGGCGGCTGCATCTGGGACTGGGTCGATCAGGGGCTGAAAAAGCAGGCCGCTCCCGGTCAGGTCTCGCCCGACGGGCGGGACTGGTTTTTCGCCTACGGCGGCGACTTCGGCGACCGGCCGAATGACGGCAACTTCTGCTGCAACGGCATCGTCCAGCCCGACCACACGCCGAACGCCAAGACCTGGCAGGTGAAGTCGAGCTATCAGCCGGCGGAGTTCGTCTATCAGGACGGCAGGCTGACCTTCCGCAACGAGCTGTTCCACACTTCACCTGGCCAGCTGCACGAGCTGGTGTTCACGCTGGAGGCGAACGGCCGCGAGGTCGCCCGCACCACCGTGCCGTGTCCGGAAATGAAGCCGTGGGAAACGGTGGAGGTCGCCATCCCGGACGGCATCGAGGCCGGACACGAGCCGGGCACGCGCTACCTGATGTCGGTGATGCTGGTGCTGAAAAAGGAGACGCCCTGGGCGCCGAAGGGGCACGTGGTGGCGTGGCGGCAGTTCGAGCTGGGAGCGACCCCGCTGACGGCCGGCCAGCTGGCCGAGGGGACCCGCGTGGCGGAAACGGACGACTCGGTGAGCTTGAGCGGCGCGGACTTCGAGGCGCGCTTCGACAAGGCGGCGGGGCGGCTCGTTTCGCTGAAATACGGCGGGCGGGAAGTGCTCAAGGACGGCCGTGGCCCGCAGGTGAACCTGTTCCGCGCGCCCGGCGACAACGACAAATGGGTCTCCGGCGAGTGGGAGCGGGCCGGACTGCGCGACCTGAAGCTCGAGGACGTGGTGGTGCAGGTGCGCGAAAAGCCGGCGGTGCAGGTGAGCGTGCTCGCCAAGGCGGTCGGCGGGGCCGGCTTCTGGTGCGACACCTCGATGACCTACACCTTTTCGGCCGACGGCACGGTGCTGCTCGATGCCGTGCTCGTGCCGTCCGAGCCGGACCTGGTGCTGCCGCGCGCCGGGCTGCGGATGTTCCTCGATCCCGCGCTTTCGCAGGTGGAATGGCAGGGCAGGGGACCGTGGGAAAACTATCCCGACCGCAAGTCGGGCAGCGCAATCGGGCGCTACGAAAAACCGGTCAACGAGTTCTTCGAACCCTACGTGAGGCCGCAGTTCATGGGCAACCGTGAGGATACCGACTGGGTCGCGCTGAAAGGAAAGGCCGGCGGTCTGCTGGTGTGGAGCGGCGAGCCGTTCGGGTTCTCGGCGATGAACCTCACCGATGAGGAACTTTCCTCGGCCCGGCATCCGACCGAGCTGAAAACCATCGATGCCACGGTGCTCACGCTGGATGCCGCCCAGACCGGCCTCGGCGGTGCTTCCTGCGGGCCGGCCACGCTGGATCGCTACCGCGTGAAAGGCGGGCCGTGGCGGCTGACCATGGCTTTCCGGCCGCTGCCGGCGAACGGGGATCCGGCCACGCTGAGGGCGGATTTTCCGGTGGGACCGGTGGCGATCCCGACGCGGAACGGCGAGGGCGACCTCCGCCTCGACGGCAAGGGCAGAGTCGTGGACGAGCATGGAAAAGCCGTGGCCGTTTCCTCGAAGTGGGCGGCGGGACGGGTGCTTTCCATCCCCGCTTCGACGGCTGGGGAAATCCCCGGCACGCCGGTGGTGCGGGAGTTTTCCCGCTGGGTGGATCGCTCCAAGTGGTCGGCCCACGCCTCCAGCGTGCAGCGCGACGAAGGCGAGGCGAAGAACGCGATCGACGGCGATCTGAACACCAACTGGCACACCGAGTGGAAGGACCGCGGACCCGAGCCGCCGCACGAGCTGGAGATCGACCTCGGGGACACGCAGAAGGTCTCCGGCATCGAGGTGGTGGCTCGTCAGGACGGCCGCAACGGGCGCATTCGCGGCTACCGCATCGAGGGCAAGAAGGCCGCGGGATCGTGGAAGACCCTGTCGAAAGGCCGCCTCGAGGATCGCAGCGGCGGCCAGACGATCGATTTCAAGAGACCGGTGGAGCTTCGTCGGCTGCGGCTGGTGGTGACGGATGTCTATCAGGGCCCATGGGCCAGCGCCGCGGAGGTGACTCCGATCGTGGCTCCGTGAAGGGTTGAAACGGCGGAAAAAAAAAGGCGGCCCACCGTTTCCCCCCGGAAACTGTGGGCCGCCTGTTTTCCCGTAACTGTGTTCTTTGAAACTGAGTCGCGCGGTGTTCTTCCCTCCGGCCGGACCGTCGTCCGTTTTCCCCCTTCGGGCGCCCCGCTCGCGCGGCTGACGGTGGGAGAATGAAACGGTTCCGCATTTTTAACCATCACGCGATCGCTGGAGACGCGATCGCGTGGGGTCACGGAAGTGGCGGAAGGGTGGTTTCGAGCCAGCGGTTGAGGATCTCGACGGCGGCGGCATCGGCCGTGGTGTGGAATTCATCAACGAACACCTGCGGAAGGTCGGGAAGATCGCGCGGGCAGGTTTTTGACGACGTGGTGGTGGCCGGCAACTGCCAGCGGTGTTGATGAAGAGGGACCGGAGGCCATCCGCTGAAGACCAGTTGGCTCCACAGGCGCTCGCGGCATGGGGCCGCCGAAATCGATCGGCAGCGGACTTGACCGTGACGCGATCGTTGCCCACAAAATGTAGTGTCAGGTCATCGTTTTTCTCTGCCCCCCGATAACGACCGTTGATCATGAATGCCCCTCGCTGCCTTTCGGACTCCTCTGAGTTTGTGGATGAAGCCGATGTCCGCAACCTGGTTTCGCTATTGGGGGAAGTCGTTGGCATGAATGACGATCTGGGCGGCAAAAGGCGCAGGGTGATGGACGGTTTGTGCGCGTTGGTGGACGCGGATGCGTGGGCTTGGTCTCTGGTGCACATGGAACTCGGACGGGCCCCAATGCAGGTGGCCATGCTCCACGGCGGCATTTCCGAGGCCCAGTTCGTTCACTACGTCGAGGCCTTGGAACATCCGCGTGCTCAGGAGGTTCTTGGGTCATACGTTGTGGAGGCAATTGAAAGGGGCACTCCTCTGACTCGCAGAGACGGCGAAATCCTTCCGGATCACATTCCCGACTACGACGCCTGTGTGGATGGGAAATGGAGGCGTGCAGGGCTCGGCTCCTTCATGCTGACCGCGTGGCCTCTGCGAAAGGGTGGTTTCAGCGGGATCGGCCTCTACCGCACCGCCGGAAGGCAGGTGTTCAGTGCCCGCGATTCGTGTCTCGCCCACATCGTGCTAACCGAGGTTCCTTGGCTCCACGAAGAAGGCTGGGGAAGCGAGAGCGGGCGGACCTTGGCCGGCCTGCCTAAACGCCAGAGAGAGATTCTTCAGCTTCTGGCCCAAGGGAATTCTCGCAAAGAGATCGCCTGCGACCTCGGCTTATCGCTCAACACGGTTCATGGGCATGTTCGGGATATCTACCGACACTTCAAGGTGAACTCTCACGCCGGGCTGATGCGACATTTCGGGCTCGGCGCAGGAGATGAACCGCCAGCAGGCGGGTTTCACGACCAAGAGCCATGACTCCATCGCAGATTGAAGAAGTGGATGCCCGTGCAATGGTCCGGCTGCTCGCCAATACCGTCGCTATTCCCGGCGGACATGAGGAAAAGAAACGTTTTCTCATGGCCGGCATCTGCGATTTGGTGCGGGCAGATTCCTGGGTCTGGACCTTGGGATGCGGATTCCGGGAAGGAGGAGGCCAGACCTGCGTGAATTTCCTCCATCACGGTTTTGATGACGACAGGTTCGCCCGCTACCTCGAAGGCTTGGAGGATCGCGAAGCCTCGGCGGTAGCCTGGCCGTTCTACGAAGCGTTGATGGCCGGCGAAGAAAACCGCCTCCTGACCATGACGCGCCGGGAAATCGATCCCGATGACCGTTCAAGTGCGGGCCGGGTGGGCGAACTGTGGCAACGGGCTGACATCGGCCCCATCGTGCTGAGTGGCCGGGTGCTGGACGAACAATCGCTGAGCCTGATCGCCGTTTATCGCCGAGTGGGCGATGCCCCCTTCGAGCTGAGGGAAAAAACGATCGCCCATATCATGCTCTCGGAAGTGCGCTGGCTCCATGAGATCGGTTGGCCGGTGGACCGCGGTGCCGAGGTGCCTCACCTGGCCCCGCGCCAGCGGATGGTGCTCAACCTCCTGCTTGACGGGATGGATCGGAAGCGGATCGCCGCCCACCTCGATCTCAGCCTGAACACGGTGCATGGCTACATCCGAGACCTCTACCGGACGCTCGGAGTGAACTCCCATGCCGTGCTGATGAAGCGCTTTGGATTTTCAAAGCTTTCCGATTCCTGAAACCCCGGTTTTGGGGGGATGACGGAAAGGGCGATTTCTGTCCGGATGGGCACCATGAAGACCATTGCTTCAGCAGCATGCTCGATCGCCATTGTTTTTTTGATAGCCGAGCGGGCAAATAGTGCCGTCGTCCGAGCTTTCGGAGGCTTCAGTGTGATGTTCGATCCCTCTCACCCGGCTTTTCAAGGTGTGGAGGAGTTCACGGGTGATTGGTCATTTCAGTTCGATGACCACGGAGGAGCGTACTCAGGGATCGTTTCTGGAGATTCCCTTGGGATCAACTTCTACACCATTAACCGGCAGGTGGTGGATGCCACCGGGATAGACGTGGGTAGCAATTTTTTTGATTCATCCAATATTACAGCGTCCGTTGCGATGACCGACGGGCTGGTGACCACGATCCAACTGAGTGGGGCATTTGCCGCTCCGTATCAGGATTTCTTGCTGCTCACCTATGTGAATCATGCGGAGAATGGACTAACCGGAATGCAAGTAAATGAATCATTGCTCAGCGTAAGGCTGGGGGTTTCCACCTCCCCACTTGTAAATGACGTGGAGGTGTTCAATGTTTCTCAGGGTGAGATTAACCCGCTTTGGTCCTACTACGGAACCGTCCCGGAACCCACTTGCCCTGCATTGGGTGGCTTTTTTGTTGTGGGATCGTGTCTTGTGCGAAATCGCCGAATGATGAGATGAAAACTGGCTCTCCGGCAGGTTTGCGCATCTGGAGGACGCGGGCCGACTTTCCGCAGAGGCAGAGAGGAAGGCATGGGGTTGCAGAGCCAAATGAGTCGAAGAAAACGACTCTCCTTAAGCGCTCAATCATGATCCTTCGTTCTCCTATATTTTCTTTGTTCCTCTGGGGGCATCCGGGTTGCGTCGCCGGTTGACGCAGAAGTAAAATCTGACGGAGTGCCTGAAAAAAAAGCACGTGCCATTGCTGGTTGGTAATCGTATACAAAAGGGGGTTCCTGTGAAACCTAAGTCCAAGGTGTATTTATCCGTATTGGCCATGAAATCGATGAGAACAGACGTTCGTTTGTCGAAAGCGTTTTTTCTGATGTCGTCGATTGGTGCGGTAATGCACCTGCAGGCGGATGTTGTTCGCGAATCGTATGTGAAGTCCGTATCTCCTGGGGCCAATGACTCTTTTGGATACTCGGTGGCTGTTTCTGGCGATTCGGCGATTGTTGGTGCGTATCTCGAAGCAAGCGCCTTCCTCGATCCCGCTGATGATTCCGCGTTCAACGCCGGTGCCGCCTACATCTACCTGAGGGATGCCGGAGGGGCCTGGTCCTCTCAGGCGTATCTGAAGCCGAACCATGTCGACGCCGACGACCGTTTTGGCTGCTCCGTGGCGATCTCCGGCGACCTCGCCGTGGTTGGCGCTTATCTTGAAGATAGTGCGTCCCGATCCATTGACGGCGACGAGACTTCGAACGCCGCCGAGTCCTCGGGTGCTGCCTATGTATTCGTTCGAGACGGCGGCGGTAACTGGAGTCAGGAGGCTTACCTGAAAGCGTCAAATGGTGAGGCAGGCGACATGTTCGGATGGTCGGTCGCCATTTCCGGAAACAAGGTCCTCGTCGGTGCACCCCTTGAATCTGGGGGATCTTCAGGTGTTGGTGGCGACGACTCGGACAATTCCCTTCCCCAAGCGGGAGCCGCCTATCTGTTCGAGCGGGACAGTGCGGGAAACTGGTCACAAGTAGCCTACCTCAAGGCGTCGAATCCCGGCGAGGGCGATCGATTCGGATCAGCGGTCGCGATCGACAGCACGCTGGCCGCCGTCGGGGCGAATTCCGAGGACGGCACGTCCGCCGGTGTCAACCCCGATGGAACCTTGAATGGCAAGACTGACTCCGGTGCGGTCTATGTGTTTCACGAATCCATGCCTGGAACATGGACGGCGGACGCCTACCTGAAAGCGTCGAACCCTGACGCGGGCGATTGGTTCGGATATTCGGTTTCGATCTCCGGGACCGGCCTCATCGTCGGCGCTCCTCTGGAATCAAGCTGGTCCACGGGAATTAACGGTGACGAAACCAACAACAGCGTGGGTGCGTCAGGTGCGGCCTATCTGTTCGAGCGCGACTCAGGGGGCACATGGTCCCAACACACCTATCTCAAGGCGTCCAACGCCGCGGGCAACGACCAATTCGGAATCTCAGTTTCGCTTTCCGGGAATCTCGCGATCGTTGGTGCTCATTTTGAGGATGGCAACAGTACCGTGGTGGATGGAGATGAAACCAACAACGACAAGATCAACGCCGGGGCTGCCTATTCGTTTCTCCGTCTGACCGATGGAACCTGGTTGCAACAATCCTACCTGAAATCGGCGGACAACTCGGCGAACTCCACTTTCGGCGACAACTTCGGGATTTCCGTCGCCGTCTCCGATGGCATTGGCATCGTAGGTGCATGGCGGGAGGACAGTGCGGCAGCCGGCGTGAACGGAAACCCCGCCGACAACTCCCTCACGGACGCGGGCGCGGCCTACACCTTCTCCCTGCCGACGGAGTTGGTTGCTCCCGAGGTCGCTGTAACGGTTTCCCCCGACGATGAACCCGTGGAGCATTATGGTTATGTCGACCTTGGGACCACGCGGGCCGGGGGCAACACCGCTTCTCGAGTGTTCACGATAACCAACGCGGGGAATGCCACGCTCGCCGACCTGAACATCAGCCTGTCTCCCTCCAGTTCTAATCAGTTCAATCTCGATACGAGTGGTCTTCCAACGGTGCTGGCCCCTGGTGATTCCGCGGACTTCGAGGTGCAGTTCTATTCCACCTCCACCGGGAGTTTCTCCGGGGAGATCCTTATCGCCAGCAATGATCCGGTCGCGGATCCGTTCTACATCGCCGTCTATGCCCAGAGCGGCGAACCCGCTATTTCCGTTACCAATTCCACCGGCGATTCCCTGTCCTCCGGCTTCAGCCGCCTCGACTTCGGACCGCAACCGGCGGGGGGAACCTCCGCTGCGGAAACCCTCACCGTCCACAACGACGGCAATGTCACCCTGACGTTCTGGGGAGTATTCCTCAACGGAGCCAACCCGGACGACTTCACGATCGACCTCGATGGATTTCCCGCCACCCTCGAGCCGGGGGGATCCGCGGGGCTTCCGATCCGCTTCCAACCGTCGGCGACCGGATCTTCCCAGGCGGATCTTCTGATCACCAGCGACGCGGGTTTCGGAGGCTCATGGTTTCAGATCGGTCTTCAAGGGACCGGAACATCCGTGGAAATTGATGTCGCCAGCCCGCCGGGCGTCTCCCTTCCTTCCGGGACCTCCACGGTAGACTTTGGAGATGCCTATCTCGGTGCCCCGCCGACGAACCGCATGTTCACGGTGGAAAGCCAAGGAGGCGCGCCCTTGACCGGCGTGCAGGTGGAGATCAGCGGAGCGAATGCCACGGAATTCACGATCATGGCTCCGGGGGCTCCAGACACCATCGAGCCGGGCGGATCTGCCGATTTCTACGTTTCCTTCTCGCCCAACACGGTGGGCACCCACTCCGCCACGCTCGAAATCGTGAGCAACGATCCGGACGAAAGTCCCTATCAGATCGCTCTGACGGCATCCACCATCAATCCCGAGTTGGAGGTTCACGACATTTCGGGGATGACGGTCGAGAACGGCGCGTTCCTCGACTTTGGAGAGGCGCGCGTGGGATCGGTCCAGTTTCCCGGCGAACCGGTGACGAAGGACTTCACGATCACCAACCCGGGAACAAGCGAACTCATCCTCCTCAACGCGGATCTGGGCACTCTTGGTCCGGGGTATTCGATCCAAAAGCCCGTCCTGCCCCACGCGATCGCTCCGGGAGGCTCCGCGGTCATCTCAATCACCTTTTCCCCGTCGGCGACCGGGATACAACATGGATCGCTGACGCTCGCGACCAATGACCTCGATGAAAACCCGTGGGTGGTGCAGTTCGACGGAGTTGGGGTCGCACCTCTGTTGGTGCTGCGAGATCCCACTGGGCAAGACTTGCCTGAATTCGGCTCGTATGACTTCGGAGAGATTTCGGTAGGCTCGCCGTCCGCGGCGAAAACGTTCACCGTTTCTAATGAAGGAACCACCGGTCTCACCATCGATCTCCTCACGCTTGCGGAGAACGACGATTTCGTTCTCGTCACGAATTCCCTGCCCGCCGTTCTGCCGCCCGGGCAATCCGGCGCATTCTCCATCCGTTTCGTGCCTCAGGACGGAGGCGTGCGAAGTTCGTCGTTCAGCCTGACTACCGACGACAACAGCCGGCCCCTGTTCACCGCGTTTCTCACGGGAACCGGCGCGGCTCCGGAGATCGATGTGCAGTCACCGCCCGGCACGAGCCTTGGATCCGGCGGCCCGGCGGTCGATTTCGGCAGTCTTCCGGCGGGTTCCGCTTCGTTCACCGAGATCTCCTTTGTGGTGGAAAACGTGGGGCTGGAACCTTTGAGCAGACTCACCGCTTCCGTGGCGGGAACTGATCCGGGAGACTTCGCCGCCGACGCGACCGGTCTTCCGTCCATCCTCGCCCCGGGGGCGTCCGCCATTGTTAGGGTCCGGTTTTCACCTGCTGCGGCAGGGCTGCGCACCGCGGAACTTCGCGTGGCTAGCAATGACGCCGATGAGAATCCGTTCGTGATCGCGCTCGCAGGCACCGGCGATGCACCGCGGATCAGCGTCAGTGTTCCCCCCGGTCCGCCGTTGGAATCCGGAGCCACTGTGGTGGACTTCGGGCAGGGATTGGTCGATACGGCGAACCCGCCGATGAGCTTCGTGGTGACCAATGACGGCACTGCCGCGCTCAGTGGTTTGACGGTCGGGGTCGAAGGTCCTGACGCGGACAATTTCGTCGTTAGCCCGCCCGCTGCGACCTCCCTGGCAGCGGGGGAAAACACTTCGTTCGAGGTAAGTCTCACCACCACCGCGACCGGCGTGAGAACGGCGACCCTGCGGATCACCGCGGCGGAAGCCTCGGCCCCGCCATTCCTGATCCCTTTGACAGGCGTGGGGGTCGCGCCGGACCTCGAGGTGAGCACCACCGCGGACGGAGTCCTCACCCCAGGCATCTCGGTGGTCGATTTCGGTCCTGTTCCTCTCGAAACGACCGGCGGACCGGTGGTTTTCACGGTGAAAAACCCCGGCAGCCATCCACTGGAAGCGTTGGAACTGTCCCTCACCGGCCCCGGCGATCATCAACTGAACAACCTCGGTTTCCCCGCCACCCTTGGGCCCGGCGCGGAGGCGTCCTTCTCCATCATCTTTACTCCCTCCACAGCCGGGAGCCGTCAGTCCGTACTTCATGTCATCAGCAGCGTGGCCGACAAGAGCCCCTTCGACGTCGTGCTTATCGGAACGGGTGCCGTGCCCGAAATTTCACTATCAGAAGCCGCAGGGCCAGCGTTGGAAACGAATAGCACGATCAGCTTTGGTTCCGTGCGTACGGGACAATCGTCCGCCGCGGATGGCTTCACCGTCACGAACACCGGAGACGCGCCTCTTGAAGCGGTTTCGGTACAGCTTTCCGGTGCCCATGCGGGCGACTTCATCCTCGAAGCGACGGGAGTTCCCGCCACGATCGCCCCCGGCGCGTCATCCGGGTTCGGTGTTTCCTTTTCCCCTTCCGCCACCGGTCCGCGCGCCGCCACTCTGGAGATCTTCAGCAGCGATGCGGATGAGAATCCGTTCGTCCTACAGCTCACGGGAAATGGTGTGGCTCCGGAAATCCGCGTGACCGATTCCGACGGACAGGAGGTCGCCTTCGAAGGCCCCGGCCTCGACTTCGGTGGAGTGAACCTCGGCGCCCCCACCTCGCTGGCGGTGACCGTGCACAACGATGGATCGATGGATCTCAGCGGCCTCTCCGTCTCCCTCACGGGACCGGATACGGCGGAAATGTTTCTCGAGGAAACGGGATTTCCCGTGGTGCTCGCACCGGGCGCGTCCGCGGAAATCGTCATCACGTTCGCGCCGGTTTCCGAAGGCTCCAAATCCGTCGTCCTCCACATCACCAGCGACGATGACGACGAGAGTCCCTTCGCGATCCCGATCTCGGCAGCCGGGCTTTCCCCCGAAATTGAGATCTTCACCGAGGAGGGGTTCCTCACCAGCGGCGGCGCGCCAACGGATCTCGGGGACGCAGTGGTGGGAATGGCCGGAGCGCCCCTTCGTTTCACCGTGACAAACGCAGGGACGGGAATCCTGAGCGCCCTCTCCATCCAGACCACCGGATCCCACCCCGCGGACTTCTCGGTCTCCTCGGACGCCTGGTCGCAGGCGCTCGCCCCCGGAGAGACCAATACCTTCGACCTTACATTCGTCCCTACTTCGGCGGGGACTCGCGATGCGGTCATTCGCGTGACCAGCAACGATGCCGATGAAAACCCGTTTCTCATCGAAGTGACCGCCGAGGGACTCGCCCCCGACATCGCCATCACCCTCGCCCCGGACATCGATCTCGCCTCGGAAGGTCCCGCGCTCTCGTTCGGTGAACTCAGACCGGGCAGTCCGGCGGTTGCCAAGTCCTTCCTCATCGCGAACATCGGAACGTCGCCACTCCATGGTGTGAGCCTCGCGATGGTTGGCGGAGAAGCGGGCGATTTTCCACTGGAGGCGTCATGGGTGCCGGCAACCATTGCCCCTGGCGACAGTCATCCATTCACGATCTCATTCTTGCCGTCCGCGGGCGGATCGAGGACCGCCGAGCTCATCGTGACCAGCGATGACCCGGATGAGTCGCCATTTCTCGTGCGAGTCGCAGGCGTCGGAGTGGAGCCGGAAATCGGTGTCCTCGAGGACGGGGCGGGCGAGCTGCAGAACGGAGCGAACCTGCTCGGCTTCGGCGCGGTCTTGTTAGGAAACCAGGGGGAGACCAAGTCGTTCGTCGTCACCAATACCGGCAGCGCCACCCTGTCCGGCCTCGGCTGCGAAATGAAGGGTGCCGCGGCGGGCGACTACCTCCTTGAAACCTCCGCGCTTCCTCCGTCGCTCGAACCGGGGATGTCCGCCGGCTTCGATGTCACCTTCCTTCCTGCCGCGCTGGGTGAACGACAAGCGGAGCTTTGGATTCTGAGCGACGACTCGGATGAAAACCCCTTCGTCGTCACCCTCGTAGGCTCCGCCATCTCCCCCGAGATCGAGGTCGAGTCGCCCTCCGGGACGGCGCTCGTTTCCTCCCAGTCGGGAATTGACCTTGGCGGGATCCCGCTGGGCATCTCGTCGGCGCCGCGCACGGTGGTCGTCCGGAACGCGGGAACCGCCCCATTGACCCATCTTGTTGCCTCCATCGCAGGCCCGGACGCGGCGGATTTCCAGCTCGATCTGGCAAGTTTCCAGGAAACTCTCCTGCCAGGGAATTCGGCAGCTATCGGCGTTGTGTTCACGCCTTCTGTCGCCACCGGGCGCTCCGCCACCTTGTCCATCGCCAGCAATGACGCGGACGAAAACCCATTCGTGGTTTCCCTCGCAGGTTCCGGCCAGGCACCCGAAGTCGCTGTGTCCGAATCCGGAAGCGATCTTGTCTCCGGCACCGCCCGGCTCGACTTCGGTGCGGCCCGCACCGGCACGGTGGGCGGAACGCGCACCCTGACCGTCTCCAACACCGGCGGGTATCCGCTGGCCAACCTCTCGGTGGCGGTTGTGGGCGAACATGCCGGGGATTTCCTGCTCAATGCCAGCGACCTCCCGGCAACCCTTGCACCGGGTGCCTCGGCGAACATCACGATGTCGTTCACTCCGACGGCCCCCGGAATCCGCTCGGCCACCCTGAACATCGCCAACGACGATGCCGACGAGAACCCGTTCGTCATCGCCCTCACGGGCGAAGGCACGGCTCCAGTGATCGCCGTGCAGTCGACCACCGCAGGCAACCTCGTGTTTGGCGCCGCCACGATCGATCTCGGCGGGACGGCGGTTGGTTCAATGTCCACCGGTGAAACGATCACCGTCACCAATGCCGGAACCGCGCCGCTGGAAATCCTGGCGGCCTCTCTGAGCGGTGGCCAAGCGGACGAGTTCGCACTGGATCTCGGATCGTTCCAAGTCGATCTCGCCCCGGGTGCTTCAACCACCATCGGGATCGCGTTTTCCCCCGCGGCAATCGGCACCCGCTTGGCCACGCTGAGCCTTTCAAGCGACGACGGCGTTCGGTCGCCTTTCATCATCGGTTTCACAGGACGAGGCGAAGCTCCCGAAATCGCGGTCGCCCGCGATTCCGGCGCGAATCTCTTGAACGGCGTGTCCGATGTAAGCTTCCAAGGTTCCCTCGTCGGTGAAACGGGCTCCACCGAAACCTTCACCGTCACCAACATCGGAAACGTACCGCTGCAGAACCTCGCCGTCATGCTCGAGGGCGAAGCGCCGGGCGACTTCATTCTCGACGCCGCATCTTTCCCACCGTCGTTGCCCGCAGGGGACTTCGCGGGGTTCAGCGTCACTTTCCTGCCCCAGGCGGCAGGAGCCCGGCGAGCCGAGTTGCACATCGCCAGCAACGACTCGGATGAGAACCCGTTCGTGTTGGTTCTTGCCGGCACCGGATTGGCTCCCGAGATCGCGCTCGAAACCGGCACCGGCGAAGCGCTCGAATCCGGTGGCCCCAGCGTCCCGTTTGGCGGAGTCCCCCTCGGTTTCTCGTCCTCGCCCCGGACCGTGGTGATCCGCAATGTCGGCAGCGCCCCGCTGCTCGGAATCTCAGCGGAAGTCCTCGGGGCCGATGCCGTGGATTTCGTCGCCGACACCTCGGCCCTGCCGGGGTCACTGGCACCCGGTGAATCCACCTCGCTCGCACTCACGTTCAGTCCCACCCTCGCAGCTTCCCGCAGCGCGACATTGTCCGTCTCCAGCAATGACTCTGATGAAAACCCATTCCTCGTGCCTCTGACCGGCTCCGGCCAAGCCCCGGAGGTCTCCGTTTCCGAATCCGGCGTCGATCTCGAATCCGGGACCGCCTCGCTCGACTTCGGAAAAATCCGCAGCGGTACGGAAGGCACGGGGTTCGCTTTGATCATCTCGAACACCGGTGAATACCCGCTCGGCAATCTTTCGGTGTCGGTCGTGGGAGACCATGCCGCCGACTATCCTTACGAAGATAGCGGCCTCCCGGCCACGCTCGAACCGGGCGGGTCGGCATCGGTGGTTGTCGGATTCGCGCCCACAGCCGCCGGAATGAGTACGGCCGAGCTCCACATCGCCAGTGACGACGCCGATGAGAATCCGTTTGTCATCGCGCTCACTGGCGAGGGCACCGCGCCAGTGATCGGCGTGCACTCCGCCACCGCGGGCGATCTCGCCTTCGGCGCAGCGGCGATCGATCTTGGGGCGGTCAGGGTTGGTGCGTCTTCGGCTGGAGAAACAATCACCCTCACCAACACCGGCACCGCTCCTTTGGCCGTCGGGACGCCGACCCTCGCGGGAGCGAATGTCGGTGAGTTTTCGCTCGATAGCTCCTCCCAGGCCACCTCGCTGGTGCCCGGCGCGTCCACGTCATTGGTCGTGACCGCATCTCCCCACGCCATCGGCAACCGGCTCGCCACGGTGGAAATTCCGAGCGACGACGTGGATCAATCGCCGTTCATCATCGCGCTGTCGGTTCTGGGTGCGGCCCCCGAAATCGCGGTGACGCATGATCCCGCGACGGCCTTGTTCAGTGGCGCCTCGGGCGTCATGTTCCAAGGGGTGTTGGTCGGAGAGCCAGGATCGACCGAGTCGTTCACCGTCACCAATACCGGCAATGTTCCGCTGGAAAACATCGCGGCCTCGGTCACCGGGGAGATGGCCGCCGACTTCACGCTCGGAGGCACACCGTTGCCGGCTTCGCTGGCACCTGAAGAGTCCGCCACCTTCACTGTTTCGTTCGGGCCCGGGGCGGCCGGCATGCGCCAGGCGGAACTGCGCATCGCCAGTGACGATGCGGACGAAAACCCGTTCGTCGTCTCCTTGTCGGGCGAGGGGCTGGCACCCGAGATTGCCGTCGAGTCACCGGCCGGTACCGGCCTGGTGTCCCCGGTGTCCGATTTCCAGCTCGGCGGCATCCCGCTCGGATTCTCGTCGTCCCCGCGCACCATCGTGATCCGCAACGACGGTACGGCCCCTTTGGCTGGCATCTCGGCGACCCTCGGCGGGATGGACGCTGCGGATTTCTCTCTCGATGTCACCGGCCTCGCGGCTTCCCTCGCACCCGGTGCCTCGTCGTCGTTCACGGTGACCTTTACTCCCACCGTCGCCGCCGCCCGCACGGCCACGCTCGATATCTCCAGCAACGATTCGGATGAAAACCCATTCGCCATCTCGCTCACCGGCTCCGGCCAGGCACCGGAGATCGTCGTTTTCGAATCCGGCTCCGACCTTGTCTCCGGCACCGCGTTGCTCGACTTCGGCCCGGTCCGCAGCGGCACCGCGGGCGGCACGATGATGTTGACGGTCGCCAACACCGGCGCTCACCCGCTCGCGAATCTCTCGGCTGCAATCGTTGGGGCGAATGCCGGCGATTTCCCTGCGGGTACCGCGGCTCTGCCAACGACCCTCGCGCCAGGTGCCTCGGCGGACATCGCGGTGACCTTCTATCCCTCCGCTGCCGGTCCGCGCGCCGCGGTGCTGGAGATCGCCAGCGACGACGCGGATGAGAATCCATTCACCATCGCGCTCAACGGCGAAGGCACCGCACCGGTGATCGCCGTCAGCTTGGATGGCGGTGGCGGGCTGGAATTCGGAAACGCCAGCCTCGACTTCGGCCCGGTCCGCGTTGACGCGGCGGGGCTTTCCCTCGATCTCACCCTTTCAAATACCGGCACCGCACCGCTGCTCGATCTTGCGGCGCAGTTCGGCGGCACCCACGCTGGCGATTTCCAACTCAGCCCCGCCACCCTTCCGGCCTCGCTTGCCCCGGGAGCGTCGACCGCGCTGACCGTCACTTTCCTTCCCACTTCCTCCGGAGCGCGATCGGCCTCGTTGGCCCTCACCAGCGATGACGTCGACCGCAACCCGTTCGTGATCGCCCTCGGGGGCACCGGCGAGGATCCGGAAATCGCGATCACCCTTTCCGGTACGAGCGACCTCCGGTCCGGCTCGACGATCACACCGTTTGCCCCCACGCTTGTTGGCGAAACCGTGCCGCCCGTCACCTTCACTGTTCACAACGAGGGCAACGTCGTGCTCAGCGGTCTTTCGTTGGCCCTTTCCGGAATCGGTGCCGGCAATCTCACCATCGGTGGCGATCCCTTTCCTACATCCATCGACCCGGGCGGATCGGCCGACTTCACGCTCGCCTTCACCGCCACCACCGTCGGAGGGCTGGGCGCGACCCTCACCGTCACCAGCGACGATCGCGATGAGAACCCGTTTGCAATCGGCTTCGTCCTCGTGGGCGTGGCACCGGAAATCACCGTGCTGCCCGAGTTCGGGGCCCCGTTCGAGTCGGGAGTATCGACAGTCAACTTCGGCAGCATTGCGCTTGGCGGCTCCTCCTTCCCGCACGCCATCATCATCCGCAACGACGGCACGGCATCCTTGGACGGTATCTCCGCCAGCCTTGAAGGCTCAGCTGCTGACGATTTCTCCCTGCAAACGCCGACCCTTGAGGCATCCCTCGCACCCGGAGCCACCACCGCCTTCACCGTCACCTGCGCCCCGTCAGTCACTGGCGTGCGATCCGCGGTTCTGAGGATCACCAGCGACGATGACGACGAAAACCCGTTCTTGCTCGACCTTCATGCCACCGGTATCGCGCCGGAAATCCAGGTTTCCTACGACGGCGCGGAACTCGTTCTCGGCAATGCGGTCCTCGATTTCGGGTCGAAGCGATTGGCCGCGGACGGCGTGGAGCGCAGCATTTCGATCAGCAACATCGGGAGTGATGTTCTGGGCGGGCTCTCCGTCTCCATCGATGGAGCACCTGATTTCGCCGTTTCAGCCAGTCCTCCCACCACGATCGCGCCGGGGGGATCGACGGGATTCACGGTCTCTTTCGCTTCCCAGGCCGAGGGGCTGCGAGAGGCGGTGCTGCGCATCGAGAGCAATGATGCGGATGAAAGCCCGTTCCTCATTGCGCTGAGGGGCATCGGAATAGCTCCTCACATCGCCCTGAGTGGACCGTCCGGCGAGGCCTTGGAGTATGGTGCGGCAACCGTGGACTTCGGTGCACAACCGGTGGGCGGACCCTTCCATGAACTGTCCATCACCGTTACCAATACCGGGACGGAAACCTTGAGAAATCTTGATGCGTCGGTCTCGGCGGGTGACTTCTCTCCTGCGGGAGCGTTTCCGGCCTCGCTGGAGCCGGGAGCGTCGGCACCGCTGACCTTGAGGTTCAGCGCCGGAGCCACCGGACCAAGGAGTGCGATTCTCTCAATCACGAGTGATGATGATGCGCGCAGCCCTTTCTTCGTGGTTCTCAACGGTCGCGGCCAAGCTCCGGAAATCGCCATCGAGCAGGAAGGCAGCGGGCTGGTATCGGGAGACAGCGTGGCCTTTGGGGACGCACAGGTTGGAGGCACGGGTGCGACGATCAGCCTGACGCTGCGCAACGAGGGTAGTCTGCCCTTGGAAGGCATCGCGCTTTGGCTGACGGGCAGTCAGGCTTCGGACTTCAGTTTCGGTGACACGATACTACCTTCGACGGTGCCGGTCGGTGAATCCCTGGATTTCGAGGTGACGTTTCACCCGAGTGCCATCGGTGATCGTTCCGCCCAGCTCCGAATCGCCAGCAACGATGGAGACGAGAATCCCTTTGTCCTCGATCTCAGGGGTGCCGGCGTGGCGCCGGAAATCCGGATCAGTGGTCCGAGTGGCGAGCTGGCGGCCGGCGCTTCCCATGTCGATTTCGGGATGGCAATCATTGAAGGGACAACGATTGTCCGCAGTTTCCAGGTCACCAACGAGGGCACTGCTCCGCTCCGTGACTTGGGCGTGGTAATCGGCGTGGGCTCCGATGCGGGGTTCTCGGTCAATGATGCTGGCCTGCCTGCCTCCCTCGCCCCGGGCCTGACGGGCTCCTTTGAAGTCCGCTACTCGGCCACTGCCGAAGGGGAATTCACCGGCACCGTCGCAGTTTCCAGCAACGATGCCGACGAGCATCCCTTCACCTTCACCGTGTCCGCCGTCGGCCGCTATCCGGTCAATGTCGAGCAGGTCGCCTACCTGAAGGCGTTGAACGCGGATTCAGGGGACAATTTCGGCTACTCGGTCGCTATTTCCGACGACACTTTGGTGGTGGGCGCTCCTTTCGAAGACGGCAGCGGAACCGACCCCGAAAGTAACTCGGGGAGCAACTCCGGCGCGGTTTATGTCTTTGAACGAACCCAAGCGGACGGCTGGCAACAAACCCATTATCTCAAGGCCTCAGGACCAGTTCCGTCTCCATCTTTTGGCTATTCGGTCGCGATCGATGGCGAAACATTGGTGGTTGGAACGCCCTACGATTCCGATGTCGTTTCTTCTTCCGGGGGCGCCTACGTGTTTCGGCGGAACGATAGCGGTCAGTGGACGCAGGCCGCCCGCCTCAAAGCACCGAATCCTCAATCAGGAGCTTTTTTCGGATGTTCTGTCGCAGTTTCATCGGAAACGATTGCTGTGGGTGCAGAACGACAGTCGATACTAACAACGCAAACATCCGGAACTTCGGGAGGCTTGAGCCAGCCGAGTCCTAACCCGCTCGATTTTCCACCCAGCGGAGGAGCGGTATTCATTTACACTCCGGACGCCGTTGGTGGACTCGCCCAAACTGCCATTGCAACGGCGAAGTTCCCAGATTCGGGTGACTACTTCGGCCATTCCATCAGTTTATCGGACGGGATTCTCGTCGTGGGGGCCCATGGCGAGGACGGACTCCCAACTGGAAACGGAGCGGACAATGGCGATGGTAATTCCGGAGCCGCCTACGTCTTCGAGCGAAATGCCTTCGGCGGGTGGCCTCAGTCGGCCTATCTCAAGGGCGATTCACAGAGCGGCAGTTTCGGCTATTCGGTGGCGGTGGATGGAGACCGGATCGTGGTCGGAGACGTGGACAACAACCGCAATATAGGCGCGGCTCATATGTTCCAGCGATCGTCGGGCGGTTGGGAGAAGGAAACGAAGCTCATTGGGGCGAAGGTCAGCCCTTATGATCAGTTTGGCTGTTCCGTGGGTATCTCTGGAGAAACGGTCGTGGTCGGTGCTCGCACTGATAATCGGGCGCCTCTGCCTCCTTACGACGTGCCTTCTGGCTATGATGGATCTGGCGCAGGATACGTTTTCTCCCTCACTACGACTGGAGAATGGGTGGAGGATGCGTATGTGAAGGCATCCAATGCCAACCGTTACGACTATTTCGGGTTCTCCGTGGCCATTTCCGCGGAAATGATCGCCTTCGGAAGCATTTATGAGGATGGAGGTCGATTTGTTGACAATAATTCGCTCTCAGAATCTGGCGCTGCCTATATCTTCAACCGTCGAGCGCGGCCGAAGGATCCGGAGATTGAAGTGAGCGGCCCAGAAGGCATTCTTGTCTCCGGTTCCGCGACGATCGATTTTGGTTTGGCTCCGGCCGGTTCGGTGGGCGGGCGGCAATACGTGACCATTTCTAACAACGGCGAGGCAGTCCTGCGGGATTTGGCGATCAGCATCCTGGGCGGCAATGCTGCCGACTTCCCGCTCCAGACTTTCGGCTACCCTGACCGATTGGAGCCTGGCGCCGTCACCTCGGTGGCCATCGGCTTCCAGCCATCAGCGCAAGGGTCACGCAACGCGGAGCTTCACATCACCAGCAGTGATGCGGCCCGAGGGGACTTCGTGGTCGCGCTCACCGGCACCAGCGCACCCCCCGACACCACGCCTCGGCCGGACATCGCCCTCGAACTGGCCGATGGCACATTGCTGTCCAGCCTGAGTTCGTCGGTCGCCTTCGGCTACGCCGCCGAGGGCGGCAGCGCGACCCGCAGCTTCGTGCTGCGCAACAACGGCACGCTGCCGCTGCAAGGGCTCGCGCTCTCGTTCACCGGTGGTAGCACGGAGTTCTCGCTCGCCGGTGCCACCCTTCCCACCCAGCTCGATCCGGGAACCAGCGCGTCGTTTGACATCGCCTTCTCGCCGACCACCACCGGGCCGCGGTCGGTCGTCCTTTCGATCGCCAGCAACGATGCGGACGAGAACCCCTATCAGGTCGTGCTGCGCGGCGAGATGGAGGTGGTCTTCGCCGACCCCAACCTCGAAGCCGCCATCCGCGCCACCCTCAACCTGTCAAGCGGCCCGATCCCGGCTGCCACCATGGAAACCTTGATCGAGCTCGACTTGAGCAATCTTGGCCTGACCAACCTCGATGGCCTCGAATACGCGATCAATCTGAAGGTGCTCAATCTCAGTGGAAACAACTTCCCCAATCCCAGTCCATCACCTTCGGCGAAACTGCGGAGGTCCCCGAAAGGACCGACCGGTCCGGGGGATACCGACAAGGAGTCGGTTTGGGATTTGATTGAAAGACTCGGACCGTTTTCAGGCCTCTATATCGATTTCCTGCGTCCGTCAGGCGGCGAGCCGCCCTCTTATCTAACCGTATTGCCGGTGATCCGAACCGATGGCACCACGATGCTGGTGATGGTTGATTCGCAGAATCCGCCGGTCTTGAATGTTTCCCGCTTGGGAATTGATACCACCGAGCCGGATAACCTGAACAGTCTCGCGACGCTCGGAAACGCCGGCGTAATCGTGGAGACGGGCTTCGAGAACCTGCCCCCGGCGGCCGCACCCGTCGCGACCGTTACCAACGCGCGGGCCCGCCAAGTCACCTTGGATGGTAGTGCCTCCGCCGACATCGATGGGTTTGTGGTTTCCTGGGAATGGGACTGGGACGGGGGAGGGAATGCGGAGGGCGAGGTGATTGCCGTCCAACTCCCCGCCCTGGTCACGAATGTACTTCTCACGGTGACAGATGAAACGGGCACCGCAACCACACGGATGTTTACGGTCGATGTCGTGGATGCCTATCTTGCCCAAAAGGGAGTGCCCTTGGAACACAGGGGATACTCGGAGGACTACAATCAGAACGGACTGCCCAATCTGCTCGATTTTGCCTACGGTTTCGACCCGGCGAGAAAGGGAGAGCGGCCACTGTTGGTGCAGTCCATCGTCATCGGAGGACAGGAAGTGATCCAGAAAACCGGGGATGGCGACGTTGATCCTTCGGATCATTTTGCCTTGTGGACGGTTCTCCAGCCGGAGGATTCGGCGGGCGTGTCGATTCGTGTCGATGCGGCTGCCGATCTCAGCTTCTCGGACAAGGTGGACTTGAGGCAGGTTGAGGACGAGTCGGTGAGCGGAGGAATGCGCCAGGTGAGTTACCTTTCGCGCCTTCCGATCAGGCTTCAGCCCCGGCTGTTCGTCAGAGTCACTGGAAACAGTGGGGAATGAGTCATTTTCTGACGTCGAAAGCAGAGGTCAGGGAAGTGGCGGAAGGGTGGTTTCGAGCCAGCGGTTGAGGATCTCGACGGCGGCGGCTTGGTCGATCACCGACTTCTGGCGCTTGGCGTTGCGTCCGGCCTCGCGCAGTTTGGCGGAGGCATCGACGGTGGTGTGGGATTCATCAACGAACACCAGCGGCAGGTCGGGGAGCCGGGCGGAAATCTTGGCTGCGAACGCGCGCGCCTTTTCCGCGGCGGGACCTTCCTCGCCATCGAGGTTGAGCGGCAGGCCGACGACGAGCGTGGCGACGCCCCGGGCGGAGCAGATTTCCGCGATCCGTTCTACGGTATTCGTCGTAGCAAGTTCGATGGTCTCGACCGGATGGGCGAGGATGCCGAGCGGATCGGTGGCGGCGACGCCGATGCGGGCGTCACCGTAATCGAGTCCGAGGGCGGGGTGCATGGCGGGTAGCCGGAAGCGAGTAGCGAGTAGCAAGTAGCGGGGGATTCCCTGGCTACGTGCTACTTGCTACCCGCTACTTCTTCAGAGCAGCTCCGGTGGGAGCTTGGAGGAGAGCTTTTTGATCGCGTCGGCCTGGTGGCGGTTGGCGATCAGGAGGGCGTCGCCGGTTTGGACCACGATCAGGTCATCGACGCCGAGAAGGGCGATCTTGGTGCCTTGGCGGGCGTTGAAGACGATGTTGTTCTCGGAGTCGATTTCGGCGATGTCGGTGTTGGTCTGGTTGTTGTTGCCGACGGTGTCGAGGTACTTGGCAACCGAGATCCAGGAGCCGACGTCGTCCCAGTCGAAGGTGGCTTCGATGTTGAGGACGCGGCGCGCCTTTTCCATGAGGGCGTAGTCGATGGAGATCGGGTGGAGCTTCGGAAACTGGGCCCCGATGGTGGCGGCGAGGTTCTTCGAGGCGCGCAGTTCGGAGACGAAGTGGGCGAGTTCCGGCGCGTGGGTGGAAAGCTCGCGAATCACGTTCGGGAGCGACCACACGAACATCCCGGCGTTCCAGCAGAAGCCGCCTTGGGCGAGGAACTTTTCGGCCAGCTCGGTGCTGGGTTTTTCGCGGAAGCGGACGACCTCGGCCGGCGGGTGCTCGCAGCTCAGGCCGGGGATGGAGGCCCGCTGGCCGCGCTCGATGTAGCCGTAGGACGGGCATGGCCAGGTGGGCTTGATGCCGATGGTGACCAGGCCGTCGGACTTTTCGGCGGTGGCGATGGCATCGCGCATGACCGCGTGGTAGGCGGCGGTGTCTTGGATCAGCTGGTCGGCGGGCAGGACGAGCATGGTGGCATTGGGATCGCGCGCGGCGACGAGGCCGATGCCGAGGGCCACGGCCGGGGCGGTGTCGCGCTTGGCGGGCTCGGCGAAAATGTTCTCAGCAGGGAGCATCGAGGCCACCTCGCGAACGGCTTCCTCCTGCTTGGCGTTGGTGAGAATGAGGATGTTTTCCTTGGGGACGAGACCGTCGAGGCGGTTGATGGTCTGTTCGAGAAGCGTGTCGGTGCCGAAGAGGTTGAGCAGTTGCTTGGGCCGGGCATCGCGGCTGAGGGGCCAGAAACGGGTGCCGGAGCCGCCGGCGAGGATGAGCGCGTAGGTGGATGACATGAAGAAATGGTTCGTGGGGTTGCCGCGGGAGTCTAACCATCCGACCGCCGACCGGAAGTCCGAATGACCGCCCCGGATCATGGGGGTGCGACGACGCTTTCGAGGGTTGTCGGCGCGACCGGGGCTGCTACCTTTCGGCCATGCCGATTGACGACGACGATTGCTGGGAGCGCGACTGGGCGGATGCCTCCGCGATGGTTTCCCCCGCGCTGATGGGTGTGGCCGCGGGCTTGATCCTCGGCGAGATCATGCATGAGAACGCCCGCCGGGGGATCGCGGTGGCGCTTGCCGCGCTGGGCGTGGCCGCCATTTTGCCGAAGGCCGTCAACGGCATCGTCCACAAGGTGAACGGGCCCGAGAGCCGCCGCGGCGTGCAACGGCGCCTGCGGGGCATCCGCGATGCCGGCGATGGCGTGGAGGAGCTGCTGGAGGAAACCGGGGTGGTCTGAAAGCCATGCGGATCGCGGTCACCGGCGTGACCGGACGGGTCGGTCGCGCGCTGGCGGATCACTTGGGCCGCTCGTATGAGATCCTCGAGCTGCCGCGTTCGCGCTGGGACCTGACCGATCCGGATTTGGCGGAAAACACCGCCGCACTTGATTTCGACTTGCTGCTGCATCCGGCGGCGATGACCTCCGTGGATGCCTGCGAACGCGACCCGGCGATCGCGGAGGCGGTCCACATCGAGGGGACGCGGCGCCTGCTGGAAGGCTGCGGCGGCCGGCCGATGCTTTATTTCAGCACCGACTACGTGCTTGATGGCGCGGAGGAGGGTCTCAAGCCGGAGGACGCGGCGGTTTCGCCGGCAGGCGTCTACGGTACGACCAAGGCGGCGGCGGAGCGGCTGGTGCTTGAGGCGGGATCGACGGTGATGCGCGTGTCCTGGGTGTTCGGTCCGGAAAAGCCGTCGTTCATCGACATGATCGCCCGACAGGCTGTAAGCGGCGGAGAGCTGGAGGCGATCGATGACAAGTTCTCGCTGCCGTGCTTCACCACGGACCTCGCGCTTTGGGTGAAATGTTGGATTTCAGCGGGTGGTCCGGCGGGTCTTTTTCATGCCTGCAACTCCGGCCCGCCGGTCAGCTGGCACGGGATGGCGGAGGTGGTGGTGCGGATCCTGGCGGAGGACGGCCGGCTGGCGTCCCTTCCGTCGGTCCGGCGGCTCCGGCTGGAGGAAATGGAGGCCTTTGTCGCTCCGCGGCCGCGGCACACCGCCATGGCGACCGACCGCCTGTCGGCGCTGCTGGGGAAAGAGCCCCGTCCGTGGCCCGAGGCACTGGGGCTCTATCTCCGTGGAACGGCGGGTCTCTGCCGTTGACCGGTGCGCCTGCGGGTGGCAGGTTCCTGTTATAAACCAACCCGCATGAAAGCCTCTCTCCTCAGTCTCCCGGCCGCCTGCCTGATCGTTGCCTCGTGTGGCTCGGGTGGACCGATGTCGATGTCGTCGTCCTCGAGCTTCGATCCGCTCAATGCCGCCGGCAGCGTCTCGCAGTCCACCAGCATGTCGAGCTCCACCTACAAGCCCGGCGAGTTCGTCCACGCCCTGATGAACAATACGGCCCTGTTCAAGACCCGTCCCACGGGCAATGCCTCGGCCGACCGGCTGCTGTCCCGCGGCACGCAGATGAAGGTGATTTCCGACGACGGCAGCTACGCCAAGGTCGAGCTCGACGATGGTGACATCGGCTTCGTGCCGTCCATCCAGGTCGGCAACGACTCGCAGGCCATGAGCGCCGAGCCATCGAGTGGCAGCGAGGTTCAGGTGTGGCCGCCGGTGGAGTCGACCATCCCGCTGCCGCCCTCCGAGTCCAGCTCCGTGCCGGAAACTCCGGCCACCGATGGGGCGCCGACGCTGCCGCCGGTGATCGATCCCGACGCCCCGGCCGATCTGCCGCCGCTCCCGGACGATGCGCCGACGCCCGGCCTGGGTGCCGAGCCGCCGGTGGACATGCCCGAAATGGAGGCTCCGAAGGAGAAAGCCGACGCCGCCGGTGAGGAGTCGACCCCGCCGAGCAAGGACGAAGCGCCGGAGGTGGACTGAATTTCCGGGTATCGCCGATCACGAAAAAAGCCGCGCACCCGATCGGGCAGCGCGGCTTTTTGGTAAGACGGAAAAGGGCAGGGAAAGGGTGGGGGATCAGGCCAGCTCCTTGAGCGCGGCCTTCACCGCCTCGAAGTCGGGCAGGTTCTTCGGGTGCTCGCACACTTCCGCGTGGCGGATGATGCCCTGCTTGTCGATGACGAAGGCCGAGCGCTTGGCCACGCCGCCCATGATCAGGTTCGCCTCGGGCAGGAACTGCTCGTAGGCCACGCCGTAGGCCTTGGCCACGTCGTGCTCGTAGTCGCTGAGCAGCTTGAGGGTGATGCCGGCCTGCTTAGCCCACGCCTCCTGCGCGAAGGGGCTGTCGCCGGAAATGCCCACCACCGTCGCGTCGAGCGCCTCGTAGTCGCCGAGCCCGGCGGAAAGGTCGCAGAATTCCTGCGTGCACACCCCCGTGAAGGCCATCGGCACGAACAGAAGGACGAGATTGGACTTGCCGGTCAGGTCCGAGAGTTTCACGAGTTCAGGCCCGTCGGGACCTTTGGAGACGAGGGTGAAGTCGGGGGCGGTATCGCCGGTTTGGAGTGCCATGCTGGGAATGGGGTCGTTAGGTTCGGCCCCGAGCATAGGCGCGGACATCCTCAGGTCAACGAAGCGCAATGAATTTCGAATTCTCCCAACTCGGCCGTGAACTGGCCGGCGGCAGCGGCATCGGTGAATTGATGGAGGACCTCGGCCACGCGCTCGCGGCCGGAGGCGACCACCTGAAAATGCTCGGCGGCGGCCAGCCGGCGAACATCCCCGAGGTGAACGGGCTGTGGCACCGCCGCATGGAGGAAATCATGGCCGAGCCCGGCGCGCTGGAGAAGGCGGTGGCCAACTACGACCCGCCGCGCGGCAACCCGGCCTTCATTTCCGCCCTGGCGGGGCTGTTCCGCGAGCGCTTCGACTGGCCCGTTACCGACGAGCACTTCGCCATCACCGCCGGCGGCCAGACCGCCTTCTTTTTCCTCTTCAACCTGCTGGCCGGTCCGATGCCCGATGGCCGCCGCCGAAAGATCCTCCTGCCCTTGGTGCCGGAATACATCGGCTACGCCAACCAAGGTGCCTTCGGCGACCTGTTCACCGCCGTGCCGCCGCAGGTGGAAAAAACCGGCCCGCACGAGTTCAAGTACCGGGTGGATTTCGACCACCTTGAAATCACCGACGACATCGCGGCGATCTGCGTTTCCCGCCCGACCAACCCGACCGGCAACGTGCTCACCGACGGCGAAATCCAGCGCCTGTCCGAGCTGGCGAAGAGTCACGGCATTCCGTTGATCATCGACAACGCCTACGGCGCCCCGTTTCCCAACATCATCTTCAGCGCCGCCACGCCGGTGTGGGACGATCACATCATCCTCACCCTCAGCCTGTCCAAGCTCGGCCTGCCCGGCACCCGCACCGGCATCGTGGTGGCCCATCCGGAAATCACCCGGGCCGTGGCCGAGATGAGCTCCGTGGTCGGCCTCGCCAATCCCAACCTCGGCCAGGCCATCGTCCGCCCGCTGCTGGAGAGCGGCGAGGTCCTGCGCCTCGCCACCGAGGTGGTGCAGCCGTTTTATCGGGAGAAATCCCGCCAGGCGATCGGCTGGGTGGAGGAGGCCTTCGGCGAAAACTTCGAATACTACATCCACCGTAGCGAAGGCGCGCTTTTCCTCTGGCTTTGGTTCCCGGGGCTTCCCATCACCGCGGCGGAACTCTACGAGCGTCTGAAAAAGCGCGGGGTGCTGGTCGTGCCCGGCCACTACTTCTTTTTCGGACTCGGCGACACTCCGTGCTCCTATCGGGATGAATGCCTCCGGATTTCCTACGCGATGGGGGAGGGCGCTGTGCGCGAAGGCGTGAAAATCCTTGCTGAGGAAGTCGTGAAAGCATGGAAGCACTTGGAAATCAAGACTTCCTGACAAGGTCCCGGGAAAGGCCGGGCCTGCGGGGCTTTTGGGGCCTTACGCGATCACGTTAGTATTTTGGTATTCCGGTTTTTCGGTTTCGGTGGATGATCGGGACGTGCGGCGAGTTCCGCATACCCCCACCTCCCCCGGTGGGTTCTCCCCCTAATCCCCCAACTCCCCCTAATGAAGACCAGACTCCCCCAGTCGGTTTGCGCCCTCGTGGCGTTCACCAGTGCCGCTCTCTCCATGGGTGGCATCGTCCGAGCCGCGGATGACATCCCGGTCGGTTACATCAACGCCTCGCCCGGAATCGCTGCCGTGGGAGCGTTCCCCAAGCTCGATTGGCAAATCACCTACCCGACCAAGCTCGAAGATCTGGTGAAGATCGAGAAGCCCGGGACCATCCGCCCCAAGACCGACCTGAAGATGGAGGTCCGCCTTCTCGGTGCCGGGGTGACCATCAGCTACGCCGACGGCTCGCACATGTCGTTCGCCTCCGAGGAAGCCTACTACAGCTACAACGATGGTGGTTGGCAGAAGGTCTTTTCCGGCACCAACAAGGATGTGAACCAGAGCGCCGTGATCAAGTCGCAGACCGTGTCTTCCGGCAAGTCGATCCGCTTCGGCGGCCGCTTCTGGGACGTCGTTTCCAACCCCCGGGGCGAGTGGTCGCATTTCTACAGCTCCAATGATGGCACCCAGAACGTGCAGGTGCTCAAGGACGGTGACTCGATCCCGACCACTTACAACATCGCCAACTCGCCGACCCTCGAGCAGTTCATCAAGCCCTACCTCGATGCGGGTGGCAAAGTGGACATCGGCCCGATGGACATGATCGTCATGTGCGAGCTGACCCACACTGAATCTCAACGCTACCAGACGGGCTACGACCTGCAGGACCTCGTGTTCCTCGTGACCTTCAGCGAGTAATTCCTTCCTCCCCTCACTTCACCTCCCTCCATGAAGACCGCTTTCACGACCCTTGCCATTTCGCTCGCGGGCATGTCCGCGGGGCTCGGCCAGTCCTCGGGCTACACCAACTTCATCCGGCAGGTGTTGCTGGGGAGCACCCCCGCCATTTACTGGGATGTCAGCGTCGAGTCCAAGGGCGAGCGACTCTCGCCCGTGGCCCTCGACCTGGCCGGGGCCCGCTATGAACTCTGGACGGTCAAGAGCGGCAGCTCTCCCAAGTCCTACCTCCTCGATACCGCCTACGTCAGCTCCTTCGCTCCGGAGGCGGACATCGTGATCAACACCCTCGACCCGGACGGCGGCAGCGTCCCCCGCACCCGCGCCGACCAGCCGTTCAGCGTGGATGTCCAGGTGAAAGGCCTGCTTTCCGGTGCGAACGTCCCGGAGGCCGCCAAGTCCGTCCGCCTGCTCCACCACGTGCAGTCCTATGGGGACACCTACGGCGAAAACATCGACCGTACCCAGGCCACGCTTTTCGCCCAGTCGCTCATCGAAAAGAACGGCAAGACCAAGCTGGACTACTCGATGACCAACGTCCCCGGCACCGACCTCACCAAGATCCGCGGCGAGGAACGCTTCTCGGTCTACACCCGCAAGGACGACGGCACCCTGGATGAGCAGCTCTGCTCCCGCTATGTCGTGGTCTGGCCGCTGACCACCGTGACCATCGCCGGCCTCGATGCCTCGGAAACCATCCGCTTCAAGGCCCCGGAGGTGACCATCGACGTCGCGGACATGTACCCCAAGTCCTACACCTACACCCAGGTTTACCCGGGTGATCCGGTCCTCGGCACCGAAGGGACCAAGATCACCTCCGCCCAGCGCCAGATCGACCAGCAGCAGCCGCTCAGCAAGACCTGGCGGATCGAGAACCTCGGCGACTACCTGACCAAGGACGGCACCTGGACCATCGAGGTCATCACCGAGACCGTCTACGGCCGCGAGCGCCTTGCCTACACCACCTTCGAGGTCGACCGCGGACTCGAGGTCCGTTCGCTTCTCTCCACCCTGGAATAACTCCTCCCCCTCGTCTCCCCATGAAAAATCTCGCCCTCGCCCTCGTGACCGGACTGGCCCTGCTGCCCTCGGGCCAGGCCCAGGAAATGCGCGACGCTCCCACCCACGAGCAGATGGCCCTGCGCCTGCGCGCCCAGCGCAACCAGGATCCGATGCGCGACCTGAAGGTGATCGAGGCGGATGACCCGACCAAGACCAACCGCCCGGCGGACATTCTGGCCACATCGGAGTTCCTCAGTTTCTCGGGCGCCTCGACCCTGGTGCCCCAAGGCGCCGTGCTGCACGTACCGGATTCCCTCCGCAACCGCACCGGCATCGTCAGCGGCAACCGCATCGTGACCTGGGCCCAGTTCTTCGCCGAAAACCGGGCCTGGATCGAAGTCGTGGACCTCGAGCTTTCCCAGATAATCGGAGCCGAGCCGCTGCCTGCCGGCCTCATCAGCCGCATGGAAAACTCCCGCCAGATCATGGTGGCGGCCGTGCAGGGTGGCCCGATCTCGGTGCCGCAGGCCAAGCTGGATGAGGCCAAAGCCCTGGCCGAAGCCCGCAAGTAACACGTTTTCTCGACGCTCCCCGGTCCGGTGGAGCGTCCGACCCTCTTACCGCCCGGACGCGACGGCATTCGGGCGGGGAGACAGATGAACGCGCTGACGAACCCGTCAGCGCGTTTTTGTTTTTTAAAACCCGGCGGAGCCCGGATCGCGGTCCCCAAAGTAGGGGATCGACCGGTTCCGAACCCTTGAAGGCTCTTGGAATGCCTTCCGGTACACCCGCCCCGTCACCAGTACACTTGAAGTACACCTCGTGACCCCAAATCCGGCGGGAGCCCCGTTTTATCAAAAAAACCTGGCTGAGAACCGCCATGTTTTTGGGTGTCCTGCACTGTAATCCACTCCAGAGCACTTCATAACTCGCTGAAAAATAGGGAATAAAAAATTATTCGGGCCGTTTCCGATTTCTCTTGTTCGATCTGGTGTACTTTGGTGTAGTTCGGGCACGGCAAATTCTGCCTGCTCTTAAATGTCGGCCAGCGTCCAAAATCTGGAGAATCACTTCGTCCACAAGATGGACTCGAAGAACCGCGTGTCGGTTCCGGGCGAGTTCCGTCTGGCGGAGGAGGGGACCCCGATCCGGATCATGCGGTCGAGCGAGCACGGTGAGCCGGCGATCAAGGTGTTCACCGAAGAGCACTACCAGGCGAAGTTCGCCGAGATCGAGCAGGCCGAGAACCTTCTGCCGGCCAAGAAAAAGCAGCTCGTGAGCGCGCTGCGCATGTTTTCCAAGCAAGTGACCATCAGCCCGCAGGGCAAACTGACGCTGCCCAAGGACTGGTGCGACAAGGTCGGTCTCCGCGCCGAACAACCCGCGGTCCTCGGAGGCTGCGGCGATTATTTCATCATCTGCAGCCAGGACGCCATGGAGCGCATGGAGGAAAGCCTCCGCGATCTCGACGACGGCGGCCTCGGCGTCCTCTAAACGAAGATTTTACACCCAACGAACGACGACATGCTGTTCGCCCAACCAACCCCGGCATCCGGCACCTCCCGCCCGGAAGCACCCACTTCCGTCCTCGGGCGGATGTCGGGGTTGGGCATGTTTTTCCAGCCGCGGCCCGGAGCTCTCGGGACAGCGCTTCGCGCCGTGGCACCCCAAACGGTTGTCCGCTCCGGTTTCCATGGCTGGTTTGCGGGGCGGCGACCGGTGATTTCCCAGGCTGAGCGGAAGGAGCAAATCGGGACAGCGCTCCTTTCGCCGATTACCCCGCGTGTCCGTGCCGGTTTCCATGGCTGGTTTGCGGCACGGACCGCGGAAATTTTTTCCATGAAGGCTCCGGCCCTGCCCCTCGGGACAGCGGGCGGTCCGGAGCTTCGCAAGACGGTTGTCCGCTCCGGTTTCCATGGCTGGTTTGCGGGGCGGCGACCGGTGATTTCCCAGGCTGAGCGGAAGGAGCAAATCGGGACAGCGCTCCTTTCGCCGATTACCCCGCGTGTCCGTGCCGGTT
>NZ_BAABRI010000028.1:0-58892 GCF_040362925.1 Haloferula sargassicola
GTCAAGAGCACCTGGAACAGCGGCCAGACGCTCACCGCGCTCTACATCAACAATGGCTCCGGCTGGAATGCGGCGTCACCCGCCACGGACCCGCTCCAGCTTCCGGTCGCGCTTTCCAACACCAACGGCGACGACCTCGGCACCCGCCTGCTCGATCTCAACGGCGACGGCCTCGTCGACATCATCAAGGACATGTCCTACGGAGGGCTCAACAGCGATACCGCGGTGCATCTCGGCACCGGCACCGGCTGGGACCTCGTCTGCAACGCGCCCGGAGATCCGTGGTATCTCGATGCGAATTTCGTCACCTTCACCAAGTACGACGAGGAGAACATCAACCCCGGCGCGCTGGTCGACCTGAACGCCGACGGGCTCGTCGATTTCGCCCGTCCGCGCGTCGGCGAGAACGACGTCTATCTCAACACCGGCGGCGGGTGGAACTACCTCGACATCGCCGACAGCGTGGACCCCGAGATGCGCGAGGGCGCGCCGCTGCCGATGTACCGCAATTCGACCGGCCAGGCCTATGGCAAGGTCATCGGCCGCTTCGCCGACCTCAACGGTGACGGAGTCGTCGATTTCGTCACCGATGCCGACACGACCCGCCCCCGCGTCTTCCTCAACCTCCGCGGCCCGGAGGTCATCGAGTCGATCACCGACGGCTTCGGCAAGACCTTGGGCATCGAATACGCCCGCTTGAACGATCCCGCCCCGCTGTTCAACTCGGACAAGCCGGCTTATACGCCGTACGATCCGGCCACCGATCCTCTCCTTCCTGAGAGTCAGGTGCCCGTCAACGGCGCGGGCTACGTCGTATCCCGGCTCCTCGAATCCAACGGTTTGGGGGGCATTAAATGCTCCCGCCGCCACTACGGAGACCTGCGGTTTGATAGGGAGAGCCAGACTTCGCTGGGCTTCGGCTGGATCGAGGTTTACGATGAGCTGCTTCCGAGCGGTGAAGCGGAACCAATCTGTCGCGGGTACACCCGCACCGACTTCATGCGGGAATTCCCCTTCACGGGCAGTCCCCTGACGACCCGTACCTACGCCGTCATCCCGCAAGATTTCGGTGAGCATTTCGCGGATTGGAATTGGCCCAATCCGTTCACAGCGACATCGTCGGGCGTCAAGCTCGTCGGACTTGAGGTAAATACCTATGCCGAGCTCGGCAGCGGTCCGCCCTCCATTGAATCCGGCCCCATTTCAATTCGACGTCCCGTGCAAGTGTGCGCTGTCACGGAAAAATTCGACATTGACGACGCCCACACCCTTCTGTCCCAGACGACGACCGCCCAGCCCGCCATTGATGCCTATGGGTTCGTGACCCAGTCAATCGTCACCGCCCTTGATGGTTCTTCCTCCCTCACTTCCAGTGCCTTCACCCACGATGTTTCCAACGGGAAATGGCACCTTGGCCGGCTTTCCTCCACCACGGTCACGAAATCGGCCCCCGGAAAGTCCACTCTCTCAAAAACAAGCACTTTCACCTATGATCCCGACAGCGGCCTGCTCGCCTCGGAAACGGTAGAACCGGGTCACCCCCTTTCCTCCACCACCACCTACACTCACGACGATTTTGGGAACGTTCTGACCACTGCCGTCACTGCCAGCGGTCAGACCCGTTCCAGCTCGGTTGGCTACGATCCCCAAGGACGGTTTGTCACCAGCGAGACCAATCCCTTGGGGACCGTTTATCAGCACTATTCTCCGGCACAGGCGTTGCTCCTGGCTACCACCGACCTCGACGGCCGCGTCACCACCTTTACCTACGATGCATTCGGTACCCAGATCGCCACGAATCATCCGAGCGGAACCCGCTCCGCGGAGATCACCCGTTTCGCTTCCAACGCCGATCTGCCTCCAGAGATCGCCAGTAAACTGGCCGACAACCACATCCAAATTCAGTGGGCCCGAATCGCCGAAGAATCAGGGAAACCTCCAAGCATCGTCTGGTTTGATGCGGTAGGTCGCGAGGTTCTCACCCGCAGCACTGTCATGGTGTCCCTCCCTGCCGGATCCACGGTTCCGTCCTTTGGCCAACAGTATGCTTACAAACTCTACGATTCCCGCGGCCGTGTAAGCAAAGAGTCACAACCCTTCCTGGTCGGGGATCCGACCTATGAAACGGAGTATCTCTATGACTTCCTCGATCGCAAGATCGCCACCCAAGACCCCGATGGCACCCGCAGCGGGATCACTAGTATGGATCGGATCGGAGGGAATGATCCGATGGTAATAACCGTGGCCCAGAACCCCAAAGGGATCACTTCGGTCCGCCTAGAGGACCAGCATGGAAGGCTCCGCTGGTCAGGGGATGCCTCCGGACAATACACCGAGTTCATCTATGATGTGGAGGGCCGGGTCGTTAATGTTGAAATCGATGGCGTCTCTCAGCTCTCCAACACCTACGACCTCCTCGACAACAAAACCGCGGTGTGGGATATCAGCGCCGGTCAAACCACCAGCACCTTCAACGGCTTCGGCGAGGTTCTCTCGATCACCAATGCTCTGGGTCAGACGACAAGCACTCTTTACGATTCCCTTGGCAGGGTCACCTCGGTGGCTAAACCCGAAGGCGCCTTCAACTATCAATATAAAACCAACAGTCCAGGGAAAGGCAGCCTGAGTCAAATCAGTGGCCCCGGTGGATACGCCGAGTATTACACCTACAGCTCCCAGAATCACGACTACGGTCTCTTGATCCAGAAGCAGAGCAGGCTCAACAGTTCCGATAGCCTCACCACTACGAATACTTCATACAACGCACTGGGCCTGCCCGTGCTGGCCGTGGACGCAGGTGGTACCATCGTCCGCCAGACCTACGACAGCGTTTACGGCACCTTCTCTCTTCGGTCCGATCTGGTTTCCACCCCCTACACCGGGGCGCATGAAACCCTGCTTTCGGAATTCGGAGGTGTCGTCACCGAAGGCACCCTGATTAAAACCACCGAAAAGCTCGGACACGATGTGGTCCGCCAAACGTGGGTTAATGCCGACAATGGCTATCTCCGGAAGATCCTGACAACCCGTCTTGGGAAAACTCTCCAGTATCATACCTATGAATGGGATGTCCATGGAAATCTCATCACCCGGAAGGATCATAATCCGTCCTTTCCTCTTAAGACCGAGTCGTTCACTTACGACGACTTGGATCGACTGACCGGTTCGAGCCTCACGGTTGGAGCGAACGCTCCGGTCAATCGCTCATATGAATACGATGCCAAAGGCAACCTGACCCGCAAGGGCGACGAAACCTCGGCCACGGCCGGGGCTACCCACACCTACTCCAACTATCGGGTCACATCCGCCACGCTCAAGGGAAAGCAACGCAATCAGATCTACGATGCTGCCGGGCGGGTAACATCCATGGCGTATTTGGGTACCACCGTGAAGGGGACGAGTCTTCAATGGACTTCTTTCAATCAACTCAAGCGGGCTGAAAAGACCTCCGCAGCTGCCCTCGTAACCTTCGGCCAGACGACCGATCTGGCCCCCGAGATCCAGGGTGTGTCCCCCTGGACGAAATTCACCGTCTCGACCACCATTGCCGAGTTCGACTTTGATGCCGGTGGCAACCGTGCTGAACAAACTCTCACCCGGATCTTCGCCAACAACCACTCGGCCAAGGTCACCACCCGCTACCTTGGATCCTACGAGCACGAGGTGCACGAATCCACCAACCCCACGGGCATCGGCTATGGCATCGATGCTGAGATTCACCGGCACCGCCTTGGATCGGCCATGCTCACCCGCGAAGTGCGCAACGCATCCTCCTCGGGACCTCTTACCGTGACCCGGCTGGCCGTCATTCTCACCGATCACATCGGCAGCACCGACTGCATCATTCAGGCGGATTGGAATGGCACCACCGGGGCATGGAAAGTGTCGAATGGGGAACCTCAGGCCGAGCGTCAGTCCTTCGATGCCTGGGGCGAGCGTCGCAATGGATCTTCTTGGTCGGATCTCAAGACCTCTTGGCTGGGATCCCAATACACCAGCGCCGCCAGTGAAAACCGCGGCTTCACCGGACACGAGATGCTCGACGACTTCGGCCTGGTCCACATGAACGGCCGGATCTACGACCCCGAACTTGGCCGTTTCCTCAGCCCGGACCCCTACGTCCAGGTCCCCGAATTCAGCCAGAACTTCAACCGCTACAGCTACGTCCTCAATAATCCGTTGAGCGCTACGGACCCAAGCGGCCATTCATGGCTGAAGGATAATTGGATTACCATCGTCGTCTTGGTCGTGGTAGCGATTGTCACGTACGGAGTGGGAACTGCCTTCGTCGGTGCAGCTGCGGGAACAACAGGTACCGTATTTGCGACGGCAGGGACTGCCGCGACTGCTACGGCTGCGGCAACGGCCGGGAGTCTCACCCTTACAGGGATGGCGACAGTAGGCGCCATTGCCGGGTTTGTGGGAGGGGCTCTCAGCACTGCCCTAGCGGGTGGGAGTGTTTCTGATATTTTACGGGCTGGGCTTGTCGGAGCCATTCAAGGGGCGATTACGGCAGGAGTGTTGCACGGTTTGGTAGATGGAATTGGCTTCGACAGCAAATTGCTCAACGTAGTTGGTCACGGAGTCGTCGGGGGGGGCGCGAACGAGGCAATGGGGGGAAAGTTCAGTGATGGATTTCTGGCTGCCGCCGCCGCCGCGGCCGTCTCCGTATCGGGGATCTGTGAGAGAATGAAACTTGGCGAGCCGGGAGGACCTAAAGATTCACCTCTGAAAGTGGCAGGCCGTACCGCGGTTGCAGGAGTGGTCGGAGGTACGGCTTCCGCGATTGGCGGCGGAAAATTCGCAAACGGAGCCTACACCGCCGCGTTCCAGCATTTGTTGACTGAGGGCCCAAGACGACTCGCAAGCTCAATCGCAATAGGCCTCCGCAAAGGCATCGGTGCTGTCGGCAACTTCCTTGGAGGAGATGCTTTTGATGGTCCCCAAAGTTTGAGCTCCAAATTCAAAAGGACTTTTATTAATGGGATTTGGAATTCCCTTTCAGGAGCCAGTCTCAGCGCAAGACTTGCGCAGGCCGAATTATATCACAATGGAACTCATTATCTTGGTATGGGTGATATTTTTCAAATATTATCAGAAGAGCTATTTGGGATAACAAGACATTCATTTGGTCTTGCTGAGGCTCTGAACGCAAAAGGAGGAGGCGATCTAATTGCTCACAGTCAAGGTTCTAGTGTGGCTAGGGGGGCCTTTGCTCTGCTTCCTGAAGGGATTAGGAATAACATAAACTATCAAGGATTTGGTCCGCAATCTGTAATTCTGTCCAGTGATTATGGTTTAAATAGCGCAATTAATCATATTAATATTCTGGATCCCGTTCCGTTTTTGAGTCCTAGAAATTGGATTAACATACCAAGAGGATTGGCTTCTGGCGAGGTGATCCTGCATTTTGGTGGAGGAACACACCCATTCAGTAATTACAACGGATACGTTCAGTAGTTGTTTATGAAATCAAAATTAGCATCAACATGCCTTCCGGTAGCAGTTTTTTTCTGTGGATGCGCCAATGATTTTGAAATGGGGTCGTGATTTTGAAATGGGGTCGGTCCTCGCATTTCGCAATTGGCGCCCGATTTTCGACAGGATAACCCAGTGGCATGGCTCGGAAGCCGCGGGATCAGGAAGCTGGCGCCATTCACGAAGCATGACCGCCCTTCGGACCTTTCAGGACCTCGTCCACGGGACGGATCCAGGCACGCAAACGTCGGGCTTTGAGGTCACGATCTGGCACTACGATTCGTATCGGGGCTGGTTGATCGACAAGGAATACCCGGATGGGCCGGATTTCGGCAGCGATCGTGACCCGGGACCCAGCTACACCTACACGGCAGGCGGACGCTTGAAAACCCGCACCTGGGCTCGCGGGGACCATACGCGCTACGACTATGACGATGGACTCCTGGTGGGCGTGCGTCACTTCAACGGCTCAGGAAGCGACCACGGCGACAACACGGGCAATGACGCCAATACGCCGGACAGCGTCTTCGAATACAATAGTTTCGGGCAGCTTTCGGAGGCCCGCACCGTGCGCGTCTTGTATGGCACCGAGAGACTCTATACAAAATCAGTTTATGTTTATCATCCCACCAGCCGGGGAGTCGATTCGGAAACCATCACCATCGATCCCGACGGCTCGGGGGGCATCAATGAGGTCACCCGCGTGCTGGACCGCAGCCAGGACAGTTATCGGCGAAATACCGGCTACAATTTTGGTACCAGCCAAAGTCAGGAGGCTCTGGTCAGCTACACCTACGGAAACGACGGCCGCCTCGACACCGCCACCGCCGCCCACGCGGGAGCGACGCGGACCTTTGGCTACCACTACGAAAACCTCTCCGACCATCTCATCGACAAGATCTCCGTCATGTCCAGCGGATCGACCGTGCTCTTCGACGCCGACCGGACCTGGGAAGCCGACCGGGACCTGCTTTCGAAAATTGACAATACCACGGGAAGTTCGGTATCCGCGTTTGATTACGGCTTGAATGCGATCGGACAACGGAGCGGGGTGGAGCGATCCGGCAGCGCCTTCGGCACGGCCACCGACTACGACTGGTTCTACGACCGGAAGGGCCAGGTCGCGGCGCAGGACCAGGACGGCGGCACCGCGCAGGACTTCGGCTACCTCTACGACGACATCGGCAACCGCAAGCGCTCGTCCAGGAACGGTACCGATCCCGCCACTGCCACCGGCTCGGACCTGGCGGTCTTGAGGTCCGCCGGGGCCGGGAGTGCCGAGGGGGCGAACGCCCTCAACCAGCCGGTGCGCCTCGAGCTCTACGGCGCCAGCCCTGTCAACAACACCTACGACAAGGACGGCAACCAGCAGGCCGGGCGTTTCCCCAACGGCAACACCGGCAGCCGGTCTTGGGATGGCGAAAACCAGATTTTTCAGGAAACCAACGGCGGACAGACCTGGAAATACCTCTACGACCACGCCGGCCGGCGGGTGGGGAAATGGAAAGGCTCCGGAGGTCTCGCCACCGGCACGGCCTATTTTTACGATGCCTGGAACGTCGTCGCCGAACTGGATCTGGCCGGCAATGCCTACACCCTTTCCCGGACCTACACTTGGGGAACCGACCTGAGCGGTCGCTTCCAGGGAGCTGGCGGAGTGGGAGGACTGCTTGCGGTTGAGATCGAAACCGGTGCCGACGCCGGGGTCTATTACCCGGCTTACGATGGAAACGGGAACATCAGCGAGTATCTGAACGGAAGCGGAACGGTTGTGGCGCACTACGAGTATGATCCCTTCGGTGGCGAGGCAGTGTCACCGACAGGAAGTAAGGCGGCCCTGTTCAGCCACCGCTTTTCGACCAAGCCGCTGGATCCCGAGACCGGGTTGTACTATTACGGCTACCGGTATTACCACCCCTACCTCGGAAGGTGGATCTCCAGGGACCCCATCGGGGAGCGGGGAGGGCTGAATCTGTACGGGTTCGTCGGGAACGACGGGGTGAACAGGTGGGATTATCTGGGATTAGACTGGGCGGAGTATACCGGTGAATATGTAACAATTTATGAAGGCAATCCTCCGAATCGGGGAAAGGTCATCAAAAAATGTCCTGCGGCTTCGGGGCTTCCGGGGCACCAGCGACCCTCGGAACAGAAGAATAAGGATGAAGGTCCGGCGCCAGAGGGGGATTACAACGTTGATTTAAGGCCGGACGGCAACAGAACCGCTAAGGCGAGCAAGGAGACAGGACAGCTAAAAATGGCAGAAGGCGGCGGCGTTGAAAAAATCCCTGATTCTACGACGACGACAGATGGCATAACTTACAACTACCCGGGGTGGGGAAAGAATCGAGCGTTGTTAGAACCGGAGAAAGGGACAAACACACATGGGCGCTCAAGTATTTATGTGCATGATTCACAGAAAGGTTTTTCTCATGGATGCATAGAATGCAAGGATCTCATGGATCACATCCGCAAGATTCAGGAGCAGAAAAAACAAAAGGATTTTCCGGTCAAAGTAAATTACACAGACGCGACGACGGCCGGCGCAACCAAACCCGCATCTCCATAACTAAATTCTCGGCTTGACGGGCTAACTCATGATTACGAAGGCGATTCATTCACTTGAGGTATGTTGGCTGTGCCTCTTTTTACTCTTGCCGCACTCTTTCGGAGAAGATCCTCCGGATGAAAAGCAATTGTCGGCCATTCAGTTCACGCAATCGATTGACAAGGAAGGAGGATATACCTTCGAGATCGAGAATGCTAGCGACTCGGCAATCGCTGGGAATATTTCTCTCGAAGCTAGGGATCCAAATGGCGGGAAATGGATGGAAGTGTATTCGGACGTGTTCGAAGAAACGCTGCGAAAAGCAGCGGTTGTTTACACTGTGCCAAGACGAGCAAAAATCGTGTCGTCCTGTAATTTGAGAAGAGCGAGCCTGTTAATTGATAATCTCAGTGTTGAGGTTAGATTGGGATTTTCAATCGTTGGCGGGAATACCGTTTACAGTTCTCCTAAGTTAGTCAATATGCGTGATGTGCGTGCAGAGGATAAGCGGTGACTGGATGAGTCTGGGGTCTGACTGGATGAGTCTGGGGTCTGACTGGATGAGTCTGGGGTCTGACTGGATGAGTCTGGGGTCGGTCCTAGTCTGGGGTCGGTCCTCGCATTTCGCAATTCCTTGAGTCTGGGGTCGGTCCTCGCATTTCGCAATTGGCGCCCGATTTTCGACAGGATAACCCAGTGGCATGGCTCGGAAGCCGCGGGATCAGGAAGCTGGCGCCATTCACGAAGCATGACCGCCCTTCGGACCTTTCAGGACCTCGCCCACGGGACGGATCCAGGCACGCAAACGACGGGCTTTGAGGTCACGATCTGGCACTACGATTCGTATCGGGGCTGGTTGATCGACAAGGAATACCCGGATGGGCCGGATTTCGGCAGCGATCGTGACCCGGGGCCCAGCTACACCTACACGGCAGGCGGACGCTTGAAAACCCGCACCTGGGCTCGCGGGGACCATACGCGCTACGACTATGACGATGGACTCCTGGTGGGCGTGCGTCACTTCAACGGCTCAGGAAGCGACCACGGCGACAACACGGGCAATGACGCCAATACGCCTGATAAGGTTTTCGCCTACGACAGCTACGGTCGGCTTGCCGAGGCCCGCACCGTGCGGGTCCAGTACGGCACCGAGCGGCTCTACACCCGGTCGGTCTACGCCTACGATCCGTCCACGCTGGCGCTTGATACGGAAACCATCACGATCGATCCCGATGGCTCGAGCGGCATCCATGCCATCACCCGCGTGCTCGATCGCAGCCAGGACGCGTACCTTCGAAACACCGGCTACGACTTCGGCAACGGTGAAGCGCAGATCGGCTACACCTACGGAAACGACGGCCGCCTCGCCACCGCCACCGCCGCCCACGCGGGAGCGACGCGGACCTTTGGCTACCACTACGAAAACCTCTCCAACCATCTCATCGACAAGATTTCCGTCATGTCCGGCGGATCGACCGTGCTCTTCGACGCCGACCGGACCTGGGAAGCCGACCGGGACCTGCTTTCGAAAATTGACAATACCACGGGAAGTTCGGTATCCGCGTTTGATTACGGCTTGAATGCGATCGGACAACGGAGCGGGGTGGAGCGATCCGGCAGCGCCTTCGGCACGGCCACCGACTACGACTGGTTCTACGACCGGAAGGGCCAGGTCGTCGCGCAGGACCAGGACGGCGGCACCGCGCAGGACTTCGGCTACCTCTACGACGACATCGGCAACCGCAAGCGCTCGTCCAGGAACGGGGTAAATCCCGCGACAGCTACGGGTCCGGATCTGGCGGTCTTGCGTTCTGCTGGAACTGCGAGCGCGCCCGAGGGTGCGAACGCCCTCAACCAGCCGGTCCGCCTGGAGCTTTACGGCGCCAGCGCGGTCAACAACACCTACGACAAGGACGGCAACCAGCAGGCCGGGCGTTTCCCCAACGGCAACACCGGCAGCCGGTCTTGGGATGGCGAAAACCAGATTCTTCAGGAAAGTAACGGCGGACAGACCTGGAAGTATCTCTACGACTACGCCGGCCGGCGAGTGGCGAAATGGAAAGGCTCCGGAGGTCTCGCCACCGGCACAGCCTATTTCTATGATGAATGGAACGTCGTTGCCGAACTGGATCTGGCCGGCAATGCCTACACTCTATCACGCACCTACACCTGGGGAGCGGACCTGAGCGGCAGCTTCCAGGGAGCCGGCGGAGTGGGAGGCCTGCTCGCGGTTGAGATCGAAACCGGTGCCGACGCCGGGGTCTATTACCCGGCTTACGATGGAAACGGGAACATCAGCGAGTATCTGAACGGAAGTGGGACGGTCGTGGCGCACTATGAGTATGACCCCTTCGGCGGCGAGGCAGTGTCACCGACAGGAAGCAAGGCGGCCCTGTTCAGCCACCGCTTTTCGACCAAGCCGCTGGATCCCGAGACCGGTTTGTATTATTACGGCTACCGCTACTATGATCCAGTGACGGGAAGGTGGCAATCTAGGGATCCAATCGGGGAGCGGGGCGGGGTGAACCTGTATGGTTTCGTTGGAAACGGCGGAATTAACCGGGTTGATATTTTAGGCTTGTATGACTTCCAGCCAATATATCAACAGATCGAAGAGGGAGGCAAGGAAGCAGCTGAGGAAACGAGGAGAGAATTAGAAAAAAGGCAAAAAGCATTCGATGAGTTGTCAGATAAAGTCGGCAAAGACCGACCGGTTGAAGGAGTAGAGTTTGCCGGAAGAGTATGTCGGCATTGTGAAAATCGTAAATACACTTATTACCGGACTCAAAAAATTTCTTTTGCAAAGGGCATTAGTGGCTCGGTGAGTCCTGCAGAAGCTCCCCCATGCAAAGAAGGGGATATAACCGTTGGTATTTTCCATAGCCACCCAAATACTCCTGGAGGCACTGCTGTTCCCTACTTATCGGGATTCAAGCCTGGTGAAGATAAATATTTCGCGCTAAACGGAACTGAATTGGGTAACGGTGTTCCGCCTATGACGCCAATTGGGGCCACTACTCAAGATGGCAGTAATACCCAAATATACAATCCTCACACGGGAGAGACTTTCGATATGCCAAAATGAAAAAATACATCCCCATAAAATTATGTTTCGTTCCTTTTTTTTTGTCAATGGCGTCTCTATTAATTGCTGGAGATGATCCATTTACGACAGACACAAGAAGCCCGGGTCAGCCAGTGGCATGGGAGGATCTAATTGTTCATGGAATCAAGTATGATAAAAAAAACATATACATAGATGGTTTTTTTTGCGTCAAGGATACAGGAGATGGCGAATTCTCATATTTTATATATTCTGATTTAGAATCTCTGAAAAATGACCGCCCATTTAAATATATTAAACTCGATAAAGCGGGTTTCGATTCTGAGTTTTTTCGAAAAAAAACAAATGGCAGAACGCGTCTTAAGTTAAATGGTGCGTATGTGTGGGCAATGGGGGAATTCGTCCGATGCGCACGCTCAGAAGAGTCTTGCGTGGGGAAGATCGTGCCACCGTGTTCGCTACAGTTTCAAAATGAGAATGGCGTAGTCCGTGTAATTCATGTGCCGTTACCCAAATAATAGAATAATCATAACGACAGGACACACCTTCAGTTGGGAGAGGTCGAGGTTGGGGGCGGTCCTCGCATTTGCCTATCAGTATGGGGAGTATCGAGTCTGGGGTCTATCAGTCTGGGGTCGGTCCTCGCATTTCGCAATTGGCGCCCGATTTTCGACGGGATAACCCAGTGGCATGGCTCGGAAGCCGCGGGATCAGGAAGCTGGCGCAATTCACGAAGCATGACCGCCCTTCGGACCTTTCAGGACCTCGTCCACGGGACGGATCCAGGCACGCAAACGACGGGCTTTGAGGCCACGATCTGGCACTACGATTCGTATCGGGGCTGGTTGATCGACAAGGAATACCCGGATGGGCCGGATTTCGGCAGCGATCGTGACCCGGGACCCAGCTACACCTACACGGCAGGCGGGCGCTTGAAAACCCGTACCTGGGCTCGCGGGGACCATACGCGCTACGACTATGACGATGGACTCCTGGTGGGCGTGCGTCACTTCAACGGCTCAGTTTGGGGTCGGTCCTCGCATTTCGCAATTGACGGGACATCGTGGTCCCGGTAGGACCAGGCATGGCTCGCAAACCCCGCTACCAGGCAGCCGGAGCCATCTATCACGTGATGGCTCGTGGAGAGGGCGGCAAGGACGTTTTTGAGGAGGACGTCGATCGCAAGGTATGGCTGGAGCGTCTGGGGGAAGCTTGTGGGCGCTTTGGCTGGCGGGTCCATGCCTGGGTCCAGATGGGCAACCATTTCCATCTGCTGCTGGAAACTCCGCAGCCGAATCTGGTGGCCGGGATGAAGTGGTTCATGGGGGTGTACTCGCAGTGGTGGAACATCCGCCGCAAGCGCCGGGGCCATGTCTTTCAAGGCCGCTACAAGGCCGTGGTGGTCAGTGGCGAGGGCAAGGGGCGTTATTTCCGCATCGTGGCCGACTACATCCACCTCAATCCGGTGCGCAGCGGCTGGGTGGGAGGCACGACGGAGCGCAAGGTGGTGGGTTGGCGTTGGAGCAGCCTGCCTCAGTATGCGGGGCGCAAGGGTTGCGAGTGGGTGGAGACACGGAGGGTTCTGCGGGCCTTCGAGCTTGAGGAGGGCGGACTGGCGTATCTGATGCGGACCCGGACTGGGGTATCGAATGCGTGGGTGGCGGAGCGGCTTTCGATGGGCCATCCGGGCGGGGTGAGCCGCGCGGTGCGCAAGATGAAGGAATCCCGGTCGCTCATCCGGCGAGCGGAGGGCCTCTTGATGGAGAAGTGAAGATCAAATGCGAAATGCGAGGACCGACCCCAGGAATAAATCAAAGCTGTTTGGAAATAAAGTTACTCGAACAGAGGGGCTGCTCAATAAAGCCGGACGAAGCGTGAAAATTGGATGGTCGAATACCCCGAACAATGGCGGCGGAATGGTATTTCGATTTGGCCTTGGGCGCAATGCTGTGAGGCCGAACACATCTCGCTTTCATTTCGATGTTCCCGGAACTTTTGTCCCAAACCAGACGGCTAATCCTATCATGAGGGGTTATCAATGACCTTTAGATATGAATAACGTGGTTGAAGTTAGTCCTAAAATCGAGAGAGTCATTCAAGGTCTTAAAGATGGATTGAGGGCGGTAGATGCGAAGAGTGACGAAAAAATTGAGCTGAGTGTGGTTTCAGCGGGGGTGGGGTATTGTATTCTGGGTCTTAGATGTCACGGCCGGGTACGCCCCTCTTTCCAAATTGATCTTACTGAAAATGGGGGGGATGTTTCCTTGGTGGACGGGTTTGAACTTTATTCGGAAAGTTGGAGTGACACCGGTTCGAGCCATTTTGTGGAAAGGTTAATTGAACTTCTTACGAGTGAATTGATCTATCGAGTTCGGTGGTGCGGTGCGTTTAGGAAGATTGATCTTGTGCGGAAGGGAGTAAGATTTAGGCGATACTCAGCTTGGGGCTATTGGGTTGGTAGAAGTCAATCATGGGAAGAGCCTCCAGTGTTGTCGTTGGGTCCAAACGCGAATTTGCCGGTGCCCAATGATGAAAGCTCCGCTCCATGAAGTCAGGCTCCGCGCCGGTAAACATATCAGTTTGGGGTCGGTCCTCGCATTTCGCAATTGACGGGGCATCGTTGTCCCGGTAGGACCAGGCATGGCTCGCAAACCCCGCTACCAGGCAGCCGGAGCCATCTATCACGTGATGGCTCGTGGGGAGGGCGGCAAGGACGTTTTTGAGGAGGACGTCGATCGCAAGGTATGGCTGGAGCGTCTGGGGGAAGCTTGTGGGCGCTTTGGCTGGCGGATCCATGCCTGGGTGCAGATGGGCAACCATTTCCATCTCCTGCTGGAAACTCCGGAGGCGAATCTGGTGGCCGGGATGAAGTGGTTCATGGGGGTGTACTCGCAGTGGTGGAACATCCGCCGCAAGCGCCGGGGCCATGTCTTTCAGGGCCGCTACAAGGCCGTGGTGGTCAGTGGCGAGGGCAAGGGGCATTATTTCCGCATCGTGGCCGACTACATCCACCTCAATCCGGTGCGCAGCGGCTGGGTGGGAGGCACGACGGAGCGCAAGGTGGTGGGTTGGCGTTGGAGCAGCCTGCCTCAGTATGCGGGGCGCAAGGGTTGCGAGTGGGTGGAGACACGGAGGGTTCTGCGGGCCTTCGAACTCGAGGAGGGCGGACGTGGGCGGCGATCCTACGTCGGCTACATCGAGAAGCGGGGCAAGGATCATGCGGGAACTCTGAGTGATGAATCGCTCAAGGAACTGAGGCGGGGGTGGTGTCTGGGTGAACCGGAATTCCGGGATCGCGTGATCGAGGGGCTCGGCGCGGCGATTCGGCGGGCGCGAGGGAAGGGCAGCGTGGCAGGTTCGGAGGTCCGGGCCCACGATGAGGCGGAGGCGGAGCGCATGGTGAAACAGGCGCTGGGCAGGTTGGGGGTGGAGGATTCGGAGAGTGGGCTGGCGGGATGGGGCCGCCTGACCACCGAGAAGGCGCTGGTGGCGTATCTGGTGCGGACCCGGACCGGGGTATCGAATGCCTGGGTGGCGGAGCGGCTTTCGATGGGCCATCCGGGCGGGGTGAGCCGCGCGGTGCGCAAGATGAAGGAATCGCGGTCGCTCATCCGGCAAGCGGAGTTCCTCTTGATGGAGAGGTGAAGATCAAATGCGAAATGCGAGGACCGACCCCAAGGGCATATCGCTCGGTTGTGTTACCTGTTACAACGGGTCGAGCGACGGTCGAATCGGAACCTACAATAGAATGGCGGCTGCTGTTTCTTCTTCGCGGCTGGTTTCCGTTCCATATTGGCCTGACCGACCGATGGGCCCACAGGTAAGTGTTTACGGAACTATAAGCGTGAAATGAAGGCTCGAATATTTCTTCTGAGCGTGATCTGTGCGCTGGTGGCGGGAATGCTTTTTCATGATTTCATTCTCGTCGAGGCGGCGGTTGTGAACTCGTCGATTCGAGCTGGATTGTTGAGTGGGGATGAGGAAGGTGAGTTCACAGAAAAATTGATACGAAGGGCGCAATCCTCTTCAGCTGATGTCGGGAGTGCAATTTTGAGTGAGTGTTACATTAGTGCGTCCCATAAAATTGAGGCAAGATCAGTGGGATTTATGGAGTTTGACATATCGAAGGATGGATTGAGAACGGCTTTTGCTGGATATTCAAATTACCATCATGCGGATGTAGGATTTGAGGCTGAGAGGGAGAGGGCTATTAAGCTGATGAGAGCACTTTCAAGTAATGAAAATTGAAGGGCGTCTTCCCGGTCCCCGGCGATGAAAGCTCCGCTCCACGAAGTCAGGCTCCGCGCCGCCAAACATCCCGCTGGCGTGCCGTCACGTTGGCAGCTTGTCCTGCGGGGTCGTGTGACGTTCGCGGTGTAATGCGGAGTGTCTCCGTTGCGCTCGTGCCTCGCTCCACTTGCCCCATCCAGGTTCCTCCCCGAAGGGGACCCCTCCTGGATCCCCCGCCACTCCGCATTACCGCGCAATCACAAGCACCCTCTAAAGTCTGGGGTCGGTCCTCGCATTTCGCAATTGGCGCCCGATTTTCGACGGGATAACCCAGTGGCATGGCTCGGAAGCCGCGGGATCAGGAAGCTGGCGCAATTCACGAAGCATGACCGCCCTTCGGACCTTTCAGGACCTCGTCCACGGGACGGATCCAGGCACGCAAACGACGGGCTTTGAGGCCACGATCTGGCACTACGATTCGTATCGGGGCTGGTTGATCGACAAGGAATACCCGGATGGGCCGGATTTCGGCAGCGATCGTGACCCGGGACCCAGCTACACCTACACGGCAGGCGGACGCTTGAAAACCCGCACCTGGGCTCGCGGGGACCATACGCGCTACGACTATGACGATGGACTCCTGGTGGGCGTGCGTCACTTCAACGGCTCTGAGTTTGGGGTCGGTCCTCGCATTTCGCAATGGCTCTGAGTTTGGGGTCGGTCCTCGCATTTCGCAATTGACGGGACATCGTGGTCCCGGTAGGATCAGGCATGGCTCGCAAACCCCGCTACCAGGCAGCTGGAGCCATCTATCACGTGATGGCTCGTGGGGAGGGCGGCAAGGACGTTTTTGAGGAGGACGTCGATCGCAAGGTATGGCTGGAGCGTCTGGGGGAAGCTTGTGGGCGCTTTGGCTGGCGGGTCCATGCCTGGGTGCAGATGGGCAACCATTTCCATCTGCTGCTGGAAACTCCGGAGCCGAATCTGGTGGCCGGGATGAAGTGGTTCATGGGGGTGTACTCGCAGTGGTGGAACATCCGCCGCAAGCGCCGGGGCCACGTCTTTCAGGGCCGCTACAAGGCCGTGGTGGTCAGTGGCGAGGGCAAGGGGCGTTATATCCGCATCGTGGCCGACTACATCCACCTCAATCCGGTGCGCAGCGGCTGGGTGGGGGGCACGACGGGGCGCAAGGTGGTGGGTTGGCGTTGGAGCAGCCTGCCTCAGTATGCGGGGCGCAAGGGTTGCGCGTGGGTGGAGACAGGGAGGGTTCTGCGGGCTTTCGAACTCGAGGAAGGCGGACGTGGGCGGCGATCCTACGTCGGCTACATCGAAAAGCGGGGCAAGGATCGTGCGGGAACTCTGAGTGATGAATCGCTCAAGGAACTGAGGCGGGGGTGGTGTCTGGGTGAACCGGAATTCCGGGACCGCGTGATCGAGGGGCTCGGCGCGGCGATTCGGCGGGCGCGAGGGAAGGGCAGCGTGGCAGGTTCGGAGGTCCGAGCCCACGATGAGGCGGAGGCGGAGCGCATGGTGAAACAGGCGCTGGGCAGGTTGGGGGTGGAGGATTCGGAGAGTGGGCTGGCGGGATGGGGCCGGCTCACCACCGAGAAGGCGCTGGTGGCGTATCTGGTGCGGACCCGGACCGGGGTATCGAATGCGTGGGTGGCGGAGCGGCTTTCGATGGGCCATCCGGGCGGGGTGAGCCGCGCGGTGCGCAAGATGAAGGAATCCCGGTCGCTCATCCGGCGTGCGGAGGGCCTCTTGATGGAGAAGTGAAGACCAAATGCGAAATGCGAGGACCGACCCCAAGGACGGTGAAGACCAAATGCGAAATGCGAGGACCGACCCCAAGGACGCCTACGCCAACGGCGGGCGGGATGTTACGATCACGCGGCCCGACACCAGCACGGTGGTGACGACGCGCTTCGCCGATGGCCAAATGAAGTCGGTGAGTGGCAGCGGAGCGCATCCCGTCAGCTATGATTACGGCACGAATTCGGAGGGAATGGTCCAGCTGGCCCCGGATCTCTACGAAGGAATCACTTCGGTTTTCACCAAGATCACCCGCCCGACGACCGCCTCTCCCTCGGGGGAATGGCAAAAGACCTATCAGGACGCTCTCGGACGCACGATTCGGAAAGAGTTCAACAGCGACTTGGACGGAGATTCCAAGCCCGATGCCGAACGTCTTTCTTACTACCCCGCCCAAGCCGCCGCCGGCAGCCGGGGGAAATTGCAGCAACGCTCGGATGCGGATGGCGTCACGGCGACCTACACCTACAACGCTGAGGGCGACCTCAGCGGCATGACCGAGCAAATGCCCGCTTCCCAGAGCCGGGTGAGTGTCTACGCCCACGATGTCGTCAACGATGGCGACCTCGGGGTGTGTCGCCGCGTGACCACCACGGTCAACGGCGTGGGAACTTCGGTGAGGCTCGAGGCAGGCGATGGCTACGGCAGCCGCGAAAGCTCTCTCGGTCGCACCACGACCCAGGTGCGTTCCATTTCCGATGCCTCGGGCGATGCCGCCATCCTGGTGATCCATCCCGACAACACCCGGACGCTGACGACGATCGAGGGCAACCTGCGGGCCTCGGTGGCAACTCTGGACAGCACCGGATCCGAGATCCACTCTACGAGCTATCTCTACGATGCGCTGCGCCGTCCCATCGCAATGACGGATTCCCGCACCGGAACGGTATCCTTCACCCAGACCTCCGGCGGAGTTCCCGTGGCGCACGACGATCCGAACGCCCTGCCCGCCTACACCGAGTCCGGCAACCTCCTTTGCCAACGCGACTCCGGCGGCAGAGCCAACCCGGTATGCCTACGATGTCATGGGCCGCAGAATCTCCGTGGACGCTCCCGACACCACCCTCGCCGGCGGAGCGACTTCCGCCAACATCACCCGCACCTCCTACCATCCGACCGGAGAGGTGAAAGCCCAGTGGGGCGACCAAACCTACGCCACTTACCGTGTCCACGACGAACAAGGCCGGATGACCGAGCTGCGCACCTATCGCAGCCTGGCCCACGGCACCGAACCCACCTTGTCCACCACGAGCTTCGACACGACCACCTGGAGCTACCATCCCCAGCGGGGTTTCCTGACGGCCAAGCGCGACGCCGCCGCCAAAGGCGCGGACTACACCTACACCGCCGGCGGCCGCCTCAAAACCCGGACCTGGGCGAGGGGAGTGGTCACCACCTACGGCTACGACGCCGGCTTGCTCGTCAGCACCGATTACAGTGACAGCACACCGGACGTCACGATCACCTACGACACCTTCGGCCGACAGCATACCGTCACCCAGACGAACCAATCGACCCTCACCTCCACCTACGATCCCTCCACCTTCGCGGTGGATACCGAAACGATCGCCTACGATCTCGATCACGACGGCAGCGCGGATTTCACCCGCACGCTCGACCGCCAACCGACCGACGCCGGTCGGGACACCGGTTGGGAGCTTAAGAACGGTTCGACAGTCGAAAACGAAAGCACCTACGGCTACCACCCGACCACCGGCCGATTCGACCAAGTGGACGGAGGCTCCATGGGAACCTTCGATTACACCTACGTGACGGGAAGCCTGCACCTCCTTGATGGAATCGCCGGACCGGTGGCCACCACAAAAAACACCTGGGAACCTACGCGGGACGTGCTCCAGAAGAAGGAAAACAAGGTTGGCACCACGACCGTTTCTTTCTATGAGTATGTCGTGAATGCCTTGGGTCAGCGGGAAGGGCAGATTCTTGACGGGACCATCCTGGGTGGCAGCGACGGCGCATTTTCCTACCGCTACAATGCCAATGGCGAAATCGCTGAAATGAAGCGTGGGGCGGATCCGGCCTACCCGGCGATCGGGGGGATCAGCCACGATTGGGACTACGACTACGATGCGATCGGCAACCGCGAATCATATGATTTGACCACACTATCGGCCTCCAGCTCCGTCAGCTACACGCCGAACGCGCTCAACCAATACGAGGCGATCGACAGCCTGAGCCCGGTGTACGATCTGGACGGCAATGCCACCTCCTACCCCGTCCCGGTGGCACCCACCACCAATGCCACGATGGTTTGGGACGCTGAGAACCGGCTGGTTTCCCTGACGGTCTCGGGAACGACGACGACCTACCTCTACGACGCCCAGTCGCGCCGCATCGCGAAGAAGACCGGGTCTACCTCGACCCTGACCGTCTATGATGGCTGGAACCCCGTGGCCGATTATCAGCAGAGTGGAACCGGAGCCCCCGCCCTGAGCCGCCGCTATCAGTGGGGTCTGGATCTGAGCGGGAGCCTGCAAGGAGCGGGCGGAGTGGGCGGCCTGCTGGCCGTGAAGATCGGTAGTGCCTTGCACTACCCGCAGTACGATGGGAACGGCAACGTGACCGAGTATCTGAGCAGCAGCGGAGCCGCGTCGGCGAGCTTCATGTATGACGCTTATGGGAACACGATCCGGGACACGGACACTCCGGGGACGTTCGACATCCGTTTCAGCACGAAGCGTCAGGACGCCGAAAGCGAACTGTATTACTACGGCTACCGCTACTACGATCCGGTGACGGGAAGGTGGCCATCTAGGGATCCAATCGGGGAGCGAGGCGGGATGAACCTCTACGGGTTTGTCGGGAACAATGGTGTGAATTGGGTGGATACTTTAGGTGCGAGTCCGTATTCCGGTGTCCACCCAACATATAATCCAGATATCTGGAACGATGATCCAAGTTCGAATAACTGCTACACATACGCTTGTGATCGGAAGCTTCCTCCTGGAACTCCGGGATCAGATCAGCAACCAGGAACGGAAAGCGGCACTAGGGACAAGGATCTTGATTGCGGATCCATTAAGAGAAAAGCAAAAGCCGATGGATTGACAGAAGCAAAAGGCGATCCTCCTTGTTGCCCTAAAGGATATCATAAAGTTAAGCTTTTTACCGGTGATGACGTGCATGTTCCTGAAGGAGGTTTCGAGCTTCCTGATGGGAGTGTTATTCCAGAAACACCAGGAATGGGTTCCGACTATCATTGGTATAGGGAGGACGATAATGGACAATGGTCAAACAAGCATGGAGGGCTTCCTGTCGGACCGCAGTTGGATGAGGATGAAGTTGTCGCAGATGCGGAAAGTTGGGGCTACGATACACCATGCGGGACAATGTGTGCTCCTGATTTCTGATGCAAATGAAGGCGCTGCTTATTTTAGTCCTGATTTTGGTTGGCCTGAAACCAGGCTTCTGTGATGACAACAAAAACGAAATAGGAGCAATGCCTTATGTTCTTCTGTTTGCGTGGGAAAATGCTGATGGATCTCTGGTGTTTTCTATGGTGCCAAATGTCAGGAGCTCTCAGTGGAGTAAATCGGAAGTTCTAAAGCATGGGCAGCGTTTCAAATCACTTGAAGATATTTCAAAGGGTCTTCGCGACCTGGAAGTTCGGCAGCTTGTGTTGAGAGAACCCTCCGAGTTGCTTGGGGATGAAAACGTTAAATTCGTAGTTCCAAAGAACGAAATAATTGAGAAACTCAAGAAGGCTTGTCTGGAGAACGACGTAAAATACGTGATGTCGAACGATAAAGGTCCAAAATAGAAGGCGGTTTTCGGAAGGGGAATAAGCCGAAGGGGAATAAGCCTGTGCGTGTGCGGAGAAATGGGGTCGGTCCTCGCATTTCGCAATTGGCGTGCGATTTTCGACGGGATACCCAGTCGCATGGCTCGGAAGCCGCGGGATCAGGAAGCTGGCGCCATTCACGAAGCATGACCGCCCTTCGGACCTTTCAGGACCTCGCCCACGGGACGGATCCAGCATGGTTCGGTCCTTGCATTTCGCAATTTGGTTCCGATGCCTCGGGCGATGCCGCCATCCTGGTGATCCATCCCGACAACACCCGGACGCTGACGACGATCGAGGGCAACCTGCGGGCCTCGGTGGCAACTCTGGACAGCACCGGATCCGAGATTCACTCCACGAGCTATCTCTACGATGCGCTGCGCCGTCCCATCGCAATGACGGATTCCCGCACCGGAACGGTATCCTTCACCCAGACCTCCGGCGGAGTTCCCCTGGCGCACGACGATCCGAACGCCCTGCCCGCCTACACCGAGTCCGGCAACCTCCTTTGCCAACGCGACTCCGGCGGCAGAGCCACCCGGTATGCCTACGATGTCATGTGCTGTGGGCGCACGAGCGTGAACTACGGCAACCGTCGGAAGTATCGAAACCGATCCTCGAAAGCTACCAGCGGCACCTCTGGCGCTGGCGCAAGAAGCCAACGGCAAGGCAAGCGGCCGAGGGCTCGCAGGGCAAGCCATTGAGCGTCTCCACCCAGCGCGGCCGGCCGGGCACGCTCAAGGACTACTTTTCGTGGCTCACCAAACAGAACGCCATCCCCGCCAACCCCGCCTCCGAACTCGAAATGCCGCGCCCCGAGAGACGATTGTCCAAGGAACCGCTCGGCCTGCACCAGGTCGAAGCCGTCATCGCGGCGCCCGACATCGACCGCGCCGGAAGCTGCCATCTGCTGCGCCACACCTGCGCCACGCACATGCTCAAGGGCGGGGCCGACATCCGGTTCATCCAGCAGCAGCTCGGTCACGAGAAGCTCGAGACGACCGCCATTTACACCCAAGTGGGCATCGAGCAGCTCAAGGACGTGCACCGCCGCACCCATCCCGTCGAGAAGCGCCGCCGGGAAAACGGAGAGGACAAACCGCTCGTAACCCCGTAGAATCCCGGCATGACCACCGCACTTGAGATTGAAAAGGCCATCGAGCGCCTGCCCGAACCCGAACAGCGCAAGCTCGCCGAGTGGTTCGAGGACCACCGCTTGATTGTAGCCAGCTCGGCTTCGCTTTCCTCGATCTACGATGAGGAGGACGGCGGGGAGAGCCAGCTTACCGGCGAATGAACCGCGGGGAGATCTGGCTCGCCGACCTCGGCTATGTCGGCAAGGTCCGCCCCGTGCTGATCCTGAGCGTCCCGCCCGGCGATGAGGACCGGGCGCTTGTCACGTATGTCATCCGCACCACGAGCGTGTGCGGCACGGCTTACGAGGTTGCGCACAAGGCGAGGGGAATGAAACCGGAGCGTTCGACGCCCAGGGACTCGGCAGCACCGACTGGAGCCACTTCATCCGCAGGCTCGGAACGATCGATGCCGCCACGCTCGCGACCATCGAGGAGCGGGTGAGGGCATGGCTGGCCCTCTGAAAACCTTTAGCCGCCGGAAGCCGCTACATGTTTGCCCTGTAGATGGGCTACTTCGTTCCAGAAGCCGTACTGGGAAAACCCGACTTCACCGCGGGAGATCGCGTCTGGGGATTTTTTGCTGAAGGTGTTTCGGTTCGCTTAGTGAGCCATCCTGCAGCCCTTGAAACGCAACGGGAAGACTACAATGACCGGCAAAAACCCGTGTCGGGTATCCCTTTTTGATTAGGGTTTCGCATTTCGCAATTTGGTTCCAATGCCTCGGGCGATGCCGCCATCCTGGTGATCCATCCCGACAACACCCGGACGCTGACGACGATCGAGGGCAACCTGCGGGCCTCGGTGGCAACTCTGGACAGCACCGGATCCGAGATCCACTCCACGAGCTATCTCTACGATGCGCTGCGCCGTCCCATCGCAATGACGGATTCCCGCACCGGAACGGTATCCTTCACCCAGACCTCCGGCGGAGTTCCCGTGGCGCATGACGATCCGAACGCCCTGCCCGCCTACACCGAGTCCGGCAACCTGCTCTGCCAACGCGACTCCGGCGGCAGAGCCACCCGGTATGCCTACGATGTCATGGGCCGCAGGGTCTCCGTGGACGCTCCCGACACCACCCTTGCCGGCGGAGCGACTTCCGCCAACGTCACCCGCACCTCCTACCATCCGACAGGAGAGGTGAAAGCGGAGTGGGGCGACCAAACCTACGCCACTTACCGTCTTTACGACGAACAAGGCCGGATGACCGAGCTGCGCACCTACCGCAGCCTGGCCCACGGCACCGAACCCACCTCGGCGAGTCCGGGCTACGACACGACGGCTTGGAGCTACCATCCCCAGCGGGGTTTCCTCACCGCCAAGCGCGACGCCGCCGCCAAGGGCGCGGATTACACCTACACCGCCGGGGACGGCTCGAAACCCCAACCTGGGCGGAGGCCCCGATCTCGGGAAAGATCGGCTGCGCAAGACCCCCGAAAAGATGCAAAGTCCACCGCCTCCGCCATTTGCAGCGTGCATCCCGCCCGGGGGCCAACGCTGGGGGTCAGGCCAAGGCCGTCAAATGCCCCCTAACTTCAGGCATCACGTGCGTGGTATGCCGCTTGCGAATACCGTGGACCTATGAAAATCGCGAGTCCATGGCCCTTGCTGGCCTTATTTTTCGTTCCCCTCACTGGCCCGATGACGGCCCAAGTGGAAGGGGTGCCCCCGCCCGTGACGACGGTTCCGACGGTGGAAAAAACCGTCACGGAAACCATCGATTCCGAAGGCCGCCGGACCGTGGTCGAGGAAGTGACGGAAACCATCCCCGGACCCGGCGTCGTCCCTCCGCCGGTCGTGCTCGATCCGGTGGTGGTCGAAAGACAGCTCACGATGGAACCGCGCATCATCGAAGCTCCCACGGAGCCTGCCGGCGAGCCCCTCCCGCCGGACGCGCGCGTCTACAACCTCGAAACCAACACCGTGATCGTGAAAGGTCGCGAGCACCCGTTCGTCACCCTTCCCGTGCTTTTCGAGAAAGAGACGGCCCGCCTGCTGGACGCCGAATCCCGCGCCACCCTCGATATCACCGCGGCCGCCATCCTCAACGTCCTGCAAGCGAGTCCTTCGGCAGTGTTCGATATCGAAGGCCACACCAGCACCGATGGCGACACGGACTTCAACCTCAAGCTTTCCGGCGATCGGGCCCAACGCGTGCTCGACGAACTGACCACCCGCTACCGCGTCCCGGGCTCGGCGCTGACAGCCCATGGCTATGGCGAAAGCTTTCCCAACCATCCCAACGGAAACGAGTCTGACATGATGCTCGACCGCCGCGTGCTGGTGGTCCGGACCCAATGAACGAATCTCCCGGCAAAACCAAGAACACCAAAACACGATGAAAACGACCCTCGCTCTCGCGCTCCTCACCGCCGTGCTCCTGCCCAGTTGCGTGACCGTCGACCCCGAACCTGCGGAAACCACCACCGCCACCGCGACCCGGACCACCACCACGGCGACCGATCCGTGGACCGGCACCACGACCCGAAAGACGACGACCACCACCACGGAGTACTGATCTCCGAGCCTGGAGCCGCGGTGGTGGAAAGCGAGCCACCGCGGCAGTTCCTCGCCGCCCGGCGGTTAAGCGTTTTTCGGTCCTATCAACCGGCCAAGCCCGGCGCGTGCCTCCACATCGCCGGGTGCGTGGGTTCGCAGCTGCTCTCTTCTGCGGCTTTTCGAGCCAGTCTTTCCGACTCAATCCTGCAGGACACTTTCATAGGACCCGAAAACGAGCTTGCCCTGATGCCCCTTGTTCCACTCGCAATGGAACCGAAGCCAAATTTGGCGCCGCGCCCCGCGGCAAAAAGCTGCCTGCGGAAAAGGGGAAGACCTTAATCGGGGTCGCGTGTTCCGGACCCCGCCTCGAAAGAGCCGTCAGTCCGCCCGGCAAGCCGGTTGACCTCCGCGAGGGCACGCGCCTCGGCCAGTTCTTCGGGCAAGCCCTCGTCCTGCATGTAGGCCATTTTGAGTTTCTCCGCCGTCTCGCGGTCTTCGAAGGAAAGATCGTCATATAGATTTTTCATGGATCGGAAGTGGGGTCTGCCAAGAGCTCAGCAGTCCCCGTTCCTTCGATTTCATGGGGATTCCAGCCCTATCGAACGATCCCGACGTTGCAATTTCCACTCCGCGTGCGTGCGAATCATCCTGTTTCGTTCTTCCCTCAGGACGTCACCGTTTTCCCCCTTGACCGCTCTCCGCGGGATCTAGAAGGTTCGCGAGACTCGATGATCAAGCTCTTAACACACTGAACACGCTTCACTCCCATGATTCCAACCCTTAACAAACCCGCTCCCCGCGGCCGCCTGGGAGCTTATCTGACCGCCGGCATCGGGGCGGGGTGTCTCGCAGGCCGGGCAGATGCAGCGCTGCACGTGACCTTCTACGGGATGGGTTCGCAGAACCCGGGCAGCATTCCCCCCACGCCGGAAGGCATCGCGGTGGGGCTTTCCTTTTATGCCGGGAACTACTATGCCGTGGACAGCAGCGATGCGATCGCCGCGTTCAGCACTCTGGGGATGAACTATTTCACCTCGGGAACGGATCTGGCGGGCTTCAATAGTTTCGGCTACGGCCAGTATCTCAAAGAGACCACGGTCATCAATGGAGCGACCCTCAACTCCGACCAGAATTACGCCAACATCTCGTTTAATGGGAATGACGGTACTTATGAGGCGGTCGCCCAATTCTTCTTCGACGGCACCGGCAACGGTTATCTCGTCGCGATGGCCCGCAACGACGACAACGCGCCTTTGTCGATTTCCGCCGGCAAGGCCGCGATCGACGCCGTACCGGAGCCCTCGGGCCTGGCCCTGCTCGCCCTGGGCGCCGGCGGACTGATCACGCGCCGCCGTCGCGGCACGAAATGACCCGGCTTCGCGGAGCCTTCACGAGCTGATCCCATGGCGCGCAAGCGACTGTTGCTGGTCGGCTGGGATTCCGCGGACTGGCAGATCATCCATCCGCTGCTGGATGCCGGACGCATGCCCGGACTGCAGCGGATCGTCGACGCCGGGGTTTCGGGAAATCTGGCCACGCTGGAGCCCCAGCTCTCGCCGATGCTGTGGACCACCATCGCCACCGGCAAGATGGCCTATCATCACGGTGTGCACGGATTCACCGAGGTCGACCCGGCGGGTTCGAGGGTCGTACCGGTTTCCGCGGCCACGCGGCAGTGCGCCACTGTCTGGGAAATCCTGGAGCACGCAGGGCTGAAGTCGCATGTCGTCGGCTGGTTCGCCACTCATGGGGAGCGCGGCGGAAAAGGCGGGATCGTATCAAACCTTTTCCCCCATCTCGGCTGGCCGTCCTCCGGCCCCGAAGACTGGCCTCCCCCGCCTCCCGGCACCTACTGGCCGGAAAGCCTGGGCAAAGACCTCGACCCGCTGCGCGTGAGCCCGGCGGAGATTACGGAGGATATCCTGCGGGCCTTCGTTCCGCGGGCTCCGGAGATCGACCAATCCACCGACCGGCGCCTTCATTTCCTCGCGGAGAGGCTGGCGGAAGCCTATTCCATCCAATCGGCTGCCACCTATCTGATGGAAACCGCACCGGACTGGGATTTCATGGCGGTGTATTTCCGCGCGATGGACGAGATATCCCATGCTTTCATGCCTTTTCATCCCCCCAGGATGCAGGGCGTGCCGGAGTGCGATTTCGAGATCTATCAGGATGTCGTCGCCGCGACCTATCAGGCGCACGACATGATGCTCCAACGGCTCATGCACCTGGCGGGACCGGACGCCACCGTGATGGTGGTTTCCGACCACGGGTTTCACAGCGACCACCTGCGACCCCGTTTCACGCCGCGCGTGCCTGCCGGCATCACCGTCTGGCACCGCGCCCAAGGGATCTTCGCGGCCAGCGGCCCGGAGTGGGCGCGGGACCAACTCGTCCACGGAGCCCGGCTGCTCGACATCGCCCCGACCATTCTCCACCACTTCGGCCTTCCGGTGGGGTCCGACATGGAAGGCAGGGTGCTCGCGGAAGTCTTTGCCGATCCGGCCGCCGTCCGGTGGAAACCGACCTGGGAGATCGCCGAGGTGGCGCGCCGTCATCCGCGGCTGCCGAAAGCGGCCGACGACGCCCTCCTCCAGCAGTTTGTGGCTCTGGGGTACATCGACGAGGTGTCCGACGATGCCGCTGGGCTGGCCGCCACTGAGCGCGAAAACCGGTGGAACCTCGCGCGGGCCTGCCTGTATGGAGGAAAGCTGGAGATGGCGCTGGAGCTGCTGGAGAAATGCCTCGCCGCAGCGCCCGAGCGGGCCGACTACGCCCAGCTTCTCGCCCGCACGCAATTGAAGCTCGGCCTGGTCGAGGAAGCGGAGGAAACGCTCCACCATTGCCTGCAGACCCTGGGCCCCGGCATCGCCGCCCATCTGCTGCTGGCCGGGATCGCCATTTCCCGCGGGAATCCCCGTGAAGCGCTGGAATCCCTTTCGAAGGTCGCGGAACAGGAGCCGCGGAACGTCGATCTTCTCCGCGGCATGGGCGAGGCTTGTCTCGCGCTGCGTCGCTGGACGGAGGCCGAGGAAATCGCCCGCCGTATCCGGGAGATCGATCCCGGCGACTCGACCGCCTGTTTCCTGCTCGCGCGGTGCATGCTGCGCCAAGGTCGGCCGGATGATGCGATGGAGGCCGCACTGGAAGCCATCGGTCTCCAGTATGGCAACCCCCAGGCTCACTTCCTCCTCGGAATCGCGCTTGTCCGGCTTGGCGAGCCCGCGTCGGCCGAAACCGCGCTGCTCCGCTGCCTGACGCTCGATCCCTCGCACCGTCCGGCCGCGCGCCATCTGACCCGCGTGCAGCGCCTCCTCGGCCGGCCGGACGCCGAGGCGCTGGAGCGGGAAGCCCGCGCCCGCCGGGTGGCCGAGACCGCCGCCTTCGAACTCCGCCGGCAACGGCTCCGCCAAAGACCCAAACTCCCACTGGCACCAGCCCAAAGCTCTTCCAAGGCATTCACCCTCGTGTCCGGGCTTCCCCGCTCCGGCACGTCCCTGATGATGCAGATCCTCCGCGCGGCGGGCGTGCCGATCATGCACGACGACCGGCGGCCGGCGGACGAAGACAATCCGGAAGGCTACTGGGAATGGGAGGGCATCCGTTCCCTGCGCAAAAAACCCGCCTTGATCGAGCAGGCCGAGGGCAAGGTGGTGAAAGTGATTTCCGCCTTGCTCCCGAGCCTGCCGCCGGAACACCGCTACCGCATCCTTTTCATGCGGCGGCCGGTGGAGGAAGTGGTCGCCTCCCAAACGAAGATGCTCGCCCGGCAACGCCCTGACGCCCCGGCGGACGACGAGGATCTCGTCACCCTCCAGACCCGCCACCTCGCCGGCGTGCTGAAACGCCTGCGGGGGAATCCCCGCATCGAACTACTGGAAATCCAGTATCATTCCCTGATCCACGATCCCCTGCCGGAGCTTCGACGGATCCTCGATTTCGTCGGCGCGCCTGCGGAGGCGGATCCTGTTTCTCTCGTCCGGATCATCCGCCCCGGCCTGCATCGCAACCGATCGTAGGAGTTCCCGCCTCGCGGCGTCATCGAGGGCACCCCGGCAGCGGCGGGCCCAAAAAATCCTGCCGCGGGAAACCCCACGGCAGGAAAGATGACGAAACCGTTGATGACGAGGCGTTACCTATCAACTCACCGGCTGCCAGGCACCATCGGCCTCGTCCGACTTGAGGCAGGCATCAATGAAGGCCAGACCTTTGCGCCCGTCGTCGATGTTCGCATACCTCGAACCATCGCATTCCCAGGCTTCGCCCGCCTTGTAGGCGCGCACGGTTTTTTCGAACTCGCGGTGAAGCCGGGCGAAGGCATCGTGGAAGCCCTCGCCGTGCCCTGCCGGAATGGTCGGCTCGCCGAGCAGCCAGTCCGGCACGTCGCCGAGGAAACCGTCGTTCGCCGCCACCGCGCCGCGCCAGTAGGTGCGGTCGGGCTGGCCTTGGAGCAGGATGGTGACTTTCTCCGGCTCCTCCTGGCGCCACTTCATGGCACCCTTGGTTCCGGCCACCATGATGCCGAGGTCGTTGAGGTGGCCGATGCACACCTGCGACGCGCGCACGAGGCACTTGCCGCCATTGGAAAGCTCGCCGTAGACCGTGAAATGATCGTCGATCGGTCGGCCGGGCACGAATTTCTCCAAACGGGCCGACACGCGATCGATTTCCAAGCCGGTGACGAAGCGCAGTTGCATCATGGCGTGTGTGCCGATGTCTCCGCCGCAGCCGCTGCCGCCGGCTTTTTTCGGGTCGGTCCGCCATTCGGCCTGCATCTGGCCGGCATCCTCGAGTTTGTCGGCCAGCCATCCCTGGATGTAGTAGGAATCGACCCAGCGCACCTCGCCCAGCAAGCCGCTGGTCACGACGTGACGCATGAACCAACTCGTCCAGTGACCCAGATACGTGTGGGCGACGGCGAAGGGCACGTTCTTCTCCTTCGCCTTGGCGACCAACTGGTCCGCCAGCTCGAGATTCGTGGTCAGGGGCTTTTCGCAAAGCACCGGGATGCCCAGCTCGAGAGCCTTCATGGCGGGATCGAAGTGGACGAAATTCGGCGTGACGATCAGCACGTAGTCCAGCTTCTCGTCTTCCGGCAGGTTCGCCTGGTCGGCAAACATCTCGTCGTAGGACGTGTAGCCTTTCACCGGATAGGGCCATTGGTTGGCCTCGTTCATCGCGATTTCCGGGTTCGGGTGCAGGGCCACGGAGGTCACGCGCCGGGTTCCGTCAAAGTGGATCGCTTTCTGGTGCGGGTTGGCGATGAAGGCGCCGCCGCCGCCACCGATCATTCCGACCTTCAAAGGTTGGTTGGACATAAGTTTCTGGTTCTGGATTCGAATCTGGGCCGTGCACCCTCACCCCTCGCAAGGCGTCGGACTCCGGATGAGGCAGACGGGAAAAGCGGCGGGTCGGGAGGATTTACAGCGGAATCCGGAGAGGATTTTCATCCGTCTCCGTATTTCCGCGGCCTTGGTAACGCCCCCCCGATCCCCGGGCAAGGTCGAAGCAGGAGCGCCCTCACCGGAACCACCCCGATCGCTCCCTTGAGCCGCGGAGCACCGGACTTCGTCTCCAAGCGGACAAAGATAACATGTTTCAAGTTGAGTCGATGGCCGGCGTGGAAGTAAGTAAATGCTCCTAGTTGATCAACGGGGCACGGCGCGGTGTTCGATGTAGAGTTCGATGTCGTCGATTTCATCGATGACCAGCCGGGTGCCGGGGTTGACGCCGTTGCTGGGGTGGAGGACGAGGATCCACGATGAGGTGGCGACGGAACGTTCGGAGAAATCGAGAACCTTGTCCGGCACGCTTACCCCCTCCAGCGAGAAGCGGCTGCGATCGGGCAGGATCTTCAGGACTTCGACCGACGAGGCGGTGAGGCCCTCGCTGAAGCTCCAGCCGCTGGGCAGCGGGCTGCCGAGCGGACGCGTGACGAAGCGGTAGAAGCGGTTCGGGAAGGAGGTGAACTCGCCGACCACGCGGTCGGGGCGCGAAACACCGAGTGGCTGGCCGGGCACTTCATTGCGAATGACGCTGGTGCCGAGGTAGCCAAGGTCGCCGAGCAGGGTGTTCGCTCCATCGTTGCCGGTGGCCAGGTTCTGATGCGGGCCGCGGATGAAGATCCGCAACGAGTCGAGGCGGTCGAGGTAGAAGTCGGGGTTGAAAAAGGTCGACTGGTAACCGCCGAGGCCACCGTTCGCGGCGGTGTCGTAGCCGGTCTGGCGGAGGGTGTCGAAGTGCAGCGTGATGTCGTCGGCTCCGTTGTTGTCGAAGTCCTCGAGCGAGCGTTTCAACTCGTAGCGGAAGGCGGTGATGGCATCGACGTTCTCGATCCGGCCGGTGGCCGGGTTTTCCACGTCGTAGAACAGCGGGGCATTGGTGGTGTCGTCCAGCTGGTCGTAGCCGAAGTAGTCCTCCCGCAGGGAAAACCAGTCGTCCTTGTCCTGGGCGGCGCGTCCGATGCCGACGATGGTTTCCCAGTGGGCGAGGCCGTCGAAGAAATCCTTCAGCTCCTCGGCGTTGCGGAGCTTGAAGAGGTCGGCGGTCTGCCACGCGCGGCCGTTGGGCGAATCGTTGAGCGGCAGGTTGAAGGGCGTGTTCCACTTGTACTCATTGGCGCGGGCGGCGAAGAAGAGCCACTTGCGGGCGTTGCGGAAGGCGATGTGAGCGCGCTCGGTGGCGTTGAGCGCGCGCAGCCGGTGGGTGGGATCGGCGAACCAGCGGTTGGCGAGCTGGCCGTCGACGGCTTGAAGCCGCCGTTCGAGGTCGGCCTTTTCCCCGATCAGGCTGGTGAGCCGCCCGGCCTCCTGGCGGAGCAGGATGGCGGCCTCCTGCGAGTCGATGAGCAGGGTGTTCATCTCCAGCAGCATGGTCTTCACCAGCGCGTCGGAGTTGTTGGCGAGGATCTCGTCGTCGGCTTGGCGAATGCGGGCTTCCTGGGTGGCGGCGAGCTTTTCCTTGGAGGCCTGGAGGTCGGCCTTGCCGAGTTCGCTCCCGGCCTGGACCACCGCGTTCACCACACCGACGCCGAGGACGAGCTTGGTGAGTTTTTCCGGCTCCACCATTTCACTGATGGCGTTCATCGCCTGCTGAGCGGCCTCGATGCGGCCGATCTCCTCGGTCATGGAAGCCTGGCGGTTGCCGAAGTCGATGATCGCGTCCTGCAGCTGTGCATTGATGCCGGCCTCCTTCCTGCGGCGCTGGCGCTCGTACTCGACCTTCTTGCCCAGGTTCGAGATTTCCGCGTTGTTGTGGAGGATGCGCTGGCGGGCGACCTCGATCGAGCGGACCTGCTGCCAGATCTCCGAGCCCTCGTTGTCCTGCGGGTTCTGGTAGTTCGGGGTCGGCGGGTGGGTGTAGGGAACGCCGACGATCTCGGTGAGGCGGGGGATGATCGCCGAGGTGGAGTTTTCCACGAGGAGGGAAAACTCGGCTTCGAGGGCATCCTGGGTGTTGCCGTAGTTGTTGATGGCGGTGATCGCCTGGGTGAGGCGGTCGCGGGCGAGGGTGAGCGGGCCGGTGGCGCCGTTGAGGATGGCCTCGAAGTTGTCGTAGGAGTCGAACTGGCCGCCCTGGCTGCGGATCAGCATCAGGAAATCGGGCTCGTAGCCGAGGATGTTGATGGTGCCGTTGAGGTTTTGCTGGAAGGCGCTGAGGTCGCTGAGAGCGGTGTCGATGGCGCCGGACAGCTGATCGAGGCCGAGCGAATCGCGCAGCGAGGGCGCGAGCGCGGCGGGATCGAAGAGCGAGTCGATGAGGTTGCGCTGTTCGAAAACGAGTCGCTGGCTGCCGCCGATCAGGTCGCGGACGGTGTCGGCATCGCCGGGGGCATCGCGACAGGTGAGCAGGTAGGCGAGGTCGGAGGCGGTCTCGGCATACTGCAGCAGCAGGTCGTGGATCAGCACGAGGTCCTTGTAGCCGGGCAGCAGCTCGGTGGAGTCGATCGGTGAAACGAGCGCGCGGCCCGGCACGTGGCGGGCGAACAGGACGCGGCCGGCCGGGTTGCCGGAGATGGGGGGCACGCCGAGCGGGTCCTGGAGAAGTTCGAGATAAACGTTGAGCCCCGCACCGGCGTCGTCGAGCGCGCTCTGAAGGACGCTGATTTCGGAGTCGATGAAATGGCCGGAGTTATCGAGCAGGCGGTCTTCATCGAGATCGACGACCGCGTTTTTCGAGAGGATCAACTGGGCGGCGGCGCGGCCGTAGGCGAGGTCGAGGAGGTTCATTTCCAATCCCCGCGCGGTGCTGCCGGTGGCGGAGGGATAGGCGAAGCGGGCAAGCGCCTCGGCCTCGTCGGCACGGGCGCGGTGGGCCGGCGAGTAGAGCGTGCCCATGTCTCCGTGGCGGTTGATGAACTGGCCCGGGCTGCTTTCCTCATAGAGCAGATGAAGGAAGGCGAAGGCGGCGTCCTGCGGCGCGTTCGGGTCGGCGTCGTCGTAGTTGATGAGCGGACCGACCCGGGGGAGGACTTCCCGGGATTCGGCTGAGATCACCGCGACGAGGGGGGAATAGCTGGTGGTGAGATCCAGCTCGGCTTCGAATTTGAAGATGATGGAGGAACCATCGGTATCGATGGACTCCACCCGGGCAAGGTGGTTGAGAGGATCCGAAAAGACCGGGGCGGCGAAGCCGGAGGGAGGCTCGGCCTGGGCCACGATCGGGCCGAAGGTGAACTTCGAGTGCCAGCCGCCGCCCTCGAAGCGGAGGAGTTCTCCGAGGGTCATCGTACTTCCCCCGTCGGGATTTCCGGAGCAGGCGAAAAGATCGCCCGACTGGGACAGGACGCGGCCGGAGTAGGAGCTGGTGGTCTTGTGGATGCTGGCGGGATTTCCCGGAAAGGAGGTGATCGTGGCCTGCTGCTGCCAGGAGTCTCCGACCCGCTCGATAGGGAAGGTGTGGCCAAAATCGTTTTCCGAATAATCATAGGAGGCGAGCAGACGCGGACCGGAGAAAGCCATCGAGCGACCGAAATTGTGACCGTAGGTTGCGCTGCCGTTCGGCTCGTCGAACATCGCCTCGCGGATCCACGAATCCGTCAGGGGATCGAGCCGGTAGAAATACAGCACGCCGCTGTCACGGCCGCTCAGGTTTCCGCGCTGGGCGGCGATGCAGGCATGGGGGCCCTCCATGGCCACGCTGGCACCGAAATACGCCTGGGTGTTGGTATCGATCGGCAGCACCTTCTGTTTTTCCCCCCACAGGCCGCTGGCCTCGCGCTTGAAGAAGTAGGCCGCGCCGTTCGGGTAGGTGTTGGCGAGTTCGTTGTTCTTGAGCGAGCCGAAGAGGACCCAATCGCCCGAAATGGCGACCGCGGGGCCGGTCCATTGGTCCGGCGCGATGCCTGCGGGCACGAGCTTCTGGTGGAACTCGTAGCGACCGGTGATCGGGTGGCGGAGATAAACATAGGCCCCGCTTGCCACAGCCGTGGCCGGATCGTCCTGTTGTTCGTCATTGGAGCCGATCACGAGGATCGAGCCATCGGGAGATACATCGAGCGACTCGCCGAAACGCATCCAGCCGGTGACTTCCGTCGGCCTCAGCGTTTGGACCAAGGACCACTCATCTCCCGAGCGGCGGTAAACGAAGACCTCGCCCGGCTTGTCGGCTCCGAAGTCGGCCTGGACGGGGGCGCTGACGAAGGCGGTATCCCCGGAAACCGCGACCGCATGGCCGTATTCGTAGTCGAAAGCGTTGTCTTCGGTGATGTGCGCCGGCCTCGGCAGGAACCGGGCGGCGAGCGGGGGCTCGCCAGGATCAAGATCGAGCGCCTCGTCGAGGGTGGGTCGGGCGGCCAGCGGAAGGACGGTCAGGAAAAAAAGCAGCGCTTTCATGGCGGAGCAGCGTTCGAGGTTCATCACGGGCCGGTGGTCTGAAGTTCGATGTCGGTCGAGGGCGGCGGCGGCGGCCTGAGCTGGAGGTTGAAGGTCGCGTCGAGCGTGGCGCCGGTGCCGTTCGGCGGGGCGAGTCCGATGGTGGCGCTGCCGGAAATGGACGACGCCGTGACCGACTCGTTGCCCTGCCCATCGGTCGCGGAAAGCACGAGCTGGCTGATCGTGGCAGGGGCGGCGGTGATCTGGCTGAGGTTGCGGGTCAGCGGGATGTTGCCGCTGGTGCAGGAGAACACGGTCGTGCCGAAGCTGGCGGTGACCGGGAAGGTGCCCTGCGGGATCAGGCTGGAGGCATTCGCCGCGTGGAGCTGCTGGAGGGTGGTGGTGCCGTCGGTCAGGGATTCGAGGGTGAAATTGAGCTGCTCGTCCTGCGTGCCGAGCGTGCCTTCCCAGATCTGGTCGTCGTCCGCCACCAACACGGTGAAGCGGTTGTTGAGGCCCGGGATCAGCCCGCCGTTGGAGAGCAGGGTGACGGTGTAGCGCGCGGAGGGGCCGGCGATGAGGTCATTGACGAAGGTCAGCGGGATCGCGGCGGAGCTGGCATTTTCCACGGCGATCGCGAGGGTCATCGAGGGCAACGGTCCGACGCCGGGGATCGGGGTGCTGCCGGAAATACGGTAACTGACGTAGCCGGTGAAGGGCGCGGTGAAGACGATGTTCTGATAGATCGTGCGGCCCTCGCCGATGGTCAGTGTGCTGCCGCCGGGAAGGTCGAGATCGGCGAGCGGGGTGACGACCTCCGCGCCGGCCGAGTCCGCCGCGATCCGGAAGAAGCGCCGCGAGCCGCCGGAGGTCAGTGTGGCGCTGAAACGGTTGCCGCCCAGCGGGGTGATCACCGCGCCGGTTTCGGTGGTGAAGCCGTCGAGGGTGTCGCTCGACTGCAGGCGGTGGTTGGTGGCCGCGCCCTGGACGCCGAAGGTCAGGGTGATGGCTCCATTTTCCGCACGGAGGAAGGACTCGGTGGTGAGGAGGGCGGTGTCGGGGAACGAGCCGTCGTCGTTCGGGTTCGAGCCGGCGTTCACCTCGGCGTGGTCGGAGTAGGTGTCGTTGTCGGAGTCGGCGACCGCGGGGTTGGTATGGAGCGCGGCCTCCTGGGCGTCGGTCAGGCCGTCGCCGTCGCTGTCGAGGATGACCGGCTTCGAGGCGGGATCGTTCGGATCGGTGCCGGCGAGGATTTCGGCGAAGTCGTCGAAGCCGTCGTCGTCCGAGTCGGCGAGCGCGGGGTTGGTGTTGAGCTCGGTTTCCTGGGCGTCGGTCAGGCCATCGGCATCGATGTCCGGCGAGGTGGTGTCGGGGAAAACGGTGGCGTCGAGGGGCGCGGGGTCGGCGTTGTCGTTGAAGCCATCGCCATCGGAATCCGCGAGCCGCGGGTCGGAGCCTTGGGCGAGTTCGATGTCGTCGTCGAGGCCGTCGCCGTCGCTGTCGGCCGCGTTCGGATTCGTGCGCAGGACCGCTTCCTGCGTGTCGGGAATGCCGTCGCCATCGGTGTCGGGGTTTTCATCCGAGGAGGTGAAGGCGGCTTCCTCGATCTGGTTGAGCCCGTCGCCATCGCGATCGACGATGGCGGTGGCTCCGAGGTAGCTGAAGCGGTAGAGGTTCTCGATTTCCGCATCGGACAGCGTGCGCTTCCAGATGGCGAACTCGTCGAGGCAGCCGCTGAACCCGCCGGCGACCACCGGTCCATCCGCGGTGTGGTGGGCACCGATGGCGAGCGTGTCGATGCCATCGATCGGAACGGTGAAGCGGATGGTCTGGGTGTCGATGAGCAGCCCATCGACGAAGAGTTTCGTGACGCCGGGGCTGAAGGTCAGCGCGACATGATGCCATGAGCCGTCGAAGAAGCTGTCGGGGAGAAGATAGGTCGGCCGAGTGGAACTCTGGGCGAAGTTCACGAACTCCAATTTGGGCGTGGAGGTGGGGTTGACGATCCGCAGGGCGAGGCTGTCGCCCGGCACGCCGGAAATCGAAAACAGGGTGCCGGCGGCGCGGCCGTCGCCGGCCGTCACCGCCTTCAGCCACACGCTCACCGTGGCGTGATCGAGCCCTGCCAGGGCCGGGATGGGCGAGGCCTTGGCATAGACGGAAGGGCCGGTGAAATAATTGTCGGCAGGCATCTGGAGGCCCTGCCCGGCTACCGCGGGCGCGGCGGGGGAGAGCGTGCCATTGACCTCCCCGATGAGCGGTTTGTCGCCGGGGGCGAGGGATTTCTCGCGCAGGAACTGCGTGCCATCGGCACCCGACTCGAAGGGAAGATAGAAGACCAGCCCGCTGAGATCCGGCTCGGTGGGGGCCGCGGTCGAACCCAGCTGCGCCTGCTTCCAATTCATCACCCGGCCGGTGGGGGCGGACAGGCCGGAGCCGAAGATGACCTCGCTGGAGGTGAGCGAAGCGTGGCTGACATCGGCGAGGTCGAGCTGGCCCATCGGGATGTCATCGACCCACCAGTCGAACAGCGTCGACTGCGGCTGCCCGACGCAGCGGATGGTGTGATACTCCGAGGCGGAGCCCGCGGGCAGGGTGATGCCGCTGCCGGACTCCGAAGCGATCGTGAGGCTGTCGTCGATGTTCCGCGTGAGGAAAAAACCGACGCGGGCGCCCGGATGGGTGCCGACGTCCCAGCCGGGGTTGTCGGCGGCGATGAAGTTCCAGCCGAGAAAGCCGCCCCCGCCGACCGCGCGGAAGGTGGAGAGGTATTTCCATCCCGTGTCGTGCATCTGGCGCAGGTGGTCCCGGGTGAGCGCCTTGCGGTAGATGGGGTTGTCGGAGCTGGTGGAGGTGAGCTGGTCGTGGGTCTGCCAGGCGGCCTCAAAGCCGTTGATGACCATGCCGGCGTTGCTGCCGCTGTCGATCGAGCCGTTGTTCGGGGAAACGTCCGAGCCGACCACGGTCTCGCTGGCGATCCAGCCCTGCGAGCGCGGGTCGGGGTTCGACCTACGGGAGTCATAGTGGATGGAAAACGCCGGCACCGGCGGGGGAGGAGCGACGTTTTCCCCGAGGATCTCGATTTCCGCGAACTCGAGGTAACCCGCCTCGTGGGCGATCGGCTGGCCGAGGCCGCCGGAACCGGACAGGTCGGGGTCCGGCGTGCGGGTGACGCGGACGATGCGGGCGGGGATGTCGGAGTCGAACTGGTAGCTCAGCGTGTCCGGCCCGTTCGGCGCGGTGTAGCCGGTGTTTTCCGGGTTCAGCAGCACGGAGCTATCGAAGACGTTGCCCTCCGCATCGCGCAGCTCGATGGTGATGTCGCGGAAGCGCGACGAGCAGCAGGTGCCGGTGAGCGGGAACTGGATGTTGGTGAGCACGACGCGCTCGATCAGGGCGTCCTGCGGCAGCTCGACCTCGATCCACGGGTTCGGCTCGTCGACGGTCGGCAGCGCGGCGTTGCGATTGAGTGCGGCGCGGCTGCCATCGATCAGCACGCCGGCATCGGTGCGGTCGGGCAGGGCGACCGGTGAGGCGTGCGACATGCGCGTGATCCCGGTCGGCGCGAGGTTGGTCGCGGCGCTGCCAGCGGTGTCCGGCGTGGGGCCTTCGTTGAAAAGCTGGGCGACCTGCGTTTCCGAGAGCACGGTGCGATAGATGCGGGCTTCGTCGATGCTGCCGGTGAAGTAGATGGACGAAGGCGCTCCCGCCGGGTGGCGCATGCCGAGATAGACGGTGCTCAGGCCGTTGGGGTAGGTCATCACGCTGCCTTGGATGGTGCTGCCGTAGAGCGTCCCGTTGCGGTAGATCTTGATCGAGTTGTCGGCGGCGTAGGTGATGACGATCATCACCTGGTCGGGCGAACTCAGCGTTTCCGCGGGGCCTCCGTTGCTGGCCGGCGTGCGGAGGAAACCATTGCTGCCGTTCATCCACTGGCGGGTCGTCCTTTCGCCGAACACGATGCCATCGAAGACCTCGGTTCCGCTCGTTGGATCGACCGTGGTCAGCACGCCGCCGCCGGCCTGGTTGAGGCTGGAGGGGGAAACCCATGCGACGAGGCTGCGCTCCTTCAGCGTGAGGCCGAGCGGGCGCTGCGAGGCGGCGTAGGCTTCGATTCCATCGAGCAAAAGCCGGCCGTTGCGGAGTTGCGCGCCGTGGAGGGAGAGGTCGAGCGAGCCGACCGAGTCCTTCAGGTCGCCATCGAAGGTCCAGCGGTGGATCTCATCGCCGGGCACCGGCTCGGGGGCCTCGTAGGCACCGAGGTCGACGGTGGCCACCAGGTTCGAGTCGCCATCTGCGACCCGCGGATTTCCGGCGAGGTCGGTGAGCTGGGAGGTGAAGCTGTTGTTTCCCCGGTCGATGGCGGGAGAGCCGGGGCTCAAACTCAGGTCACCGTAGTCGTTGTCGGCCGGCGTTTTCCAGTCGCCGTCCGTGCTGAACGGGATGCTCGCGAAAAGCGGCGAGCTGACGAGGAGGGTGAAGCTGCCGTCGACCGACGAGCCCTGGACGAGGTTGTTGCCCGATCCGGCGGCGGGGCTGCGGGCGTTCCAGGCGAAGGGAGTGTTTCCCCAGAAGATGCAGTTCCGGTAGAGCACGGTGGTGCCGCCGTCGTTGTAGAGCGCGCCGTCACCACTGCCGCCCTTGTTGTGGGCAAAGGTGCAGTGGGTGAGGGTGGGCGTGCTGTTGAAGGCGCGGATCGCGCCGCCGATGATGCCGTCGTTTCCGACAAACGCGCAGTCGGTGAGGGTGGGCGAGGCGCCGTTGGTGAGGTAGATCGCGCCGCCGGAGCCGCCGGCGATGTCGGCCACGTTGCCTTGGAAAAGGCATTGCCGCATGATGAACTGCGAGCCCCCGTTGGCGTGGATGGCGCCGCCGTAGCGGGCACGGTTTTCCAGGAAACGGAGATTTCCGAGGGTGGGTGAGCGGTCGCCGATGCTGATGGCCCCACCGCGGTCGGTGGGGGTGGTGGCCCCGTCGGCATTGCCGCCGGTGAGGGTGAAGCCGGAGAGAAACGACGAGGTGCCGGAGCTGAGGGCATCGACCAGCACGTAGCTGTTGCCGGCGCGGGTGCCGTCGCCGTCGATGTCGCCGGAAAGAACGGTGCCGTTGGTCAACGGGTCGAGGTTGCGGGCGTTGGCCGTGCCATCGCCGCCGCCGCTCGGGAAACCGCCGAGGATCTGCACGCCGGGCGGGAGCACGAAACGGTCGCTGCGGGCGGTGCCCGGCTTGTAGGTGCCTTCGGCGACCCAGATCGAGTCACCGGATGAGGAGGCGGAAATGGCGGCCTGGAGGTCGGTCATCGCCGCGGCCCAGGTCAGGCCGTCACCGGGGGTGGCGACCGAGGCATCGACGTGGAAGACGGCCGCACTGGCAGGCCCGGCCATCAGGGCCGCACCGACGGAAAGAAGGATCCTTTTCATGGTGGAAACGGGTTGGCAGAGGGTCCCGGAACCGTGCCTGAGGAACCCGTCAACGACGGGAGCGGCCGCTCTCGGAATCCGATGACCACCAATTTTCATCGTGTTCCGCCAGGGAAGATTCTGTCGAGCACCTTCGCGTAACTACGCATTTGCTAATCAAAAGCAAAATACGCAAATTTGTTAGAGTGCGAGCGATGCTGCGCGGAACGGGTGACGGCCCTCAGATCCTTCCGAGCACCTCGCCGAACACGCCCAGCGTGTCGTCCAGATCCGCCTCGGTGTGGGCGAGGGAGAGGAAGCCGGTTTCGTAGGGGCTGGGGGCGAGGTAGATGCCTTTTTCCAGGCAGCCCCAGAAGAACTTTTTGAAGAACTCGAGGTCCTGCTTCATGACGTCGGAGACGTTGACGATCTCGCGGTCGGTGAAGAAGAGACAGAACATGGAGCCGACGCGGTTGAGGCGGTGGGGGACGCCCTTTTCTTCCAAGAGGGCGCGGAGGCCGGTTTCGAAATGTTGGCCGAGTTGGTCGAGGCGGTCATAGCCGTTGGGGGACTCGGCGGCTGAAGCCAGCGCTCCGTTTCCGGCGAGCTGTTTCAACTGCGCGAGGCCGGCGGCCATGGCGAGGGGGTTGCCGCTGAGGGTGCCGGCTTGGTAAACGGGGCCGAGGGGGGCGAGGAGGTCCATGACGTCGGCGCGACCGCCGAAGGCGCCGACGGGGAGGCCGCCGCCGATGACCTTGCCGAAGCAGCTGAGGTCGGGGGTGATGCCCTCAAGCCCCTGGACGCCGGCTTTGCCGAGGCGGAAGCCGGTCATGACTTCGTCGAAGATGAGCAGGGCACCGAACTTCTTGGTGATGCGGGTGAGCAGGTCGAGATAGCCGGGTCTCGGCAAAACGAAGCCGGCGTTGGCGGGGTAGGACTCGACGATGATGGCGGCGATGAGTTCGCCCTTTTCCTCGAACAGCGAGGTGAGGGCCTCGGGGTCGTTGTAGGGGAGGACGAGGGTGTTTTTCGCGAAATCGGCGGGGACGCCGGCGGAGTCGGGCTCGCCGTAGGTCAGCGCGCCGGAGCCGGCGGCGACGAGCAGGGAATCACTATGACCATGGTAGCAGCCGTCGAACTTGACGATCAGGTCGCGCTTGGTGAAGCCGCGGGCGAGGCGGATGGCGGACATGGTGGACTCGGTGCCGGAGTTGGTCATGCGGACCTTCTCGCAGGACGGCACCCACTCGGTGATGGTGCGGGCCATCTCGACCTCGAAGGGGTTCGGAATGCCGAAGGAGACGCCGTTTTTCGCGACCTCGTGGATGGTGTTGGTGACGACGGTGGGGGCGTGGCCGAGGATGTTCGGGCCCCAGGAGCCGATGTAGTCGATGTAGGTTTTGCCATCGATGTCCTCGATCCGGCTGCCCTTGGCGCGGCGGACGAAGAAGGGCTCGCCGCCGACGTTGCGGAAGGCGCGGACGGGCGAGTTGACGCCGCCGGGGATGAGTTCCTTGGCGGTGGCGAAGAGTTTCTGCGAAAGCGGACCGACGGACATGGACGAAGGATGACCATCGGACTTCGAACGTCCAACATCGAACATGGAGGCGTGACAGATCGGCGGTGGCAGCCACGTTTTGGGGCGGCATGAAACGTTTCCCGATCGGGGTGGTGGGATGTCTGATACTGGCCGCGTCCATGGCCGGGGCCAAGCAGGGTGGATTGGAGGATTTCGAGAAGCTGACGGGGCAATGGTATGGCGTTTCCCAGACCGAGGTGCCGGACACCACCGTGCGGGTGGCCTTTTCCCCGGACGACCGGTTGCTGGTCCACGAGCAGACCTTGCCCGAGGGCAGGCGACTGGTGGTCAGGGAGTCGGAAACCGGAGAGATCAAGCGGACGGTCGATCCCGGGACAGGCTGGAGCGGATTCCGCCTGGAGCAAGGCGGCCAGCTGGTGCTGGAAACCGGGGAGGGGGACCGCCGCTGGGAGGATGGGGGTTGGAGCGAGCCGGCGCCGGGGCGGCCCCGGCCTTCCGCGCGGCCGGGGCGGCACGAGTGCAGGGAGGGGCGTCCCCGGGGATCGTGGCGGTCGCCTGACGGCCGGTTCGAGGTCCGCGTGAAGGATGGCGACCTGATGCTCGGCGAGCGCGGGGCGAAAGAGGACCGGCTGCTGGCGGCGGACGACAATCAGGGCGTCTTCCGCGATCCGCCGCTGTGGGCGCCGGATGGATCGCGCTTCGCGATCTGGAAAACGCACGACGTCCCCGAGCGGCAGGTTCATTACATCGACTCCGCGCCGGACGGGCAGCTCCAGCCGAAGCATTTCACGCAGGACTATCCGAAGCCGGGCGACGAGATCGACACGCGGGCACCGTGGGTGTTCTTCACGGACGGCCGCGAGCCGGTGGCGCCGGACTTTTCGCTGATCGAGAATCCTTTCGAGTGCCGCGCGCTGGCCTGGCGGCAGGACTCGCGGCGGTTGACCTATGAATTCATCCAGCGCGGCTTCGGCAAGCATCGCGTCATCGAGGTCGATAGCGAGGCGGGCCGCCAGCGCGTCCTGGTCGGCGAGGAGAGCGGGACTTTCGTGTTCGTCTACGGCAATTCCTTCCGCCACGACCTGGACGACGGCCGGGAGATCCTGTGGATGTCCGAGCGGGATGGCTGGAAGCACCTCTATCTTCTCGACGGTCGGGATGGATCGGTGAAACGGAAGCTCACGGACGGCGGGTGGATCGTCCGCGAGGTGGTCGAGGTGGATGAGGAAAAGCGCGAGGTGCTGCTGAAGGTGTCGGGCCGCGAGCCGGACCAGGATCCGTATTTCATCCACTTCGCCCGGGTCTCGATCGATACCGGGGAAATGGTGGCGCTGACTTCGTCGAACGGCACGCACGATCGCTTCGAGCGTTCGCCGGGAGGGAGCTACTACACCTGCCGTTGGTCGCGGGTGGACCACGCGCCGGTGACCGAGCTGCACCGGTGGTCGGACGGCGCAAGGGTGGCGGTGCTGGCGGAGGCGGATGACTCGAAGCTGCGCGCCACCGGCTGGCCGCTGCCCGAGCCCTTCGTGGCGAAGGATCGGGAGGGAAAGTTCGACATCTGGGGGATCATTCTCCGGCCGCCGGATTTCGATCCGGCGAAGAAGTATCCGGTGGTCGAGAACATCTACGCCGGGCCTCAGGACTCCTTCGTGCCGAAGGCCTGGCAGCCATGGATCGCGCCGATGCACGAGGTCGCGGTGCACGGCTTCATCCTGGTCAAGATCGACGGCCGGGGCACCGCCAACCGTTGCCGCGAGTTCCATCATTTCTGCTACAAGAACCTCAAGGACGCGGGGTTTCCCGACCGCATCGCCTGGATCAGGGCGGCGGCGGAAAAGGAGCCGGCCATGGACCTGGCGAGGGTTGGAATCTTCGGCGGCTCGGCCGGCGGCCAGAGCGCGCTCGGAGCGCTGCTTTTCCATGGCGACTTCTATCGCGCCGCGGTGGCCGACTGCGGCTGCCACGACAACCGGATGGACAAGATCTGGTGGAACGAGCAGTGGATGGACTGGCCGGTCGGTCCGGAATATGCGGAAAACTCGAACGTGACCCACGCTGCCAACCTGCAGGGCGCGCTGATGCTCACCGTCGGCGAGCTGGACACCAACGTCGACCCGTCCTCGACCTATCAAGTCATCGACGCGCTGATCGCGGCTGACAAGGACTTCGATTTTCTGCCCATGACCGGCCGGAACCACGGCTCCGGTGAAACCCGCTATGGCCAACGGCGGCGGGTCGATTTCTTCCAGCGCCACCTCGGGGGACCGCAGGCGCCGGTGCGGTGATGGGGGCGGCGGCAGTTTGGATTGAATGAACCGCGCCTCCGGTGCGTCCCACGCCGAAACGCTCCCTCCCGGCCGGGAGAAGTGCTATCTTGTCGCCATGAAACGCCGCCTTGTCCTCATCCTGACCCTGCTGCTGGCGTCCGCCACCCTGCCCGCGCAGGCGAAGCGCTCGCTGTTGGATTCCGATCCGGACGTCGTCTACCTCGCCGAGCATCTCGACCAGCCGCTCAAGCTTTGGATCGTCAAGTCGGCCCCCATTTTCAGCGACAAGGATGGCCAGCGCCGCCTCGGCACCGTGCTGCCCGACCAGCAGGTGGAAATCCAGGCCATCACCGGACGCGCCTACCGGGTGAGCGCGCAGACCGGCGGCAACAAGACGGTCGGCTGGGTCGGCAGCGGTGCCTTCGCCTCGAAGAAGGATCCGGATTTCGAAAAACACCTCGCCCAGTTCTACGAGCGCCAGCTGGAGGTCGCCAAGCTCATCGCCGAGAAGCGCCCGGCCATCGGCATGACCATGGACGAGGTATCCAAGGCCCTCGGCGAGCCGACCAAGACCACCGTCCGCCAGACCGCCGAGGGACGCTCGGGCACCTGGGAATTCATCGATTATGAGGAGGTGAAGCACTACACCTACTCCCGCGATCCCTACTCCGGAAACGTCTTCCGCCAGCTCTCCCACATCACGCGCGAGGAAAAAGGCCGCACCAACATCGAGTTCGAGAACGAGATCGTGACGGCCATCGAAAAAAGCGAAAACAACGATGGCACCGGACGTGTCCGGATCGTGGTCCCGCCGCTCTTCTTCCGGTGGTGAAAAGTCAGCGGGAAACGGTGAGCCGGTAGAAGGTCGGCGAGTTCCGGACTTCGGAAGGGGAAACCCCGTTTCCGGTCAGGATGGAGGCGCGCGGGAAAAGCGGGCGAGCTGCCGAGCTGCATGCCGGCACGGTGGGGATGAGGGATGCATTCCGGCGGCAGGCCAGCCTGCCGTTTGCTGTGCGGCTCAGTCGTTCGCCGCGACTGCGCGGGAGGCCCGGATTACTTTCACCGGGATCGGTTTGGCCGCATCCTCGAGCATCCGGCGGCGCGCCAGCAGCCCGAAGCGGGCATGCGTCGGCGGCACCCAGTCATCCGCGGCACTGACCCGTTCGCTCGGAGTCAGAAGGGCGGGAGTGATCTTGGTCAGCTCATCGAGCATCGCCTCCCGCTCCGCCGCCGTGAAGGTGTGGAAGAGCGGCTCCTTGAAGCCGACAATGAGGTTGCCCTCGCTGGTCAGTTCGGGAAGGAATCGCGCCTCCGGATCATTGTTCGCCCTCAGGATGCGCTCGGCCTCGGCGATGGGATCGGTCACGGGCTCCTGCAGCACCACGCAGGTGCCGTGGCGGAAAATCACGAAGCTGCGGGTCTCCGTGACGTGGCTCGAACAGAAGCGGATCAAGCCATCGGCCGGGGCCACCTGGCGGGCCACCTCGTCAGCTCGGGTCGAAACCAAGGTCGGGCGATTTTTTTCAAACTCCTGCGGAGCCCGGCTGCCCGCCGCGGGCACCGCCACCGTCCGCAGCGTCGGTGCGGCGGGCTTGATGTAGACCGCGGCTGCGAGGCCGAAAGCCCCGGAAAGCAGGACGCCGAAGGCGAGCGCCACACGGGTGCTCATGAAGCTCTGCTGGGAACGTCGTGGATCGATCATGGAAAATTTATTAAATTTATCTTGAATGCTTTGCAATTCTAAATTTTTATCCGTTTCGTCACGAAGCTCGATGTCCCCCAGGCAGGCTTTGCGACGCCGCCCCCGGTGCCCCCAGCACCTCCACACACACCCCTACCCCAACTCCCCATGAACCCCGCCAATGGTCTGAATTGGCGCTCAAGGTGCGCACGCCCTTGCCGACTCTTTGCAGCCCCCCTGCTTGCTGCTGCATTGTTCGGGCTCCCCTCCAGGTCCCAAGCCGAAAGCGTAGATTCCGAACTGCTCCTCCTGGTCGATGTCTCCAAGGACGGACTGAAGAAAAACGACTTCGACACCCTCATGTCGGGGTATGCCAGTGCCTTCACCAGTAGCTCGGTGATCGATGCGATTGCTTCCGGCGCCGCCGGACGCATCGCCATCTCGCTGATGTTCTTCGGAGGCAGCCCGTCCCAATCCCTGGGCATCCCGTGGATGTCCATCAGCAACGAGGCCGAGGCGCAGATGTTCGCCGGCCAGCTGACCTCCCTGGCCCGCCCTTCGAACGGAAACTACACCTTCGCCGACGCCATGGGTGCCGGCATCCCTTCGTTTGGGACCGAAACGGGCGCCGCCGGCAATGGCTTCGAGTCGCCCGTGCAGATGGTTCAGGTCGGCGCCGTCAGCCGTCCCAACGGCTCCACCAAGGCGGATGAGGCAGCCTCGCAGCAGGCCCTCGCCTCCGGAATCGACCTGATCAGCGCGGTGGTTCTCGGGAAAAAGGCCGACGCGATCGAGTCCTACTACAGGGATAGTATCGTGGGCGGGACGGTCGGTCTGATCAGCGGGTCGGTGGTTTCGACGGACCTGTCTTCGCGCTTCACGCTGACCATGGAGGAACAGCTGAGCGGCCATCTCGGAGCAGCCGCCGCGGTGCCCGAATCCTCCGCCGTGCTGCTTTTCGCCTCCTCCCTCGGGGTGCTGCTGATGCTGCGCCGGCGCACCTCTCATTGACACCCACCCGAGCTTGCCATGAATCTGCATGACCATGAACTCGACTCGATCCGGCTGGAATGCCCGGAAGTCCCCGAGGATATCGTGCGCCGGGTGGGCCAGGAGGTGCTTTCCCAGAACTTCGACCCGGCGACCTGGGCCCGTGCCCTGACGGCCGTGAAGAACCGCAAGGACGAGGCGCTGGCGACCTATTCGAGGTTGCGCATCGTCCAGCTGATGGAGCGCCGCGAGCGGGAGCTCGACCGGCTGCGCAAGACCGAGTTCCGCCGGCTCAACCAGTGCCTCGGCGTGCGCACCGTGCGGGAGCTGCTGGATGGCATGAGCCGCGTCGGCCGCGGCAACCTCCCGCGGCCGAAAATCCCCTTCTTGTGGCTGGCGCTGCTGTTCGTCGGCTCCAGCGGATTCGCGGCGGCCGCGCTGCGGCTGCTGAACCTGACCTTCGAGGCCGAGTCGATCCTGCCGATCATCGCCGTATCCTTCGCCGGGGTGGTGACCCTGCTCATCCTGGCGGTCGGCCGCTTCAGCCCTTCGCACGTGGTCCACTGGCTGTGGGGCGAGGGCGTCACCGTCGCCTGCATGGTGGCCTGCGCGGGATCGCTGATGATGGGCACCAAGGTGATGCTGCGAACTCCCCGCCAGGTCCCGGGCCCGCAGGGTGGCACCTTGATTTCCGCCAGCTACCAGCAGCAGGTGGCGCCGGTCCGCGGGGTGATGGCGCCGTGTTTCGACCTGCCGGAAAAAACCGTCCTGGTGAGCTTCGACGAGGAGCAGGAATGACCGGCACCGTAGCTTGATGCCGCGGCGGCATTCGTTTCACGCTGCGGGCATGCCGGACCGCTTGTTGAAGGAAACATTCGGCCACGCGGGATTCCGCGGCGGCCAGCGCGAAGTGGTCGAGGGCCTGCTCGACGGCCGGTCGATGCTTGCCGTCTTTCCCACCGGCGGCGGCAAGTCGCTGTGCTATCAGCTGCCGGCCCTGATGATCGAGGGCGTGACGCTGGTTGTTTCCCCCCTGATCGCGCTGATGAAGGACCAGGTGGATGCCCTGCGGGCCAGAGGCGTCGGGGCCGCGCGGCTCGACTCATCGCTGAGCCAGGAGGAGTACGGCCAGGTGATGGACGGCCTGCGCGAGGGCACGGTGAAGCTGCTCTACGTGGCCCCGGAAAGGCTGGCCAACGAAGGCTTCCGCCAGCGCCTGAAGCGGATGAAGCTCGGCATGGTCGCCATCGATGAGGCCCACTGCATTTCCGAATGGGGCCACAACTTCCGGCCCGACTACCTGAAGCTGGCCAAGCTGTGCCGCGACCTGAAGGTGCCGCGCGTGCTGTGCCTCACAGCGACCGCCACGCCGTCCGTCTCCGCTGACATCCGGCGCGGGTTCGGCATCGCGGCGGCCGACCACGTGCAGCTTTCGTTCCACCGGAGAAACCTCGACCTCCGGGTCAGCCCGGTGCCGGCGGGGAAACGCAAGTCGCTGCTTCTGGAAAAGGTCCGCGCCACGGAAGGGCCGGTGGTCGTCTACGTGACGCTCCAGCACACGGCGGAGGACGTGGCCACCCATCTCAAGCGCCATGGCGAGGCCGCGCAGGCCTATCATGCCGGCCTGCCGCCGGAGTTCCGCGAGGAAGCCCAGGAGAAGTTCATGCGCGGCGAGCTGCGCGTGATCGTTGCCACCATCGCTTTCGGCATGGGCATCGACAAGGCCGACATCCGCGCCGTCTTCCACTACAACCTGCCAAAGTCGCTGGAAAACTACTCCCAGGAAACCGGCCGCGCGGGCCGTGATGGCGAGACCTCCATCTGCGAGATGCTGGCCTGCGGCGACGACCTCGTGACGCTCGAGAACTTCATTTTCGGCGACACGCCCACCCCCGAGGCGGTGCGCCACCTCGTCGATCACGTGCTGCGGCTCGGCGGGGATTTCGACGTGTCGGTTTACGAACTCTCGACCGTGAACGACATCCGTCCGCTGGTGGTCACGACCTTGATGACCTATCTCGAGCTCGAGGGCATCATCGAAGCCACCAAGCCGTTTTACGCGACCTATGCGGTGAAGCTGTTGCGCGACTTCGAAAGGGTTCTCGCCGGCTACGATGCCCGCCGTAAGTCATTCCTGCGGAAAATCTTCGCCGCAGCCAGGGAAGGGAGGAGCTGGTTGAACTTCGACATCGACCGGGTGGCGATGGAGACCGGCGAGAGCCGGGAGCGCATCGTGGCGGCCCTCGTGTTCCTCGAGGAGGCGGGGGATCTCGCCCTGAAAAAGTCCGGCGTGCGGCAGGGCTACCGGCTGCTGCAGACGGAAGTCCGCGTCCGTGACGTGGCCGACCGCCTGGACGAGCGCTTCCGGCACCGGGAGCGGGCCGACCTGGAACGGCTGCGGGAGGTGGTTTCGCTGGCGGAGTCGGAGGAGTGCCTCACCGCCTTCGTCACCGGACATTTCGGCGAAGCCATGGAACCCTGTGGTCACTGCGACCGGTGCCGTGGCAAATCGCCGGAAGTGCTGCCCCGATCGCCCGTCCCGCAAGTTTCCCAGGAGGACCTGGCGCTGATCCAAGCACTGCGCCGGGAAGGACATGCCGCGCTGAAGTCGCCGCGGCAGCTCGCCCGTTTCCTGTGCGGCATCAGCAGTCCTGCCGCGGGCCGCGCCCGGCTGACCCGCCATGACGCCTTCGGCCTGCTCGAGCAGGTGCCCTTCGAGCACGTGCTGGAGCTGACCGAAGGCCTGCTCTGAGTCAGAGTGAGGCCGCCAACCGGATGAAGCGTTGGCCGAGGTTTTTCGGGATCCGGATGCGGATCTCCGTGGCGGTGCGGGTCACCGGATAGGTCGGGTCCGAGGGGCCGATCGCGCTCCACCCGGTGCCTCCGAGGTCGCTGCTGGCCTCGAATCCCACGGTGGCGTCCGTCGCGCCGGGATTGAGCGGCAGGGAGTAAACGTAGTGGGTGGCGGGGGACGTCGGATCGTCTTCGACCTTGCCGGGCATCGAGCTCGGCGCGCGCGGGTCGAGATCGAGCACGTATTCCAGCGAGTTCGGAATGCCGTCGTGCTCCGGGTCGGCGTCGGGCCCGCTCACCGCGGGATCGGCGAGTTGGCCCGCGGTCCATCCCTGGGCTTCGCGCCAGCTGTCCCAGGGCGTGGCGGGGGTGGCCACGTTGACCACCAGATTGTAGGTGGTCTTGGCCTCCGAGCCGCCGCTGTGGTTGGGGTAGCGCCAGCCGATGATGGTCACCTGGTAGGTGCCGCCAGCGCTCGGAGACCCGGCCAAGTACTGATAGCCGCCCGCGGCGCGTGGATTGAAGGTGAAGGTCACGCCGGGGGGCAGCCCGGTGATGGTGTAGTCCTCGGCCGTCTCCGGGGAGGTGCGGAAGATCCAGTTGAAAGGCTCACCCGCCGTGGCGTCGGCCGGGTTCGTGAACCCGGTGGCCGGCTTGACCGTGGTCGAGGCACCCGACACCGCGTGGGTCGTCAGGAAATGGATGCCCAAGGGTGCGGCGAGCCGGAACAGCGAGGGGACCGACTCGGCGAGCACGCCGGCCTCCTTGAGCAAGGGGGCGCGCTGGGCGACGACGCTCAAGCCGCTGGCCAGGGTGTGGGTGCCGCGTTGGACGGCCTTGGTTTCGAGGAGTTTCTTCATGGAATCATGTGGGGATCGGGGTCAGTTGCAGCCACATCCTCCGCCGCCGACGCCCTTGCCTCCATGGGCGGCCTCGCGGCTGAAGTAGATGTGTTCCGACATCGCCGACCCGAGCGGATCGCGGCCGGGGCTCATCACCTCACGGGCGAGGTTGTCCCTTTCCCACGGCTGCACGCGGGCGCAGGCCGTGGCGAAAAAGGGCACGAGCAGCAGGAGCAGGCGGAGCGTCGACATGGGTCAAAGGGCGGCTTCGATGGCGGCTTCCAGCTCGGCGACGGACTTCCTGCCATGGAAGCCGCTCAGGATATGGATCACCTTGCCGTTGCGGCCCACCAGATAGGCGGTGGGCATGCCGGGCGGGCCGACCTTGGCCACCATCTTCTGCTGGAAATCAAAGCATACCGGGAAGCTGTGCGGCACCTTGGCGAGGAACCGGTTGGCGGCCTCGGCCTCGCGGTCGACGCCCACGCCCACAACCACCAGGCCCTTGCTACGGTATTTCTGGTAGATCTTTTCGTAGGCGGGCATGGCCTTCTTGCAGGGTCCGCACCAGGAGCCCCAGAAGTCGTAGAGGACGACCTTTCCCGAGGTGGCCGGGATCTCGCCGGAGACGCCGCAGCTTTTCGGGGAGGGAAAGGCCTGGCCCATGCCGATGCCGGCGCTGGCCGCCCCGGCGAGGGCGCAGGTGAGGAGGACGCATCTAGAGAGAAAGTGCATGATGATGGAATGATGGAGTGAGATGAAAGGAGCCGGCGGTTTGGATGATCCCCTCGACTCCGGGTTGCTGTCGCATGAGTTCGAGCCCGTCCCGGGATCCGAGGATGCAGGCGTTCCTGGAAAAAATGCCGGCCGTCAGGCAGTCGCGCGCCACGCAGGAGGCCGCGACCACGTCGCTCTCGGCCGGCCGGCCGGTGCGCGGATCGATGTGGTGGGAGTAGCGCACGCCACCGATGGTGCGGAAGCGGCGGCTGCCGCCGGAACCCGCCACCGCCTGGCCGTGCAGCCGCAGGCGGAAGGTCCCCCGGTCGGGCGTGTGCGGGTTTTCAATGGCCACGACCCAGAAGTCCGCCCCGGCGGGACTGCCGCAGGAGGCGATGTCGCGACCCAGGTCGATCAGCGCATTGCGGATCCCCAGGCGGAGGGCGATCGCCCTCACCTGATCGGCGGCGTATTCCTTGCCGAAACCGCCAAAATCCAGGGCCATGCCCGGCCGCGGCAGGAACACCCGGCCCGGCGAGTGCTCGACCTGCCGCCAGCCGACGAGTTCGAGCGTCCGGCGGATTTCCGCGGCGGTGGGCTCGCAGCCCTTTCCGGCCGCACGGTCCCAAAGTTGGGTCAAGGGCAGGGTGGTCGGATCCCCGATGCCGCCCGAAAGCTCGACCGTCTGCCGGCAGACTTCCAAGATCTCGTCCTGCTCCGGCGTGATCTCGACGGCCGCGATGCCGGCATGGCGGTTGATGCGGCTCAGCAGGCTGTCCGGACGGAATCGGGACCACGTTTCCTCGAACGCTTTCAGCCAGCCAAGGCACTCGCGGCGAAACTGCTTCGCCTGCTCGACCGATGCCGCCCGGAACTGCACCAGGCACGGGCTGCCCATGGCGCGGAAGCGCAACTTGAACAGGCCTTCGTTGAGATGCTTTTCCGCAATCATGAGCCGGATCAAAAGAACGTGTTAGAAATGCCACGAAGCCCCCGCGGAGACGACGGTGGCGTCCGGGAAAAAGGACGAGGGTGCCCGCGGATCGCGACCGTGCATGTCATAGATCTCGTATTGCAGGTCGAAGGACAGTCCCTCCACCGGCTCGTAGCGGAGCTGGACGCCGTAGGAGAGGGAATCGAGCGCCGCCAGCCGGTAGTCCGAGGAATAGTGCGGGCCCACGCCGTTGTTCCGGCCATGGCCGTCGATCGCCGTCCCGGTCAGCGAGGGGTGGTAGAACTCCGCCGCGGTCTGGCGGTAGTAGCGAAAAAAGGGGGACAGGGTCACCTGGTCGATGATCTCCTGGTTCCACCGTAGCTCGAAGGTGTGCGCCTCCAGGCTGTCGCTGGTGGCGTAGAACCGGTAACTCCCCTCGACCGCCGCATGAAGCGGTTCAAGGTAGCGGGTGACGCCGATCCTCGCAAGTCCGCGGCTCTGGTGCGACGGCCGGTTCTCGGGATGGCTGATCGTATCGACAAACGAAATCCCGGCGATGGTGAAGGTGTCCGTTTCCGAAATCCGGCGGTAGGGGTCGGACAAGTAGCCGTGGCTCTCGCCATAGCCGAGGTTGACGTCCACAAACGTATGTCGGTCGAAGATCTGGGTCAGCCCGAACGAAAGGTCGAAGCTGTCTTTCTCGCGGTCGTTGCGGATCGTGGTCCCCCCGTTGCTGAGGATCTTGTCTCCGTTGACGGACGCTCCCGCGGTGAGAACGGTGTTTTTCTCGAACAGCTCCACCATGCCTTTCATGGCGAGCCCGTCGGAAATGTAGTCGCTCTCTTTGCTATGCGAGAGTTCGAGGGCGAGCGACCAGTCGCCGAAGTCCTGCCCGGCCTCGACGACGATGGCGTCCCGCTCGTCGTCGATCTGCTGGTAGTCCCACAGGTTGGGATTGGCCGCGTCATAAGTCCCGATCGGAGTCGCGCCGGCGAGGGCGTCGTGGGCATATTGGATGCCGATGCTGAAGCCGGTGTCCGCGAGATGATCGAAGCGGAAATACTGGGCCTCGACGTCAATGCGGCCGTCTTCCTCGTGGTAGCTCTGGAAGCGGTAACGGACGTCGGTCTCCGCGGCGGCTCCCCGGCCGTGGAAGGCGAAAATCAGGGTGGGGAGGCAGAACGACCAGGTCGCGGTTCGCATGCTTTCGGGATAACGATCTATCCCGATGTGATCAATCGACTCATGGTAACCATTTGTTAGTATGTAACAACTTGGTTATGGGGTGGCTCTGCGGCCCCGTCATTCCGTGGCCGGAGACAGGCCGGAAAACAGCACTTCGCCGTTCTGGGAGATGGTGACGGGAGCGCCCGCCACGGGGAAGTCGAGGAGAAGGTCTCCGGGATGGATCGGAGCCACGCTGAACCGGAGGTAGCCGGCGGAGGTGCCGTCGGCGGAGGTCACGTGGATGGTGCCGCGGAAGGTTCCGTCCACGGTCAGCTGGTAGTCGCCTTCCGGCATGTGCTCGGCTTCGACTTCGAAATCCACGACGCCCGCGAGACCGAAAACGACTTCAACTTCACCCACCGCTTCGGCGGGCAGATGGCTTGCCTTGTCCATCAGCTTGGAAACCAGGATGCCTTCGTGATGGTGGTCCTCGCTTTCCGAGCCATCGTCGCCGGGGGCATCGGGGGGGCTTGGCACCACTCCCGTGAAGTAGATCGTGCCGTCCCTCGCGATGGCCACCGGCAGCCCGATGGGATCGAAGGGGAGCAGATACTCGTCCTCGTCGTCGGCGTCCGTTTCGAAGCGGGTTTCACCCTCGGTTTCGCTTGTCCCGTGCATCACGAGCGGGCCGAGCCGCTGGCCGTTGAACAAGACATCGTAGGTGCCGGCCGCGAGGTCCTCGCCCTCGACTTCGATCCGGATCTTGCCGGTGGCCATCCGTTTCAGCTCCAGGCGCACCCGGCTCCCGGCCGGGGCGGCGGGGGAGGAGGCCAGCATCTCGACGACCTTCATTTCATCCGGCTCGTCGTGGTGGTCGCCATCGTCCTCGTCGCGGTCGCCGTCGTTGTCGTCGTCGTCGTCGTCGCGGTTGGAAATGCCGTCCCCGTCGGCGTCGTCGTCATCGGCGTTGAGGATGCCATCCCCGTCGGTGTCGTCGTCGGTGTCACCGCTGTTGGCGAGGTTGTCGCCATCAATGTCGTCATCCACATCATCGGTGGCGGCGTCGCCATCGATGTCGGTTTCCATGAAGTCATCGTCGTCCAGCGAGTCGCCGTCGATGTCGTCCTCGCCCAGCGCGTTGTCGAGGCGGCCGTCGCCATCGATGTCCAGCTCCGAGGCCAGGTCATCCTCCCGGCGGTCGCCGTCGATGTCGGTCTCGGTCGGGTCATCGTCGGTCTTGGAGTCGCCATCGATGTCGGTTTCGCCAAGCGAGTCATCAGCCTGGCCATCGTCGTCGATGTCCTTTTCCGAGGGATTGTCGTTGTTGATGTGATCGCCGATGTACTGGCCGGCGAAGGGGCCGGTCTTGGCGATGCCGCCATCGATGTTGTCATCGAGGGCGTTCGGAATGCCGTCGTTATCGATGTCCGGATCGACGATGTTCGGGATCCCATCGCCATCCAGGTCATTGGCTTCCGAGGCCTTTGCGACGGAGAATCCGGTAGCCAGGCACGCGGCCACGATCCAGCGGAGGCCCGCCGTTGGGATCGTGAAGGTCCTGCGTTTCATGGTGCCGGGAAAGTGTCGCGTCGGAGGTTTGGCGCTCACGGATAGGTGTAGGGATGAGGGGCGGTGACGGGCAAAATGAATGGCGTAACGGGATGGAAAGGATCACGGATCGACCCGCAGGCGCAGGAAACGGCGGGGGGCGGAGGGAGGGGACAAGGTGTCGCGGATCCGCACCGCCTTGAGGCTTGGCGTGGCGGCATCTCCGGAAACATAGCCCGGCCCGGTGTAGGGCAGCCCGCTCGAGGTGGAGGCGAGCGTTTCCCAAGGCCCCTCAAGGTCGCTGGTCGCCTCCACGGAAACCGCCACATCCGTGCGGGCGGGATCGCGCGCCAGGGTGACCTCCAGCGCGCCGGAAACCAGGGCCGCGGCCGGGAGGGCGTCGGGCACGGCCGGATCGAGGCCGAGCGCGTATTCCACGAGGTTGGGCAGTGAGTCGCCGTCGGGGTCGCCGGTGTCCGGTGCCTGCGCGTCGCCGAGCTGGGCCAGCTTCCAAGCCGTGCGTGGCGCGGGCGGCACGATTCTCACGACCTGCCCGCCACCGCCCGGTCCGCCGGCGGGCAGCGTGCAGAGCAGCGAGCGATCCGGCAGCAGGGCGAGGCCGCCGGTGTGAGCGAGAGCCGATTCATCTTCGGCCGCGCCGGCGGCTCCGGTATCGGCCACGATTTCCAGGCCGAGAAGTGGATGGAAACGGAACACCGCGCCGCCGGCGGTGAGACCGAAAATGAAGCCTTCGTCGCTGGCGAGCAAGGGGCCGAGGGGCTCCTCGGAGCTGGCGGGATCGAAGGAGGCTGCCGTTTCCCACTGGTCGGTGGCGGGATCGATGCGGATCAGCGCGCCGGCTCCGGAATCGCCTCCGCTACGGCAGCTGCCGTAGATCATCCCGTCGGCCGCCAGGACCAGGCCGCCCCCGGGCGAATTCGGCCCGGTGGAGGTGAATGAGGCGAGCTGGGTGTAGGCTCCCAGCGCGTTGATCTTGAAGACCACGCCCAGATTCGAGGAGCCGCCGAGGGCGGTCGTGCCGTAGAGCGACTGGTTCGGCGCCAGCACCAGCGGTCCGCGCGGGTCGCGCCCGGGTGTCGAGCCAGTGGTGCCGGTGAAAGACAGGACCCGCAGCCGCGAGCCGGTGGTGGACAGCCGGTAGAGCGTGCCGCGCACCGAGCTGCCGCCCTCGCGCGCCATCCCGAACAACGCCCCGGTCAAGGGCACCAGCGGGCCCTCCGCCAGCGATCCGCCGGCGGTGTCGAAATCGGCCAGCGCCGCCGGGCCGCTGAGTGGATCGTAAACGAAGGCGCTGCCGCGGTCGAAGAGCCCGCCACGGGCGCAGATGCCGTAGAACACGCCGTTCAACGAGCTCAGCGCGCCATCCGGCGTGTCGCCGATCGCGGGATCGAGCGCGTGGCTGGTCAGCTCCCCCGTGTCCGGATCGATCGCGGCGATGGTGCCGCCTCCGAGGTCGCCGCCGCGGGCCAGCGGAAACAGCCAGCGGCCCGTGCCGTCCGCCACCGGGGCGCCGGATGGCAGGAAGCCGGAGCCCGGGGACAACACCGCCTCGACCGCAAACGCCCCGCCGCTCGACAGGGTGAACGCGACCCCCAGCTGGCCCGGACCTCCCGCGCTGGTGGTGCCGTGGAAAAGCCCGCCCGCATCCTCGACCAGCCCCGCCCGCGGGACCGCGCCATCGTTTCCCGAGAACTGGTGGAGCGGCGTGTGGATCCCGCCGGGCGTGAGCCGGAACAACACTCCGAAGCCCGCAGTGCCACCGGCTGCGCAGGTGCCGTAGAGGTTCGCATCCGCACCCTCGACCAGCCGGCCGGCCGGCTGCGAGCCGGTGGGGTCGGCAAAGTGGTGGAGCACGCCATGCACCGGGACGGCCGCGGTGGTGAGCTTGAAGGCGGTGCCGAAGCCGGCGCTTCCTCCATACTCGGTGGTGCCGACCAGCACCCCGGAGCTGTGCAGCCGCAGCCCGGCGGCCGGGTTCGCGCCGGGGTGGGCGCCCGCGTTTCCGGAAAAGGAAAACAAGGGCGTGAAAGTGCCGCCCGGCGTGATCCGGAAGGCTGTTCCCAGCGATGAAGAGCCGCCGCTACGGCAAACCCCGTAGAAGCTTCCGCCGGCGAATTCCAACGGCCCGCAGGGATCGGATCCATCGGTGCCGGTAAAGCTGTGGAGCGTCGTCAGCGTGCCGCCCGGCGTGAGCTTGAAAAGAGTGCCGTGACCGTTCGCCCCGCCCGCGCGGGTCACGCCGTAGAAGTTTCCGTCCCCGTGCCACGCCAGCTCCGCCGGCACCGAGCCGTTGCCCCCCGCGAAGTTGAACAAGGTCGCCAGCGTGCCCGTCGCGGGATCGAACCGGAACACCGCGCCGAAGCCGCCCGCGCCGCCGCCATCGGTCGTGCCATACAGCGCGCCATCGCCGCCGACCACCATTCCCGCGGCCGGCGCGGATCCTCCGGCTGCGCCGAAATGATGAATCGTCAGCACCTTTCCCGACTCCACCCGGAACAAGGTCCCCACACCCGCCGCGCCTCCCGAAGAGCTGGTTCCATACAGCCCGCCATCCGCACCCCGCACGAGCGGCGCGGTCGGGTTGGCGCCCGGCTTGGTGAAGGTCTGCAGCACCGTCGTGGTCCACGGCATCGCGGCCGCCTGGCAGATCGCAAGGCAGGCGGGAAGGAGCCGGGACAACAAGCACATGGGCGACGGGGGGCGACTGTGGGCGATCGATCGCCCGCCGTCCAGACAGGGGAAATCGCGTTTCCGCGCACGCGCCGGCACCCATGCGATCCCTCTTGAAACGAGATCTCGGTTGCAACAGGCGGATTCACGCGAAGCCGTTACCGATCGGTTACGCATGAGGGATTGCCGAGTGGCGGATGGCGCACCTAGCTTGCCTTCCGGCCGATGAAGTTGCCTAGGAACGGTTCGCCGCTCGCCAACGCCTCACTTCTGGTGAGCGGCGTGGTGCTCGGTGCGGCCATGACTTGGTGGATTTCGCCCCGCGCCGGTCTTGGCAGCGCCTCACCTGCGGAGGCGGCAGGCCTCAGCCCGGTCTTCCGTGATCCCGCCCTGAACGCGCGGAGCGACGACTCGCCCGAAGCGCGCGCGTGGGATCCCAGCCGGCTGTCCGCGATGGACCGCGCCCGCCATTTCCGCGAAGCGGGAGCCGCCGCCGCGGAAACGGACCTGCCCCGCGCCTTGTCCGACTCCGAGGGGATTGCGTCGGTCAAGGATCGCGCCGATTACGTCCGCGGCCTTTACGGCAAATGGGCGGAGACCGATCCCGAGGGCGCGCTCAACCACGCCCAGGGCAGCCTGCCGGCCGGGCAGCTGCAGTCGGACGCCATCGGCATCGCCATCAACAAATGGGGCCAGGACAACCCGCGCGAGGCCTGGTTGTGGGCGGAAAACCATCTTTCCGGCCCGCTCAAGGAGCGCGCGTTGACCGACCTGATGATGGGCTGGACGCGGCGCAATCCGGAGGAGGCCGCCGGCTGGCTGGCCTCCACCGGGCTCACCTCGCAGCCCTTTTTCAACGCCCTGCCCGGCACTTGGGCGGAGAGCGACCCGCAGGCCGCGCTCGACTGGGCCCGCAGCCTGCCGGACGGCAAGGCCAAGGACACCGCCGAGACCGCGATCGCCAACACGGTCGCCCAGAACAATCCGCGGCAGGCCGCCGAAATGTTCTCGAAGACGATCGATGAAGGTGACAACGCCGCGGTTGCCATCACCATCGCCGACATCTGGGCGACCACCGATCCTGCCGCCGCGGCGCAGTGGGTGGCGGAAATGGACGACGGCCCCGGCAAGACGGAAGCCGCCTCGACCCTCGCCACTGTGTGGGCCGCCAGCGACATCGAAGCGGCGGTGAAATGGAGCGCCTCGATCGTCGATGCCGACATGCAGCGGCAGGTCGTCTCGAACATCGGCACCACCTGGGGTGCGATCGACCCCTTCGACGCCCTCCAGTGGCTGGAGACCCTGCCGCCCGAGGTCGGCGGCGATGGCATCACCGGTGCCATGTATTCCTGGGCCGGCACCGATCCGGTGGGCATGCGGCAGTGGATCGACGCAGCCGGCCCTGATTCCCTGGCCGACCGGGCGCGTCAGAGCCTCGGCGACGTGCTCAGCCAGAATGCGATGCCCGATGCCATGGACGTGGCCCTCGGCATGAGCTCCGCCCCGGCCCGCGATGCCGCCCTGGCCCGCTATTTCCGCGAATGGCGGAAGCGCGACGACGCCACCGCCCAGGACTGGCTGGACGCGAACCGGACGAGCCTTCCCGCCACCGCCCAAGACACGCTCGAGCAAGTCAACGGGCAGGTGTTCCAGGCCAAGTGACCGACTTGCCGGCGGACATCGGCTCGGGGGCGGCGGGCATCGGCTTGGGGGCGGCGGGCATCGGCTTGGGGGCGGCGGGCATCGACCGCCGGGCAGGGGAGAGGAGAGGGTCAGTTCGGCGGGTCGCTTCGAGTTCCCGGTAGCCGGACTGCCTAGTAGTCCATAAAATTTAATATGACACACACCGGCGTTTTTGAAATTGTACTTTTCCCGGGTTTTGTACACTCGGCGAGGTGCCTGCCAAAATCCACCGAATCAAACTGACCCAAGCCGAACG
>NZ_BAABRI010000029.1:0-57939 GCF_040362925.1 Haloferula sargassicola
GCGTTCGGCTTGGGTCAGTTTGATTCGGTGGATTTTGGCAGGCACCTCGCCGAGTGTACAAAACCCGGGAAAAGTACAATTTCAAAAACGCCGGTGTGTGTCATATTAAATTTTATGGACTACTAGGTCCTGATTTTGTTGATGATCGTTCTCATCAGAAGCGAGCGCGGTTCAGCCCGTGACCTTCAGAAGACCCCCCAAAACATGGCTCCGGTTCGTTCGTTTCCCCCCACGACGGAAGAACCGGAGCCTGGAGGGAGAAACTCGTAGCACGTGCCTCGACCTCTGGGTACCTGTTCTCCGCTCGGAGAAGGTTCCGTCCCTCGCGAATGCGTGCCCCCGAAAGGCGTGTGCTGCATGGCGTAATTGCACTCCGGCCGAGTTTGTTGAGGATCGGTTTCGCCACTGAACGCTGGGTGTGTGGGCAACAGTGGCCCGGAGATCCCCGTCCGGATCTCGGTTCCCTTCCATTCGCCCTCAAGGGTGGGTGGGGACCGGGAAACCTCCACTGGTACGCCAGAAGGGGTGCCCTACTTCCCCCAGAAGCTTGGGCACCCCTCGCGGATTCTAAGAACGGCGCCGCTTACGGCACCCTAAGCAATGGGATCACCCCCCCAGGTAATTCCCACAGCAGGCTCCTCGAATCCACGACCTTGGAACGGCGAGCGAACCCGCCGTTTCCTCGATAATTTACCAATCGGAGATTTCAACTGGAGTTTCACGACTTCGCCCTGCGGATTCTACGCAGCAAGAGATTACACCCTCCAATTGCAGGGGTTGCGGAGTTGCAGAACAGCGACAATCACACGCCGAGCACGAGAAGCTCACGCCTGAAACCGTCGTCCCGCGCCGGTGAAAGTGTAGGCTGGGTCTCTGTGAGCTTGATGTTCCCCCGATACGGCCTCGGTCCTCTTTCCTCAATTGAGAGCGCCGAGGCCCTCTTTCGTTTCAGCGAAGACCCAGCCGTCTCTCGTTGTAGAGGAAGGCAACCCTCGATTTGTAGCCGAGAGACTCCGCCGCAGTGGTCAGCTCCTTGAGGAGCGGCTTGAGAGCGCCGCCGATTTCTGGAGTCCATTCCTCTGTGGCGTGGAGGGAGCAGAACTGCCGCAGCGCGAGGCTGGCTTCGACTGCCCGATCAAGTGCGGCCTGCTGTTCAGCAAAGGCCTCATCAATGGTCTTCACGATGGCGGATGCTGGCTGGTTCAAATCCACAAGGCAAACAGAACTGAAGGGAGAGCGGCTCGTTGTCTCGCAATCGGACGACATCGGAGGGGCTTTGCTGCTGGTAAGGGGAAGGTTCTGTGCGGCAATTCGAGGAGGTTGGGAAAGGTTTACTTGCCGTCAGGACGGGTCTCTGAGTGAAGCCGAAGGATGGCCGATAGGCCAAGTGAGGCCAGCCAACTGGAAACGGCGAATCCGCTACAGATCACGAGGGCGGCGCAGATCCAGTCATGAGCTTCCCCCTGAGTGCCCTCGCGCCAAATGGTGACGGCGGAAACGATCGTTCCGCCCGTTGCTCCCACCGCGAGGCAGTCGAAGAACTTCACGATCCGACTTCGGATCGGTATCGTTAGGGTTCGCATTCGGCGGTTCCGATCAGCGCTGTCGTCGGATTGGCGGATCATGACAATCGGCTTCAATCGCGACCGTCGAATGGGCAATTTCGAGAAGTTGAGAAAGCTCGGGAAAAGCCGTATGAGGGTGCCGCGATGGTGCCCGTCGTCTCGGTTTGAGAAATTCGCCAGAAATGGGTAAGGACCGGGCCATCTACAGGAACTGTCGGGTGCCCCGTGATTGGGCCTCTGTTTTGGGTGACGCCATCAGCGGCCGTGACCCAAGTATTTCACCACGGCTTCAGTACGGGTTCTGACGTGAAGTTTCTGATAAATGTTGTGCAGGTGGGTCCGGACCGTCTCGATGGTGATCGATAGTTCCCAAGCGATCTCCTTGTAGAGGAATCCTTTGACCAGGAGATTGAGAATCTCCGTTTCGCGGGGAGTCAGTGTGATTGGCTCCTGATTCTCGGCGGGCTCTTTCTGAAAGTGCTGGACCACCTTGCGGGCGATGGCCCCGGACATCGGGGACCCTCCAGCTGCGAGATCATCGAGAGCAGGGAGCAACTTGGTGGGGATGTCGCGTTTCAACAGGTATCCCGATGCGCCGGCAGCGAGCGCCTCGAAAATGCGGTCGTTGTTGTCGTAGACCGTCACCATCATGACCTGGACCTGAGGATGCAGTGCGATTAGTTTCCCGACGCACTCAATGCCGGACATCCCAGGCAGCTGAATATCCATGAGCACGACCGAAGGTGGCGAGGTTCCCAGAACTTCCAAGGCCGTCGTGGCATCGGAAAAGGCGGCGACCAAATTCCAGCGCTGGGAGCACTCGATGATATCGACGAGGCTTTCCCTGAGGGTTTCATCGTCCTCCACGATGGCTACGGTTTGCGGATTTGGCGGGATCTCGGTCATGGGGCGACGGTGATTCAAGGAAGCGGGCAGCGAATATGGATGGTGGTTCCGCCGGCAGGGTAGGATTCGATCTCGGTGACGCCGCCGAGCTCCCGCAGGCGCGACTCGATGTTGTGAAGTCCGTTGCCGCGGCTTGTGGAGGGATGCTCAAAGCCCCGACCGTCGTCGCGGATTTCGATGAGGAGCTGGTTGTTCTCGGTCGAAACCCTCATCGTCGCCTGGCAGCGGCCCGCGTGTTTGAGGATGTTGTGGAATGCCTCCCTCACGGCCATGGAGATGTGGTGACGAAGGTCGGAGTTGAGGGTTCGACGGGGAAGGGACGAGGGGATGTCCAAGCGGTAGCGGACCTCACTTTCGTGGAAGACGTCCTGGGCATGCCGGGTGAGCTGGAGGGCGAGGCCGTCCAGGTCGTCGTGAGCTGGATCGACGGCCCACACCAGCTCGTCCATGGCAACGACGAGTTCACGGGCGGCGGTGGCCATCTTTTCGAGCTGGTGGCGGGCTTTGGTGGCGTCCTTGTCGAGATACTGGTTGGCCAGCGAGGCGGTGACGTTGAGGACCGAGATGCGCGTGCCGAGGTCGTCGTGCATGTCCCGTGCGATCCGGGTCCGATCACGCTCGACGGCGGTTTGAAGGGCGAACTCGCGGAGTCGCCGGCGGTTTCTACGAGCCCGATGACGGATGATGGCGATGGCGACCAGCGAGACCCCGAGGGCGGTGGCCACTGGGACGAACCAAGCTCGTTGCCAGAAGTGGGGCTCGACGAAGAGGGGCATCGAGAGGCTGGCTGATGCGGGGATGTCATCGTCGGTGATGCCGACGGCGCGGAATTGATAGCTTCCGGCGGGGACATTGAGAAACGTGGCCCTCTGCTGATTGCCGGGGATGATGTTGTAGGCCTCCCGCCAGGAGACGACCAAGGCTCGTCCTCCGACGAAATCCGGGTCGAGGCTCTGGATCGCGGTCCATTTTCCGGAACGGGACTGGTCCCCGTCGAGGAGGCAAAGAAGCATTGACGGGTTGCCTTTCGCGACGAGCGCGATGGCAGGTTCCTCGCCGCCCCGCTGCCACCCGGTGGGTGCTCGCATCGGGGCGAGGACGTTGACCCCTTCTTCGAAGCCGCCGTTTGTCCACAAGGGCTTGTCGGGTTGATCCGGGCGTACCAGATGGAGGTCGTCTAGCGCGAGGCTGCCGCTGGTGTCCGGTGCACCGGAGCTGAGTGTGACCTTCAGAAAGCGGGTCTTTTCCGGTGCAAAAAGAGGCGCCTGGCGGTCGGTGAGGTTGGAGTCGCTAATACCGGTTCCCCAGCCGAGGCTGTTTCCGGTCATGTTGAACTGTGCCTGGGAAATCGCCTTGCGCTGCTCGTCGAGAAACTCAAAGCCCAGGCTCATCCCCAGGGTGCTTTCCTGCCAGTGCTCGTCAAATCCCTCAAGTTGGCAGCGAAGCTGAGCCTGGCGGTGTCGGGCCCCTGAAATCACACCAATGTCGAAGTCGAGGCGGTGGAGGCCGGGCTTCAATCTGAGAAGGGCTCCGTCCCGTCCATCCCGATCGATGGCTTCTCCGTCGACATTGACCCCTGTGAGCTGAAGCTTGAATCGATCCGGCTCGGTCGAGTTCCCCCCTTCCGCAAAGGACGCTTCGGGGGGCCTGCGGTCCCGTTCGGGCACGAAAAGGAAATCGGTCGGATGACGGGCAACGGAACTGAGACGAACCTCATCAATCAGCCCCGGGAAGGGTTCGGCCTCGGCATTGCAGGGGGTGGAGTTGCGGGCTTCATTGCCGATGGCGAAGTCGGCGAGCGTGGGCGGAAGGTTGCGGGTCAGCATCCCCGAGCCGATCTGCTGAGCGGAATTGGCGCCGCTGCCGATGCGCGTCCAGAACAACTGGAGGGCCCCCGGTATGCCGGGTCTTCCGGTGTAGCGGACAGCCACATGGAACCAGTCGCGGGTATTGATTGCGTGAGGCCCCTGAGTGGGAATCGAGGCCAGGGCTCCTCCCGCGGAGCCGCTCTCTGGGAGAGGAACGAACGAGAGGAAACCCTCGCGCTCGACCCGGAAGCTGAAGACCCGGTCATCGGACTCACCGTCCATGGTGAGGATGTCGAGGGCGATCGCCGGCGACTCGGCGGGAAGCAGATCGAACTTGAGCAGCGCCTCATAGGTGAAGGCACCGGTGTCACCCTGAAAGCGGAAGCCGGCCGGCGCGTTGTCGGACTTATCACCCGCGAGGGTAGGGGCAGCAGTGAGGACGGCTCCGGCGAGTGAAGACTGTCCGGGTGTTCCTGAGACATGATGATGAAAGGAAACGGAGTGCCCAAGTCCCAGGCAGGCCGCCTGGCTTGGCCTGGCACCATTGTGAAGTCCCAATAGCGGAGTTCCGCCCGCCGCCACATCCCGAAACGGGGGCTTGGCTTCATCGAGGTGCCATAGGTGGAGCGTGTGGGCGTCCGGCTGATACGGAGTGAGTAGGCTTTCCGCCATCGCGATCCCTTGGATCAGGAAAAGCAAGAAGCAGAGGGGGAGTGACATCGGGGAGAGGGAAGCAGGTTTTCAGGCCGGCGACGACCCCAAGACTTTCGGACCGACAGAGGAACGGGACACCCGGCAATCCAGGTGTCCCGCCCTCACTGAAAGGCGTGAAGAATCTCTCGTCAGTGGCGAGAGCGGCGGAAGATAGCGAGCAGGCCGAAGCTACCGAGCAGGATCATCGAGGGTTCCGGAACGACGCTGATGGTGAGGTTGTCGACAAGGTTCGGGTTGCCGCCCCTGCCCTCGAATTCGAGGTGGACTTGCGAGCCGTCGTCGAAGTCCCAAGCGAAGGTGGAAACCGGGCTCGAGAGGGTCTCCGCACCTCCAACCATGACGGACTGCAGTGTCAGGGTCCCTCCATTGTCGAGACTGGCGTAGGCGACGGAGATGGAAATGGGGATGCTCCCGGTGGCACTGTGGGCGGCCGTCAGCGTGGTGGCGACGCCGTTGTCAAAATACTCCACGTCTCCATTGAGCTTCACCAACACGCCCAGATCGGTGGTGGAGTGATTGACCCGCACGTCGGGTTCGAGGCTGGTGTCATCGTCGGTTCCGAAGCTGAAGCTGGTCCAATCGCCAGGATCGGCGGCGGACGCGTTCCAATCCCAGGTGACCGTCATCAAGCCGGAGCTGCCGAAGGCTGCGAGAGCGGAGCTGAAATCGTAGCGGCTGCCTGCGTTGGCTTCGTCGTGGAAGCGGGCGCGTGAGTTCGACGGGAGGCCAAGCTGTCCGCTGATGATATCAAGGGTCTGCTTGGACGAGCGAAGTTCGATGTTAGTGGCGAGCAGGCCGCCTTGCGTGCTGTTCTGGGATCCAGCGTCATCAATGTTGGTGGTGTCGCTCCGGTCGAAGGTATCGGAGAAGAGCACCACGGCGCCTGCCGTCTGGGAGAGGGCCGACAGGGCGACGAGGGAACTCAGGAATAGGTGGTTTTTTTTCATGGTAGCGGATTTTCGGGAGGAAGGCAGGGCCCGGTCTTCGGGACTGCCATGATCGGGAATCATCCTGCCATGCGTGCCCGCCGGTCAAGGTCGCGTGGTCCATCTCACACCTAAAGGGGATGCACCCGGGGCCCGCAGTTCATGGGAGTTCCACGCTGGCACGGTAGAAGGCGCGGGGTGAGGCCGGCGAACTGTCGATGAGAATCAAGCCACCGTTCCTCGCCGGAACCGGTGGCGAATCCACCGGGAACCAGGACAAGTCGAGGAGGTCGGTGGATCGCTCCAGCGTGTATCGGCGGCCCTCCTTGGCGGCAATGCGCACCACAAATGAACCGTGGGGACCGAACCATTCGAAGCTGCCCATTGCGAAGCGATCGCTTCCGTCGAGCGGGTCGGTGTTGGCGATGAATTCCTCTTCATTGGAGGCTCCATCGTGGTCGGGATCGAGGAGGGCATCGGAGACTGAAGGAGTTTGTGCCGCATTGCCAAACATCGCGTCCTTCCAATTTTCCCGTAGCAGGCTTTCCTCAGGGCTCGCCGTTTCGCTCAACCAAATGGCGTGCCTTCCCGGTGCCACATTCTCGAGGACGAGCCAGCCGTCCTTGATGGGTGCCTGGGTGACAATGCCATCGACCAGCAGGATGGGTTCGGCGAGGCCTTTCGTGGGAATCATCACGGTGGCCGTCATGTTTCCCGGAAGGGTCGTCATGAGGCGGAACTCGTGTGACGCGTTCTCCACGGAGATCTCCACCGATCCGCGGATCGTGGGGACCGTCCCCGAGACGCGGGTGAGTCCGAGGGTTCCATCGCCCGTGCCCAGCTGTGGCTTGATCAAGGCAGTGCCGAATCCGGGGGAAAGGGGGGTCAGGCCGAGGATGTAGCGGGGAATGATGTTCGCCGGCGCAGCACCCCAGGCGTGGTTCCAGTCCTGGTTCGACTTGTAGTTGTTGCCCCATGCTTCCATGGCGATCGTCGACCCCTTCTCCAGCATGTTCCACCAATGCCGGTCGTAGGTGGAGGAATGGTCCTTCAGGAGGCCGATGGCGTGGTCCGAGGCCCCTGATTGAAAAAGAGCTTCGAGGAGATACTGACTGGCGTAGACGCTGCATGGCATCCGCTTCGACTTGAGGAAATCCACTACAGCCTGGCGGTCGGGCGGCTCTATCCCTAGCGCGAGGGGGAAAAAATTCGCGTGAGCGGAGGTATGCGAGGTTGCGATGCCGTCCTTGAAAATCGGACCACTTTGAAACGCCCCGAAACTGCTCTCGAGCTGGTCTGCCCGGGCACTGAAGGTGGCTTGGTCGGCCGCCTTGCCGAGCGCCGCGGCGATATCAGCGAGGATTCTCCAGGATTTGTAGTAGAACGCGTTGACGACCGTGTTTTCCGGAGTGAAGACGTAACCGTCGCGTTCCGTGTTCGGCCAGTCGACGATGTTGTCCCTTGAGTGGGACAGAATACCGTCGGCGCGGGTTTGCGGGAGGTACTGCGAGACCTGATCGACGAGCGCGTCGTAGTTGGCGGCGAGCGCTTCGAGATTTCCGGTGTATTGGTAGTCCGCCCATGCCATCAGTGGGAAATGCAACTTCCACTCGGTCGGCCAGGTCGAATGGTCGAGGAGCCACTCGTAGGAATAGCGTGCGGTGGCGAACTCACGGTCCACGGCGTAGTGCCCGAGTTGGTTGATGTAGGCATCCGCCTCGTAAGGAAGGCGCTCGCGGTCTCCATCGACGTAGATTCCCGCGAAGCTGGTCGCCTTCATCGAGTAGCGGCACATTTCCCAGACCGCATCCAGGGTGGCATCGGACGACGAGAAGCTCGCCGCATCCTCGTCGAAGGGGACATGCATCAGATGCTGCCGGACATCTTCCGCCGTGATGCCGGTGGGGCAGCCGGACAGCTCGACATATCGAAACGGAACCACGACCCCGCCGGCCCAAACGTCGACCCGGATTCCGTCGCCGCTGACGTCCGGGCTTCGGATGTCATAGGTCACGTCTCCGTTCTGCAGCGTCAGAGTTTCTCGGGCCTCGTCGGGATTCGTGGTGCTGCCGCCGGCGCTGACGACTGTGTTGCCGACCGCATGTTCGCTGAACCTTGCGGTGACCGGAACTCCGGCGAAGTTACCGTTGAAGCGAACGCTTAGATAGCCGAACCCGGCACGACCGAAGTCGATGAAGAACCGGCCTCCTCCATGGTCGATCACCAACTTCGGAACCACTGTGGTCTCGAAGGCAGGCTGGTATCGTCCGGCCCAGTTGTAGCCGGTGGAGTCGTTCGCCGACGCCCTGTAGAGGGTTCGGGAACCGGTTTGGGGAGGCGACGATTCGATCGTGAAGTTCTGGATCGGTGACCAGGCACCCGCGACGTCATCAGTGCCCCACGTCCGGACGCGCCACGAATAACGGGCTCCACGGGACAGGGCGAGCCCGTCGTAGGCGACGTTCACGGATTCCTCCCCGAGAACCTTGCCGCTGTCCCAAACGTCTCCGTTCCGCAAGCCCGCCATCACCGGGGTCGAGGAAACGAGGATCTGATAGGCGGTCTGGAACTCACCGCGATGAGCTGGATGGAAGATCCACGTGAACTCCGGCCGGAGGTCGGGAATCGTCGTCCGGTGGGGAAGGGCAAGGAGATCGACCATCTGACCGCTCGGCCGGAGGGGATCCACGGCCCCGCCCGGAGCGTCGGCAGGGTCGTTGGGATCGGAGCCCGCCGCCTGTTCGGTAGCATTGTCGAAGCCGTCGCCATCCGGATCGGCGTCCGCCATCGAGCCGGCTTCGCCGAAGTGACGTCGCTCCCAGTCGTCGGACAGGCCGTCGGAATCCATGTCTAGCGGCACCGAACTCGCGCTGTCCGGATAGCTGCCGGCAGAGTACTCGGCGGCGTTGCTGAATCCGTCCTCATCGAAGTCGCCCGTGCCGTCCTGCTCCAGGTCGCCGAAATGCCGGGCTTCCCAGGCATCCGCCAAGCCGTCCGCGTCGGCATCGAGCGGATCGTTGTAAGTGGTCGGGTCGGTGCCGAGTTCGTACTCGTGGAGGTTGCTGAAGCCGTCGTGATCGGGATCGCCGTCGGGCCCCTCCTGGAAGATGCTTTCAAAATAGGTGGTTTCCCAGGCATCGGGGAGCCGGTCCTCGTCGAGATCGGAAGGGTCGTTGGCCGAGGTGGGGTCGGTGCCGATCCGGAACTCCTGAAGATTGCTCAGGGTGTCACCGTCGAAGTCGTCGTCGGGCATCACATCGAGGATCGTCACCAACGCGTCATCGGGATCGGCGTCGATGATCTGCTGCTCCAGATCGTCGGGGAGGCCGTCATGGTCGTCGTCGTTGGGTAGCCCGAAATGGAAATCGGTCGCCGATTTAGGCCCTTCGCTGATGATGACCTCATCGATCCTGCCGGAGAGACCTTCCGACGATCCGCCGGTGGCGCGCAGTTCGTTTCCGATCGCGAAGTCACCGCCTCCGTTCGTGAGATCGGCCGTCATCGAGAAGCTGCCGATCAGGTTGGCTTCGATCGCCTCGACGTCGAGGCGCGTCCAGTAGATGCGCAGGTTGTCCGTCTTATTCTCATCGCCTGAGTAGCTGACGGCCACGTGATACCAGGCGCCCGCCACGAAGGAGTGGGAACCACTCACCGGGAGGTCGGCATTGTGTTCGCCCCCTCCGCCGCTGATCGCATGGAAGCGGAGTCTCGTGCCGTTTTCGGAGAGGACGAACTGGAAGGGTCGGTCGTTGTCCTCGTCGTCCATGCTGACGATCTCCCGCTGGGCTCCGGTGACCGAGTCGAAGTTTACCAAGGCCTCGATGGTCCAGCCCTGCGTTCCGTGGTTCGGGCCGAGCAGGTTTGCCACGGGCATGTCTTCCGGTCCTCCGGAGAGCCCGTCATTCGACCCGGGAAGAGAGACGCAGGTGCCGAAGCCCGGAGGGCCGGTGGTTCCGCCAGAAGGGCTTCCGATGGGCGAGAGGGGAAGCGGGGAGCCGGTTCCCGAGTCGGCGTAGGGCGGTGTAATCTCGTCGAAATGCCACTGGTGCAGTGTGCTGCCGGCAGCGTAGGAGGCCACCGCCGCTATCAGCGGGAGCGCGAGGATGGTGTGGACGAGATGAGTGGGTTGATGCATGGACGGACTCGAAAGATTGTCGGTGCCTATGCACGCGGGGGCCGGGAATCGCGATGGGTTTCGATGATCTGGCACGAAAAGGGGGGCATGGAAAACCCCGACGGTGCTCCCGTCGGGGTGGAGTCACGGTGGGTTTGAGGGTTTCAGCGAGTGACCTTGAGACGCCAGAATGCCTTTCCGGAGTCTTCGATGGCGGGTGTGATCAGGTAAGTGCGCACTTCAGTGGTCCCGTGGTTGACCGGCGTGCCGACGGGCGTCGCGGAGGCATCGCCAGCGAATCCCAGGTCAAGCGTGGCTTCCAGTTCGACGGTCAGCCCCTTCAGGTCGGCGGGAATCTCGACCTCGACGACTCGGTAGGATTTCGCGGAGTCGAGCGATAGCTCGTAGCTCGCATTGAGGGAAGCTCCGGACTGGACGCTGCCGTGGGAAACAGGGGTGGGCGTCACGCCGCCGCTGCCGGGAGAGGTATCGAAGAGGAATTCCACCAGGTTCGGATAGCCATCGTGGTCAGGATCGTCGGCTTCTCCCCGCTGGTCGGCGGGTAGAGACGCGACGAAGTCGGCGAAGGGGTCGCCCGAACCGACAAAGAAGAAGCCATCCGCACCGCGATCGATGCCGCTGATCCGGACTTCATCGATGATGCCGGCAAAGCCGTCGCTGGTGCCGCCCAGATCACGGCCTTCGTTCCCGATCACGAAATCCGGTGTGAGGGCGGGATCGATGTCTTCCCCGAGCTGTCCGGTGCCGAGAACGCTGGCTTCGGTGCGGGAGGGATCGAGGAGGGTCCAGTAAAGCGTGACATTGTCGGCGGCGCCCTCGGCACCATTGTAGGCGACGGCCACATGATACCAGCTTCCCTGGACCGCCGCATCCGGGGCACCTGCACCGGGAAGCGGTGATTTGACTCGATAGACATCGGTGCCCACGCCATTGAGGCTGAGGGAGATGAACTCGAGCTCGGCCATGTCTCCACCGCCGTGCTCGCCGTTTCCAACGGGGAGAATGCGGAACTGGAAGGTTCGATCGGTGGCGTTGGTTTCGCCGTCGCCGGAGATGATCTGCATGGGAGCCACGCTATCCGGAGTGGCGGCCGGATCGAAATCGAGCCGGACGATTGCTTCGAAGGTGAAGGCTCCTTCCGCCCCGGTAAGGATCATGGGGGTGTTGTCGGCGGCCCCATTGGCGAGGGGTAGCGCGGAGAGGCGACCAGCGTTGCCGTTTTCGAAGGTGCGATTCGCATGGAAACCGGTGCCAAAACCGGCTAGAGAGGGTGCCCAGAGGTAGCCGCCTCCATCAAGGGAAGTCATGGCGACCGGATCGCTGCCGACATCGGCGGCCGGTGGGGTAAGCTCGTCGAGGTGCCAGAGGTGGAGGGTGTCGGCGTCGACAGTGTAGGGTTGGATGGGCTCGTTCTGGTCCGGTGTCCCGTTGCCGTCGATATCTCCTGGAACCGAATTGCCATCGGTTGGGTCGGAGCCGGCGTTCTGCTCTGCCAGATGGTCGAAGGCATCGCCATCGGTGTTGCCGCCGGCGTCTTCATCGAGGTCGCCGAAATAAAAGTTCTCGAAAGTATCGAAGAGGCCGTCGTTGTCGGTGTCGAAATGATTCAACGTGGGATCCGAGCCAGCGGTCTCTTCCTGCTCGTTGGTCAGGCCGTCGTTGTCGGGATCTCCCGTGCCGTCTTGAAGCGCCAACTCGGCGGGGGTCGCCCTCCCGTCACCGTCTCCGAAATAGAGGTCTTCCCAGATGTCGGAAAGGGCGTCCAGGTCGTCGTCTTTTTCGAGAGTCAGAACGAGCTGCTGCACGGTGGTCTCGCTGTCCTTGGTGGCTTCAACCCTGACGTAGTAGGGAGTGCCGTCAAAAGGGTCGAGACCGGCAGCCGTGAAGTCGGCGTTCACCAGCAGTTCGTTGCCGGAGATGGCGAACAGTTCGTTGTCGAAATCGCCTTCGCCCGCCACGAGCGAATAGGCCGCGTTGGTCGGCGTGCCGGAAAGCTCCGAGGAAAAAGTCCCGATCGGGGATCCTGACGGTGTCCCCGATTGAAAGGTGGTCGTATCGAGGGAGAAGAACAGTTGGGGAATGTCGGTGACTCGAAAGGCATCGATGGAGCCCAGATATCCGACGTCCCGCACGTCGGCGAAAATGCCAACATAGGTGGCAGCATTGGGAGCTGCGGGCGTGCGCGTTGCGAGCACCGTCCTTGCACCGTCCACGTAGTAGCCGCACTCGAAGGTGTTCGAATCGGTGCGGGCGACGAAGAGCGTCTCATACGAGGTGCCGGTCCCGGTCGCGGCCACCGGATACTCGGTCGTCCCGTCGAATCCGCGGCTCGAGATGACGCCGGTGTTCCGGGCATAGACCGTGACGTAGTCACGTCGGATACCGGTACTGGGAGCCGTGCCGCCGACGTAGACGCCCAGATCTTGTGAGGCCCCCGAATGCGAGAGATCGATTTGGGCTTCCTGTCCGATGGCGAGCCCCAGGCCGTCACGAATGAAGGCCCACTGCTCGATGCCGTCGTAGGAACTCGTGTTCAGTTCGAGGGCTTCGCCGAAGATCTCCCAATTGCTGGTATTACTGCTGCCACCGTTGGCATCAAGTATGACCGTGCCGGTGTAGGGAGCCAGGTCACCGGAGAAGTCGTCGAGAAGGGTTGTTTCCGCCCGCAGGCTCCCGATGACAGAGAGTACGGTGAGCGAAGCTATGGTGCTCGATTTCATGGGTTTCAAGATTTGAGCCTTCATCTCAAACGTCATCACCAAGCCGAGGCAACCCTCCTTGCAGTCCCTCCCCCAAAAAGGGGAAGCTGTCACACCTGTGCCGTAGCCGGGCAATCCGGAAACGACGGAGGGAGGTCGTCGTTATTGGGTCGCCTCGCTCTAGGACAGGCGCGGATTTCCTTCGCCCGACCGCGAAGGCCCGGCACGGTCGGCCCGCCATGGAAAAGAATGGTGACTTCATCCGGATCCTCAAGTCAGCAGGGGAAAGTGGCGGCCTGCCGTCCGTCCGAGGACCTGCTGACCTTGGTCTATGACGAGCTTCGCCGCCTCGCTACGGCGAGGTTGAGGGGCGAGGCGGGTGGGGCCACGTGCAGGTCACTGCGCTCCAAAAGACTGGGCTCCGAATCTCGGGCAAGGGGGCGACCGGACGTGGAAAGATCCGGCGCGCTTTTTCGGGTCGCCGAGCTGGAGATGAGGCGGGTATGGGTCGAGAACTCGCCCAGGAATTTCCGGGTTGAAGTGCGGGGCCAATCCGAAGCGGGTCGACCTGAAGAATCAATGAACTGGCTGAAGCAGAGTCCGACGACCGGATCATGCTTCTGAAAACTACCAGTCCAGAATCAGAAAACATACATCGCCTCAATCTGGGCGGAGCAGTAAAAACTATCCCCAAACCTCTTTCATGAGGAGCAGGGCACAAGTCGGGCTTCCCAAAGCATTGAAACATCACAGTCGATTTCTCCCAGCGGATGCACAGGCGCCGGTAGTTCTGGAGCCAGCCGATGGTGCGCTCCACCGTCCAGCGGCGCTTGTAGAGTCGCAGCTTGCGGCCGTCCTGGGTCTTGTTCTCGGGTTGGCGGAAGGAGCGGTGCGGGGAGATCATGTCGATGCCGAGTTCGTCCATCCGGGGCCGGAGCCGAACGAAGCGTGGGGAAGTGGTGAAGCCGACGTGCCGCCCAGTTTAAATGAGTAGAAGCCATTATTCGTGGAATTGCCGTTCGTCGCTGGCGGTAAGTGGACGGTAGGCGCCGTTGCGGTCGATCCACAGGGAGCGGATCAGCATCGAGAGGAAACTCTCGACCTGCTTCTCCTTGCCCTCGGCCATGGGAAGCAGCTCGGCGGAGCGTCCGTTAAGCGCCACGGTCACGCATTCGAGACCCTAGACGGAGGCTTCCCGCCGGCGGAAGGCGCTCGGGCAGCATCCGGTTGCTTTCTTGAAGGCCTTCGAAAAATGAAAGGGATCGAAGTAGCCGAGCGAGGTTGCGATGGCTTCGAGCGAAAGGTCGGTGCGCAGGAGGAGCATCTTCGCCTGCGAGACACGCATGCGGCTGCGGTAACGGACGGGAGATTCCCCGGTCGCGGATTTGAAGGCCTTCCTGAAGGTCTCATATCCCAATCCGGACATGCGTGCGGTTTCCTCGAGAGAAGGTGCCGCCGCGCCTGCAGCAAGCGCCTGGCAGGCCGATTCCAACCACGGAGGAGCATCGGAGCGGAGAGACTTCGCCGCGAGCGCGTCGGCAATGAGATGATGGATCTTCGCAGCGATGCCGCAGGCATCCGCCTTGCTGGTCGCTGGCGTGAGAAGCTCAAAGAAGCGTGGGGACCATTCGGACAAGGGTTCGAGCGCCCAGACGGGCTGGGCGGGGCTAAGCCCATGCGCCGCCCAGCCCTCGAAGGCCGCTCCTTCAAAGGCGATGAACACCTCATTCCAGTCGTCTCCCGCCTCCGGACCGTATTGATGAGGAACGTCCGGAAAGACCGCGATCAGATCGCCGGCCTGGACCCGCCGGTCAGTTCCCAGTTTGTCCCTGAACCGTCCCCGTGAAGATCCCAGGAGAAGGACCAAAGCGTACATTCCATAGACCCGGAAGCGGGTGAACCCCGTGCCGCCGATACCATGGAGATGCCCCCCGTAGATTCGCGAGCCAATGGGCGACTTGGCATCACAGAAGGAAAGGATGCCGGGGATGCCGAGGTGAATATCCATGAACCATTTCATACATGAGAAATACCGGGGCGTCCATTCCCAAGCCGTCCCGCTTCCGGCATCGTCGCCGAGTCTATGGAGGCCATCCGAGGATTAGATTTTCATGGCAGGGATCGTGTGTCGGGGCCCGGATTATTCCACCGGCCGCGGTCGCTGGCTTTTCCGATTGCAGGTGTCTTGGCATTGGCATGCGGAGCCGCTTTGGCGGAGGTGGCCCTCATCGATCTGCGTTGCGAAAACCGGATCGATCCACTGGGAGTGGATGTCGCGATTCCCCGCTTCTCCTGGAAGATGACTTCGGAAGCCCGCAATGAGGGGCAGACCGCCTATCAGATCGTAGTCGATGGAGTTTGGGATTCCGGAAAAGTCGATTCGAGCCGGTCGGTTCTGGTGGAATACGGCGGTCCGGCCTTGATCCCCACGACGGACTACCGCTGGAAAGTAAGGGTGTGGGACGCGGCGGGAAATCCCTCCGAATACAGCGAAACCGCCGGATTCTCCACCGGCATCGAGTCGTGGAGTGCAGACTGGATCGGCCTCGATGAGCCCGCCGCCACCGAGTACTTCGGAGCCGCGCGCTGGATCTGGTATTCGGAAGGAAACCCCTCCTCCAGCGCGCCGGTCGGGACGCGTTTCTTCGAAAGGGCATTCGAGCTCGATGGAGCGCCCGAAGGGGCGACCTTGCTGGTCGCCGCCGACGATGCTTACGAGGTGTTTATCAATGGCGAGCTCGCGGGTTCGGGAGACAAGTTCAGCGATCCCGGCCGGTTCGATGTCGCTTCCCTGCTTCATCCGGGAACCAACCTCATTCGGGTGAACGCTGCTAATGTGGGGGCGGCGCCAAATCCAGCGGGCTTGATCGTCCGGCTCTCCGCCGTGGTGTCGGGATCTGCCGTGGAGCTCGTCACGGATGCCTCCTGGAAGGCGAGTCAAAACGGGACCGAATGGGCGGCGGCCCACGTGATGGGTGCCTATGGATCCGCTCCATGGGGCACCATGGACACGCGCGAGGTTCCCGCCCGCTACCTGCGGAAAGAGTTCGGGACGGAGCCGGAGAAGGAGGTCGTCCGCGCCACGGCGTATGTCTGCGGACTGGGTTTCTTCGATTTCTTCCTGAACGGGGAGAAAGTCTCCAATCATGTCATGGATCCCGCCCTGTCGGACTATCGGAAGGCCGCTTACTACGTGACCTTTGACGTGACGGAGAAGATCCACTCCGGCGCGAACGCCATCGGTGTGATCCTCGGCAACGGGCGTTTCATGGCGCCCCGCACCAGAACGCCCGCGGCCACCCAGACCTTCGGTTTTCCCAAATTGCTGGCTCAAGTCGAGATCGAGTACTCCGATGGATCGAAGCAGACCGTCGTCAGCGACGCCAGTTGGAAGATCACCGACAACGGCCCGATCCGCTCGAACAACGAGTACGATGGCGAGCACTACGACGCCCGCATGGAAATGCCGGGCTGGAACGAGACGGGCTTCGACGCATCCGGATGGAAGGACGTCGAAATGGTCGCCGCACCGGGAGGAGAGCTTGTCTCGCAGCTTATCGAGCCGATGAGGGTCACCCGGGTTGTCGAGCCGGTTTCGATTTCGAGCCCGTCTCCCGGAACTTACATTGTCGATATGGGCGAGGCGTTCTACGGGACAGTCAGGTTGAAGGCGAGTGCGCCGGCGGGAACAACGGTGAAGATGACGAGCGCTTACAGTCTGCTTCCGGACGGGAACCTGAAGACGGCCGACAACCGGGACGCGAAGTGCACCGACCAGTACATCTTCAAGGGCAGCGGCCTGGAAGTCTGGAATCCACGTTTCAAGGGGCAGGGTTTCCGCCGCGTGGAAGTCACCGGCTTTCCGGGAGAACCTGCGTTGGAGAACTTCGAGGCCCTGGTCATTCACACCGATGTCGAGATGGTGGGCTCTTTCGAGTGTTCGAATCCACTCATCAACGACATTCACGCATCCCTCCTCCGCGGCGCGAAAATGTTCCTGCGCAGCGCTCCGCTGGACCCCGACCGCGACGAACGGCAGGCATGGATGGGCGATTCGTCGAAGAACGCCGAGTTCGAGGCATACAATTTCAACGTGGCTCCCTTTTACTCGAAGTGGATGGACGACGTGCAACGATCCCAGCGGGCCGATGGCAGTATCCCGGACGTGTCCATGTATTGGGACTGGGGAGAGGGAGTCGAGTGGCCGGCGGTCTTCACCATCATCCCGGACTGGTTTATCGATTTTTACGGCGACAGCCGGGTGGCCGGCAGCCACTACGAGGCGATGAAGACGTGGGTGCTGGCGATGCGCCGGCATGAGGAGCCGGATGGAACCCTCAGGTCGAGCAGCTATGGCGATTGGTGCGACGTTTCGACGATGTTCAAGACCAGCAACGCCAACGGGGCGACTCCGGGGGATCTGATTTCATCGGCCTATCAATACCGCAACTACCGGATTATGGAGCGGCTGGCGGAAAGAAGCGGTCTGGCCGGGGATGAGGCGCTGTTCGCCGGACTGGCATCCCATTTGAAAGGAGCCTTCAACGCGAGATTCTTCGATTCCGCAACCCATGTGTATCATGGCGACACCCAATGCGCCTATGTCCTTGCCCTGCAATTCGGGCTGGTTCCCGACGAACATCGGCAGGCGGTGATCGACAAGCTGGTGGACCATGTGATGCTCCGCAACAAGGGGCATCTGTCCGTTGGCTTGATCGGGATGCAATGGCTGATGCAGACGCTGACCGATGTCGGGCGCCCGGATGTTGCCTGGAGCATCGTCACGCGGACCGAGCGGCCGGGCTGGGGCTACATGCTCTCTAAGGGAGCCACCACGATCTGGGAGCGGTGGGACGGCGATACCAAGGACGGCGTGATGAACAGTGAGTCGCTGCTGATCCTCGCCGGGAACCTGGACGGATGGTTCTATCAGACTCTGGCCGGCATCCGCCCCACTTCGGAGGGATTCAAAACCTTCGAGATCCGGCCCGAGCTGCTCGGGAACCTGGAATGGGCCAAGGCCGAGTTCGATTCGCCGCATGGCTTGATTGCCAGCCATTGGACGATCGATTCTCCGCAATCGGTCACACTCGATGCCAAAGTGCCTGTGAATACCAGTGCCATCATTCATTTCCCCGTGACGAAACTGAGAAACGCGGTCATCCGGGAAGGCGATCTGACCTTGTGGAAAAACGGCGAGTTTGTCGGAGGAGATTCCGCCATCAGGTTCGATGGAGCGAATGAGCACGAAGTTCGTTTTTCAGTGGGGTCGGGCGGCTACCGGTTCAGAGCATCGGGATGGCCGGTCCCTTCATCCGGATTCTCCGTGATTGTGGACGACGACGATCCGGGCGCGGCTTTCACCGGAGATTGGACTCGAGCCACCGGTACCGAGGCCGACCAGCGTTATGGTTTCAGCTTTCGCTATGCCCCTTCCGGGGACGGCTCGATGACGGCGAAGTTCCGGCCTGTCCTTCCCGAGTCGGGGAATTACCGGGTTTATGCGCTTTGGACGACCCACGCGAACCGCGCGACGAACACCCCTGTCACCATCCGTCACGCGGGCGGCGAAACCGTGATCACGGTGAACCAGGAATTGAACGGAGGAGTATGGAATGAACTGGGAACGTTCGAGTTCAACGCGGATAATCCTGGTTTCGTGGAAATTACGAACGCCGCGAATCAGTATGTGATCGCCGACGCCGTGAAATTCGAGCGCGTGGTGGACGAGGGTGAGGTCTCCGCTTACGATGGCTGGATTCGGGGGTTTTTTCCGGCGGAAAGCGATCCGGAGGTCATCGGTAGGCATGCGGATCCGGATGAGGACGGGGTTTCGAACCTGCTCGAATTTGCATTGAATGGAGACCCCGGGGATGGCGGCGACAGGGGGCTTGTCCGGCTCATTCCCGGAAGCTCGGGGACTGAACTGGGGGTGGCCGTCTTGCGGGAAGGGCAGTTAACAGAACTTCCGGAGGGTCCCATACGGATCGAGGCGACGGATGCCGGGATCACCTACTTTGTGGAAGGATCGATCGATCTTGTGGACTGGACGCTTCCGGTAACCCGCCTGAGGACGGCGGATCATGCGTTCGGGGAGCTGCCGGATCTTGGCACCACGCCGTGGACCTATCATTCCCTAAGTCTGGATCATCCGGGAAGTGGGGAAACGCCCGAAAAGGGATTCCTCCGGGTCCGGGTCCCGAATCACCCGTGAAGTCCTCCCGTATTTGAAATGCGAGAGGCGATAATTACATGTTATTTACCAGAACATCCATTTACCGGTTCGTGATTCTGATTTATGGATTCCATGATTCCAGAATAACGGATTACGTGCTCACTTTTTATATACCAAAGAATAATCCGGAAACCGGCAAACCAACAATATAAGATGAAAAATGCACTCCTTGCTCTAGGCCTCTCATTGGCGGTCACTCCGCCCGGCGGAGCCGCCGTCATCATCCCCCTGACGAATCCCGGATTCGAGGATGATGACGTCCCGGTGGATACTTATACATCAAGTTCGACACGTCCTGTTGGCTGGCCCGATGGAGCGGGCAGTTCTTACATTGCCGATGGCACGGTATTCAGTTTGAACGGTATCCCTGGCGCGCACGGCGGCGATCAGTATATGGTGCTGGCCGGTGGGGGAAGCAATATCAGGCAGGACACCAGCTTGGCATGGTCCAGCGCCCAGGTTGGCGATGTGTTCACAATCTCGACCTGGGCCACCAGCCGCAGCGACATTGAGCCTGGAACCATTACATTCTGGATCAACGATACGGATCAATCGAACTTCCTTCATAGTCAAAATTTCGGTGTGATCGAGGGTTCCTTATCGGAAACGCCCGGAACATGGTCCTTGATCTCCTGGAGCTATACGGTGACGGAGGAAGCTCTTAACGCAGCCGCTTCGGGAAGCTGGGATGCGGTTGAAATTGGTTTCGGACATACGGGTGGAGGGCAGACGGCATTCGACGACATCACCTTCACTTATACCCCGATTCCCGAGCCATCCACCTTGCTCGGAAGCGTTATCCTGGCGGGAGGCATGCTTTTGCGCCGCCGCAGGCAACCAATTTCAGAACTTCAACAAGTTTGAAAATGAACCCGGAAGCAACAAACCGCACTCCCTTCGCGGAGTGCGGTTCGCTTGCCTAGCCGGCATCCTTTCGCAAGGTAGTGCCTCGGGGAACGATTACCCGGTGGAGGGAGCAGTCTGGATGCTCACGGCCCTTGGCCGCAAAATAGGTTTTTAGCGCGGTTCATGATAGAACATATCGTAAAACATACACGGCCTTAAACAAAGGATGCAACGCGCTTTTCAGCGTAAAATATTTATTCAGAATGTTCCAATTTCACCGCTCCCGTCTCGTTTTCCTCCTCGTCAGTCTTGTCGAAGTCGCCACGGCATCCGCCGCCGAACTTCTCTTCAAGGACGACTTCAGCGCCCATGGAACTTCAAGCACCGATCTGAACCTGAACCTGCCGCCGGAGAACGGCGACCCGCATCCTTCGGACCGGGTGAGACAGGGCGGCCCGCTGGGGACCTGGCGCTGGACGAAAACCGGCGGCGGAAACGACAGCCAGATCGGCAATGGCAGTACCGATGCCGGACAGGAGGGGGCGCCCTCCTACCCCGATTACCTTCTGCTCGCCTATTCCGGCGCGGCGACCCTGCAGCTTCCCCTCAATGAATCCCTTGCGGCCGGGAAACCCCTCACCATCCGCATGCGCCTGGGGACGGCGCTTCCGCCGGGCTACACGGATGACTCCTGGTGGCTCGCCGTCCGGCTGGGCGATGCCGGCAGCTACTATCCGGTGGTCGGTGGGGCGGCGGACTTCGCTTTTCTGTACCGGATCAACAAGGCCATCCAGATGTTTGCCACCGGCAGCGCGGGAGTCGAGTATCCTGCGATGGGTTCGGCGGACTTCGCGCTGGTGCTTTCCGACGAATCGGGCGTGGGTTCGGCCTTCAGCGGTTATGGATCAAGGATTTCCATCTACAACGGCGGGCGTCTGGTCGATACGTTCCAGACCGAACAACTGACAGAGGAATACCTCAACCTGTCGGTGCAAAATGCCTTCGCCTCGGTCGATGAGCTTGCGATCGAGCGGGGTGTTCCCGAGGATCTTTCGCCCGCGCTGCGGCTTGTCGATGCGGAGATCGAGCCGGGGGACGGCACAGCGCGGCTCACGTGGAAGTCGAGGCCCGGGGCTTCTTATCGCATTTACACTTCCGACACGCTCGGGGCATGGGCTCCGATCGGGCAGGAAGTGGAGGCGGCGGATGAAACGGCTTCCGCCACGGTGGAGTTTCCGGGCGACCCAAAGCGGTTCTTCATCGTCGCGGATGCGGAGATGGTCTTCCCGCTGGTCTTCAATGGGGAGGCAGTCGTGCATGATCCCGAGGAGAAGACCGTGGTGATGTCCGATGCAAATGGGGCGCTGATGATACGCCTGAACTATGCGGAGGGCTGTGCGCTGGACCGGGTCCAGGTCAACGGCCGGGAAACCCTGGCGGACGGTGGCGTCCGCACGGGCATCCGTGCGGGAGGGGATCTCGTGACTTCGCGGGATCTCGACGCTCTTCCGACTGTGGCGGTGACCGGCGATGAAGTGACGGTCAGCGGGATCCGGCTGGATGCGGGTGGCGTCGCGGCGGAGGAAACTTGGAGCTTCAGGCCGGAGGCGGATCGCATCGTATGGGAGGTCCAGCGGAACTACGAGTCCGGTGGAACGATCGAGGACACGCTCTTTCCGGCGTGGGACTTCAAGAATCGTTATGTCTGGACCGCGGGCCTACTGGATACCGGCGGCGTCGCCTGGTCGAGATATATCGGAGCCGGGACGACCTATGGCGCCCATGCCTCCGCGGTATCGTTCTGGAGGGATGACGATGCGTTCCTCATCGAAAGCGAGCCCGGATCCGGCGCCCATGCGGCCGCACGGTTCTCCCACCTTCCGAGTGGGTCCTACTCGCTCGTTCAATCCGCCACCCCCGTACCACTGGCTCCGAAACATTTTCTCCGCCGCTACATCCAAGGGACCGACCTGTGGGCGCCCTTCGATCAGGAGGCCGGACGCATATCGACCCGACTCGAACTGAGGGCGGTTCCGGAGAGGGAACTCCGCGACCGGGGGGATTTTCAGGGAGTCGATGGCAAGGTTGTGGGGGATGTGCTGGATACGATGGGGCGATACGGTGTGATCGACCGCGAACTCACCGGAGGAAACGGGTGGCTCACCGGCTATATTTGCCTTCACGAGCCCTTCTTCGGAATGATCGCGCTGGCCATGGGGAGCGAGGACTACACGGCCAACGTTGCCGCCTCGCTCGATTCGTGGAGGCGGCTTGCGGTGCAGCCCGACGGCCGCGTTCTGCCACGGTGGAAGGTCGATCAGGGCGACAACATCGTGCCCGGCACGTACACGGCTGACGGCTTCTACGAGGTGGGCTGGGGTTATCTGCTCGATTCGCAGCCCGACTTCGTCGCGAACGTCAGTGAGGTTTTCGACCTGACCGGCGACCTGGCCTGGCTCGCCCAGCAGAAGGTGGCGTGCGAGGGGGCCCTCGATTGGTTGCTGGCGCGCGATGCCGATGATGACGGGCTGGTGGAAATGATCAACGGCACCCATTTGGACGGAAAATCCAGCGACTGGATCGATATTGTCTGGGCCGCCGGCGAGAACGCGTTCGTCAATGCCATGCTTTACCATGCCCTCGTGCTATGGAGCGAGCGCGAGGAGATCCTCGGCGACCCGGACAGGGCGGCGTTTTACCGGGAGAAGGCGGCGCGGTTGCGGGCATCCTTCATCAAGGAGATCGATGACGGCGGATTCTGGGATCCGGCGAAAGGTTGGTTCGCTTACTGGCGGAACACCACCGACGGACAGGTTCACGGCGACAATCTCGTCACGCCCGTGAATTTCGCCGCCGTCGCCTACGGGCTGGCGACTCCGGAGCAGGCGGAACATGCGTTGACGGCGATCGAGGACCGCACGTCCGCCGAGGATCTTTTCCACTGGCCCCTGTGCGTCGAACCCTTCGCCGCGGACGAGGGCGGCGGAGGGGCTTTCCCGACTTACGAAAACGGCGACATTTTCCTCTCGTGGGGGGAACTCGGAATCCGCTCCTTCGCGCGGACCCGGCCGGAGATCGCACTCAAATACGTCCGCCGCTTACTCGATCAGTACCGGAACGACGGGCTCTCGCACCAGCGTTACGCCCGCGTCAGCCAAGCGGGCCTCGGCGACGACATCCTCGCCGGCAACTGCCTCACGATCGTCGGCCTCTACCGCGATCTCCTCGGCGTGCGGCCGCAGTGGAACCGGCTGATGCTCGATCCACATCTCCCCCCCGGACTGGAGGGCTCCGTCCTCCGCTACCGCCTGCGCGGAATCGATTACCGGCTCAGCCTCGGGACGGTGGAATCAACCGTTGAGGGCGATGGCTTTTCCGCAACGGCGGCGACTCCTTTCGCGGTGTCGCCCGGTGCGGGAGATGTAAAATGGTATGCCGGTACCGGCGGCGCGGTCTCGCTCGCCATCGGGCGCACGAGCGGGGAAACGGTGGGCCTCCGGGTGACTGAATGGCCCCGGGAGGGGGACGGCGAGCGCCGTTGGGAGGTGGATCATTCGCGGCCGGGCGGCGCTGTGGAACAAACGCTGCATGGTCTGGTGCCTGGGAGAGCCTACCAACTAGAGATCGATGGAGCGGCGGGAGCAGACCACTTGGCGGACGATCAGGGGGAAATCCATGTGGTGGTACCGACCGGGAAGCATGAGTTGAGGCTCGTCCCCGCGGGTTCCTGAGGCGGGCAGCGGGGACGATGCCCGCCCGCGATCCTCTCCGCCGGGACGGAACTCCTCACCCTATGTCCCGTAGCACGAGGTCGCCGGCCGCACTTTGGCGACGAGCTCCCGAGCGATGGTCTGTCCTGGGCGGTGGCGCTCTCCGGGGCGTGGGAGACAACGTTTCCGAACCCCAGATCGTAGGTGGGGTCGATCTTCGCCCCGGCGGTGGCACCATGATGGTTTCCATGGGCGGGAAAGGAGGTGGCGTTCGCCTTGGACATGACTTGGGAAGAGGGGCCCTCAATGAGGATCCTGCGGACAGCGCCGCCTCCGATCGCATCGCCAGTCTCAGCCGGGTGGGAGTTCTCAGGCAGGAGCGTCCAGAAAACAGCAGAGTTCCGGCAGGTGACATGGCGCGGGGGCGTTTGAGCCATTGACGCTCAGTAGCCCAAAAGCACGAACGAAGCCCAGTCGATGGGGGATTCGTAAAGTCGAAGGTCCGCGTGATCTGGAGGCAAGGATGGGAGGGCCACAGAAACAGGCTCTCTGGAGGGTCCGGAAACGCGAGAATTTCTCAGCAAATTCGTCCGGTGGCACCGTCCTATCTGAGATCCCGCTCTCACAGCACGTCAGGAAAACCAATCGCGCATTGAGCCTCCACGAGGGAGATGCTCTTAGGCGACTCATTTCTAGCTTGGCAGGGGAGGGCAGGTGAATGCCGGAGTCGGCAGGAAACACCCAGTCGTAGCTACCGTGGCAGGCGACGTGGTTGCCTCCACAAGCAGGGGCTTCAGATGATCAAGGGCCTCCCTCAATTCGTTCGTTCGCTGGGTTTGCTCACCGAGCCGAACCAAGGCGGTCGCCAAGTTTGCTTGAATTTCTCGCCGGTACGACGAAAACCGGGGTTCGCTCATCAGAGCCCACGACTGTCTGAGGTCGTCCACGCCGTCCTCCAGGCTCTCCAATGAGGCGTTGAGCTCAAAGCGGGAAGCCCGGCATCTTCCCAGGATCTCCAGTAAGTTTGCTTCTGTTTGTATCAACCCCAGCCGCTGGCTCTCAGGCTTTCGCCGGAGAGCGAGAAGAAATGAGGTGAGGCCAGCTTCGCAGTCGTCCAACAGCTGGATGTTTCCGGCAGCCATTCCGCTTTGTAGCATCTGCTCAAGAATCGTGAGCTGATTTTCACCGGCAGGCATCATTCGTTCGTTGTGTAGCGTAGAAATGGTCAGCTCGCCCGGTGCCAATGACCACAGGGAAAGCGGTCTTCTTGGCCGATGCGTGAAGTTTTTTTCCAGGGCCACCGGCAGGGTAAACGCGCCAGAGCTCGTCAGACGAATCTGCCCATCTTCTGCCCATCTAAGCCCGATGGGGCCAAACAAAAAGGGGTTACGGACTGCCGTAACCCCTTGAAAAGAGAGTGGTGCTCGAGGGGGGATTGCCTGCGGCCATGCCAGCGTGCGGCCTGCGGCCGAAGGAACGACGCTCTCTGCGTTCGCTCGGGATCATTCGAACCCGGAGGCTCCGGGACCGCTGCGCGGCCCACTCCGCCTGGGTTCTCGTCCCCCCTCTGTCTTTTAAGGAAAAGGAAACCCCCAAGGCCGGTAGGGCTCCTGAGGGCGAGAGAGAGTTGAAAGATGGTGCTCGAGGGGGGACTCGAACCCCCACGGATTGCTCCACTAGATCCTTAGTCTAGCGCGTCTACCAATTCCGCCACCCGAGCACTTACTGATTGGTGGGCCGCGGATTTATGGGGGCGGACCCGTGATGGCAAGAGAATCTTTCCGATAAAGTGACGTTTTTCCGAAAGTTGGCTCGGGGCTTGCCAGTTCCTGCTTCGGGGCAAGCATGTCGCGGGGCCATGGAGTCGATTCGAGCCGAGAGCATCATCAAGAAATTCGGAGCGGTCACCGCGTTGGACGGGGTGTCGCTCGAGGTCCGGGCCGGAGAGCTGTTTTTCCTCCTCGGTTCGTCCGGATGCGGAAAAACCACGCTGCTGCGCTCGATCGCGGGGCTGGAAACGCCGACTTCCGGCAGCATCCATTTCGGCGACAAGGACGTGACCCAGCTGCCGCCGCACAAACGCGAGGCGGCCATGGTTTTCCAGAGCTATGCGCTGTGGCCGCACCTCACGGTCGGCAAAAACGTCGCTTTCGGCCTGGAGGAGCGGAAGGTGCCCAAGGCCGAGATCGAGGAGCGCGTGAAGCAAGCGCTGCAACTCGTCCACCTCGGCGCGATGATCGACCGCGGCGTCGACCAGCTGTCCGGCGGCCAACAGCAGCGCGTGGCACTTGCCCGCGCGCTGGTGGTGCGACCGCGCTGCCTGCTGCTCGATGAACCGCTGTCCAACCTCGATGCCAAGCTCCGCATCGAGATGCGCCGGGAGATCCGCCGCATCGTCAAGGAAGGCGGCCTGACGGCCATCTACGTGACCCATGACCAAGAGGAAGCGCTCGAGATGGCCGACCGGATGGCGGTGCTGAACGCCGGCCGGATCGAGCAACTCGGCACGCCGGAGGAGGTCTATCGCTCGCCGCTCACGCCCTTCGTGGCGGGATTCATCGGCGAAACGAACCTGATCAAGGGGCGCATCCAGGAGGTTCGGGATGCCTTCGCCATGGTGGAAACGGCGGCCGGGCCGGTGGTCGGGCGTCTGGTCACCCACGATGACGATCCTGCCAAGGCGAACGACGAAGTGGTGCTCTCCGTGCGTCCGGAAGCCTGGTATATCGACGGCGATGGCGGCAACTCGGTCGAAGGAGTGGTCCGCGACCGCAGCTATCTCGGCAAGACGATCCGCTACACGGTGGAAACCGCGGTGGGCGCGCAGCAGGTCATCCAGCTCAATCCGGAAATGCTGCTCACGCCCGGCGAGGGGCGGGTGAAACTCACGGCCCGCCACGGTGACGTGGTGGTGATGAAGGCATGATCAAGCGCCTGTTGCCCATCCTGATCCTGTTGGCGGTCATCGTGGCGGCACCCCTGGTGCTGCGCCGCGACACGGAGGTGGCGCAGACCGCGGCCAACGCCGACCGGTTGGTGATCCTGACTCCGCACAACGAGTCGATCCGACGGGAGTTTGGCGAGGCCTTCGCCCGCTACTGGAAGGAAAAAACGGGCGACGCCCTGTTCATCGACTGGCGCTCGCCCGCGGGCGGCGGCGAAATCCAGAGAGTGCTCGACTCCGCTTTCGCCGCGGCCGAGGACCTCGGCAAGGAGGGAACCGAATATGATATCTTTTTCGGCGGCGGCGAGCATGACTTCCGCAAACAGGACTCGCTCGGGCGGCTGGCGAAGCTCGACGTCTTCGACACCCATCCGGAGTGGTTCAACGACGCGGTCGTGCCGGCCTCATTCACCGGCCAGACCTTCTACGATCCGCAACACCGTTGGGTCGGCGTGTGCGTCTCGCAGTTCGGCATTCTCTACAACAAGGACGCGCTCGAATGGATCCACCAGCAGCCGCCGACGCGCTGGGAGGATCTCACCCACGCCGCCTACTTCGGACGGCTCGCGCTGGCTGATCCGACAATGAGCAGTTCGGTGATGCAGTCATTTGAAATGATGATCCAGGCGCAGATGCAGGAGGTGCTGCACAAGAAAGGCGACAGCCCGGCGTCCCGCGCCGAAGGCTGGGATCGAGGCATGCGCCTGATCCTCAACCTCGGGGCCAACGCGCGCTACTTTTCGGACTCGTCGAGCAAGATCCCGCACGACGTCGCCCTCGGTGATGCCGCCGCCGGCACGGCCATCGATTTCTACGGCCGCACCATGGAGGAGACGGTCGCCCACGCCGGCACCAGCCGGCTGAAATGGATCGCGCCGATCGGGGGAACGCCGGTGAGCGTCGATCCCGTCGCCGTCTTCCGGGGAGCGCCGAACGCGGCGATTGCGCAGGAGTTCGTCAGCTTCTGCCTCAGCGAGGAGGGCCAACTGCTGTGGAACCGCAAGCCCGGCACCCAGGGCGGGCCGGAGTCGAAGCCGCTGCGCCGGCTGCCCGTGCGGCGCGACCTTTACACGCCGGATCGCCTGGTCGACTTCACCGATCCCGATGCCATGCCCTTCGAGCGAGCCGGCCGCTTCGTGTATCGCCCGGAGCTCACCGGGGCCGCCTTCAACGCCTTGCGGTTCGTCATCAAAGCCATGTGCATCGCCTCCCATGACGAGTTGACCGCGGCTTGGAAAAGAAGGGTCGTCGATGGCGGCGAGGATCCCGCCCGGCTCTTCGACCTGAGCGAGGTTTCCTACGACAAGGTGATGAACGAGTGGGTGCCGCTGGTAAAGAACGGCAGCAAGATCGAGATCAGTCGCCGCAGCACCGATCTGGGCAAGCATTTCAAGGCGCAGTATGAGGCGATCCTGGACGGGAAGGAGGCCCGGCCATGATGAAACGCAAGCATGCGTTGACGGTGGTCACCCTCGTCAGCCTGATCTTCCTGGTATTCTTCATCTACCCGACGCTGTCGGTCCTTTCCGAGGCCTTCCGTGATCCGGATGGCGGCTTCACCGTCAGCTTCGTGGCCGAGGTGTTCCGCGATCCGGTCTACATGGAGGGCTTGTGGAATGCCTTGTTGCTCGGGGTGGTGAGCACCCTGGCCACCTTCGTCATCGCCTTCCCGCTGGCGCTCATTTCCCACCGCTACGATTTCTTCGGGCGGAAGATCCTCGGCGTGCTGATCCTGATCCCGCTGGTGCTGCCGCCCTTCGTTGGCGCCATCGGCCTGACCCGCGTGCTGAGCGTCACGGGCTCGCTCAACTCGCTGCTCATCGACCTCGGTCTGATGGAGGGCGATGCCCGCTTCGACTGGCTGGCCCACGGGCGCTTCTGGGGGATCGTGGTGATGAACGCGTTGCACCTTTACCCGATCCTCTACATGAACATCGCCGCGGCGCTGGCCAATCTGGACCCGGCCATGGAGCAGGCGGCGCAAAACCTCGGCTGCCCGCCGTGGCGGAGGTTGTGGCGGATCACCCTGCCGCTGGCCATGCCCGGCATCTTCGCGGGCGGCTCCATTGTGTTCATCTGGGCCTTCACGGAGCTCGGCGTGCCGCTGGTGTTCAACTACACCCGCGTGGCCCCGGTACAGGTGTTCCAAGGCATCAAGGACCTCAGCGGAAACCCCGCGCCGTATGCGCTGGTGGCCATCATGCTGCTGGTTTCCGCGACCGTGTTCGGAGTGACGAAGTGGTTCTTCGGGCGCTCGACCAGTGGCGCGCAGCCGCGGCCGAAGGGGCGGGGGAGCGAGGAGAAACTGCCGCCGATCAAGTCCTTCGCGGCCGCCGCCCTTTTCCTCGGCGTGTTTCTCGTGGCCTCGGTGCCGCACGCCGGCGTGCTGGCGCTGGCGCTGTCCGAGGACTGGTATGATTCGATCTTCCCGGCCGGCTGGACGCTGGCCCACTTCTCCGAAGCGCTCGGCGATCCGCTGGTGGTGCCGTCGATCGAGAACAGCCTGCTCTACGCCTCGGTCGCCACGCTGGTCGCCGCGGTTCTCGGGCTGGCGATCGCCTGGGTGGTGGTGCGCAGCGACATCCGCGGCCGGATGATCCTCGACGCGCTGGTCATGTTGCCGCTGGCCGTTCCGGGGCTGGTGCTCGCGTTCGGCTACCTGGCGCTCTCCCAGGAAGGAAAGCCGCTCCATTTCATGGTCAAGCTGGCCGACGGCCCCGCGCTGTTGCTGATCGCTGCCTACGCGGTACGACGCCTGCCGTACGTCGTGCGCGCGGCGGTGGCCGGCCTGCAGCAGAGCAATCCGGCCATGGAAGAGGCGGCGCGATCGCTCGGGGCCGGGCCGTGGCGGACCTTGCGCCGGGTTTCCATCCCGCTGATCGGGGCCAACGTCGCCGCCGGTGCCATCCTTGCTTTCGCCTTCGCCATGCTCGAGGTCAGCGACAGCCTGATCCTCGCCGAGCAGGCCCAGCATTACCCGATCACCAAGGCGATCTACACGCTGCTCGGCAACCTCGGCAACGGCCAGGAGCTGGCCGCCGCGCTGGGCACCTGGGCGATGGTGTTCCTGGCCACCGCCATCATCGGGGCGACCCGGCTGGCCGGAAAGAGCGGGGGCCTGTTCAAGATGTGAGGCCGCCCTTGCGGGCCCGGTGCTCGGAGGGCCGCCAGCCGAACCATTGCTTGAAGGTGTTCGAGAAGGTGAACGGGTTCTCGAAACCCACCTCGTGCGCGATGACCTCGATCTTGTCGTCGGTATCGGAAAGCAGTCGCATCGCCCGCTGGAAACGAAGATAGGTGAGATGCTTCATCGGGCTGCGGCCGAGCTCCTTTTTGCTCAGCCGCCGCAGGTGCTCCTCGCTGACGCAGGCGATCGATGCCAGCTCGGTCAGGCTCCACGGATGCTTCAGGTCGGCCTCCACCGCCTGCCACACCCGCCACAGCCGCGAGTCGCTCATGTGCGGCTGGGCGAAGCTGACCACGTAGTGGTGGATCAGCTCGACCCAGTGATGCATCGCCGACGGCGCCGCCGTGCCGGAGGCCTCGGCGTGCAGCCCGATGATCGCCGAGCGCAGCGGCTCGCATCCGAAACGACCGCTCACCGGCGAGTTCGAGGACAGGATGGGCACCCGCTCGCGGTCCTCGTGGTAGCGCACCCAGGCGAACTTCCAGGTTTCACCGCCATCGACCTTCAGGGCATTGGTCACAAAGGGCGGCTGCAGGCAGGCCTCGCCCTGGCGCACGCGGATCCAGCGGCCTTCGGAGAGCACCCGGCCTTCGCCCGAAAAACAGGCCAGCATGAAGGTGCCGCCCTGGTTGTTGCGGATGATCTCGAAGGGCGGCGTGGCCTCCATGATGCCGACGTGCGCGATGTCGTGCTGGCCCAACAGCGGACACAGCGCGCTTTCCTGCAGCCACTCGCGGCGGTCCGACTCATCCGCCCTGACCACGTGGAAACGCGGCGCCGCGCCGAAGATCTCGATGTCGGTCGTGGGCAGCGGCTCGGGCATGGCGGAAAAAATCAGACTTCGGCGGCGCGGGCGATGCGCAGCAAGGCCGCTTCGCCCAGATGCGGGCCGAGAATTTGCAGCCCGACCGGCAGCTCGGCAGCATCCGTCCCGACCGTTCCCGCAGGCACCGAGATGCCGCAGATGCCGGCCAGGTTGGCGGCGATGGTGAAGATGTCGGAAAGATACTCCTGCAGCGGGTCGTCGGCGTTCACCCCGATGCGCCGAGCCGGGGCGGGGGCCACCGGGGAAAGGATGGCGTCGACCTTTTCGAAGGCCTCGGTGAAATCGCGCCGGATCAGCGTGCGGACCTTCTGCGCGCGGTTGTAGTAGGCGTCATAGTAGCCGGAAGACAGCACGTAGGTGCCGAGCAGAATCCGCCGCTTCACCTCCGCGCCGAAGCCGTGCTCGCGCGAGTCGCGATAGACCTCCAGCAGGTCGCCCTCGCCTTTGCGGACGCCGTAGCGGATGCCATCGAAGCGCGACAGGTTCGACGACGCCTCGGCCGGGGCGATGATGTAGTAGGTGGCCACCGCGTGCTCGGTGTGCGGCAGGGAGATCTCGACGATTTCCGCGCCTGCCTTTTCCAGCTTGGAAACGGCGGCCATGACGGTGTCGCGGACTCCTGGGTCGATGCCCTCGCCGAAGTATTCCTTCGGCAGGCCGAGCTTCAGGCCGGCCACGCCTTGGTCGAGTGCGGCCAGGTAATCGGGCACCGGCGCGTCGAGCGAGGTCGAATCGCGCGGGTCGTACCCGGCGATCGCCTGCAGCACCATTGCCGCATCCTCGACGCTACGCGTCAGCGGGCCGATCTGGTCGAGCGACGACGCGAACGCCACCAGGCCGTAGCGCGAAACGCGACCGTAGGAAGGTTTCAGGCCGACCACCCCGCAGTGCGAGGCCGGCTGGCGGATCGAGCCTCCGGTGTCCGAGCCGAGCGCCGCGATCGCGAGGCCGGACGCCACCGCGGCTGCCGAGCCGCCCGATGAACCACCTGGGATGTGGTCGGCGGAGTGCGGGTTCACGGTTTTCCCCAGCGCCGAATTCTCGGTCGAGGACCCCATCGCGAACTCGTCCATGTTCATCCGCCCGAACGGCACCGCGCCGGCCGCCCGCAGGCGCTGGATCACGGTCGCATCGTAGGGCGAGGTGTAGCCGCCCTGCAGGAACTTCGAGCCGCAGGTGCAGGGCTGGCCGAGGACGTTGATGTTGTCCTTGATGCCGACCGGGATCCCGCCCAGCGGCAGGCTCAGGTCGGCGGCGGCGGCTGCCTTGCGAGCGTCCTCGAGGTCGTGGGAAAGGTAGGCCCCGAGGGCGCCGTGGCGGGTCTCGATCGACCCGGCGAGCTCGTCGATGATCTCGACGGCGGTGATTTCCCCGGCGCTCAGGCGCCGGCGGAGGGAGGTGATGGATGCTTGGGCGAGCGACATGGGTCGGAAAATCGGGGATCTCAGGCGTCGGCGATCACCTTCGGCACGCGGATCTGCTGCTGGGCCTGCTCGGGGGCGTTCTGGAGCACGGCCGCCACCGGCAGCGACTCGCCCGCCACGTCCTCGCGCATCACGTCATAGACCGGCACCGCGTGGGCGGTCGGGTCGATGCCTTCCACATCGATTTCGAGCAGGCTCTTCGCATGCTCCAGCACCGCATCCAGCTGCGGCTGGAAAACGGAGCATTCCTCATCGGTGAGGTGCAGCCGGGCAAGCCCGGCGACGTAGCGGACGTCGATATGATCGGTGGCCATCGGGCGGCGAGTAAACGCCCCTGCGACCGACCCCGCAAGGCTTTGGCGCACCCTCCCGGCCGGCCTGCTTCACCCGCAGCTTCCGGCTGCATGAGTGGGGCGGGCTTTTTTCGACGCGGAGACACAGAGAAAACCCAGGACACAAAGGATTTCGGAGAATCCCATCCGTCCGAATTCCTGGCTCTGTGACCTCCGTCTTCCTCCGTCCCTCCGTGGAGAACGAAGCCCGAAGCCTCCCCTCGAGCGCGCCCACCCCATAAAATTTTACACCCCGACCATCGCTCGCCTCCAGATTGAGATAACTGACTGATTGCCAATTCCAAGCCACGCCATGGATGTGTGCAAAACTCGCCAGATTACCAATTTGCCGCGCAAATCAGCGATTTGCCCGCCAAATTTGAAACTCGACCTAACGAATTAGTAATTTGGCCGCCGAATTTGAAATTCGGCTCATCGAATTTCAAATTTCCCGCGCAAATTAGTAATCTGGCGGAAAAATCAGTAATCTGGCGCGCAAATCGGTGATTTGCCGGATGGATTCGGCGTCTGCCGCGTCGATCGGAATTGCGCCGGGCAGGGGAGGGATCCGCGTCGCGGATTCGGAATTCGCGGGCGGTGCCGGAGGGCCGCCATGCTTCATCCATCCTGAAAAAGGCTTTCACCCGCCAACTCGTCGCGGATGAGCCGGCCGGCGAGTTGCTCAAACGCGACCAGGGGAGCGTTCCGAATCGACGCCGCCATGGACCGGCTTGATACCGAGATCGTGGCCACGGTTCACGCGGCCTGGAACAACCTGCTCCTTCTCGGACAAAAGCCGGATGAGGAAGCGATCGTCACCGAAGCCCGAGAAAACTGGCACCCGGACAAGCTGGAGATCGAGCGCGAGCGGTTTTTCGAAGCGATCGCCTGGATCGAGCAGAACGACGTACGTCCCTCGGGCAGCGGGTTTCCGGTTTGGTGTCGGAAACCCTGAACCCAAGCCTCGACGCCTATTCAGATGAACAAAAATGCTTGAGGAGGACGAGTTTGGGGAGGATGGTTCCGCGTCGGCTGCTGGAGACCTTGCTTTCCGAAACCCACCGTTCCAGTCCTCCCGCTAGGGACTTTTTCCTGAGCTCCCTTTCGTATGAACCTTACCTTTGCCCACCGCAAGGCGACCCAGGCGCTCAATTTCTTCGCCCGCAAGGAGGGTGGGAGGATGAACAAGCTGAAGGCGCTCAAGCTGGTCTATTTCGCGGACCGCTGCCACCTGCGTCGCTACGGCCGCCCGATCACCAACGACCGTTATCTGGCGATGGAATACGGGCCGGTGGCGTCGTCGTGCAAGGATCTGGCCGAGATGTCGGAGTTTCTCGGCAAGGAGGAGACCGCGTATGCGCAGCGTTTCCTTTCTCCGGCCGGCCACGACTACACTTCCGCGGCCGAAGTGGATGTGGACGAATTTTCCCAGACCGACCTGGAGGCACTCGAGTTCGCATGGATCCACTACGGGCGGCGGTCTCCATTCGACCTCGCGGACGAGACCCACAAGTTTCCGGAATGGAAACGGCACGAGGCGCGGTTTCAATCCCCCTACGAGTCCTGGGTTCCGATGGCCTACGGGGACTTTTTCGAAAATCCGCCGGAAGGGGTGGACCAGCTGCCGCCGTTGTCGCCGGACGAGCAGGCCGACCTGAGGGAGCAGCTGGAAGAGTTGCATTCGGTGGAGTCCCTGTGGCGCTAGGTGATGCAGGTTCCGTGGGAGCTCAGGATTTCGCTGAGGCAGGGACGGTCTACTACATGAGGGATCGCAGCCTGACGTCACTGGAGCCTCACTATTTCGTGGTGGTCAATGCCGACCCGCTCGGTGACCAGCTACTACTGCTGACGGTGGCGTCATCGCAGGTCGAGAAGGTCAAGCGACGGAGAAGTCGCGAGCCTGCGTCTACGGTCGTCGAGATCGGCGAGGCCGAGTATGCGGATTTCACCAAGGATTCGGTGATCGACTGCAACCAGGTGTTCACCAAGTCGCTGGCGGACCTTTGCTCGCAATGGGGCAGGAAGGAGATCGTGGCGAAGCTGGATCTTCCCGCCAGCCTGCTCGACAAGTTGCGGCTAGGAATCCGTGACAGCCGGTTGGTCTCCGAGGCCGACAAGCGGAAGATCTGCGGCGGAGAAACGACCGACACCAAGCCATGACGACCGACACCATCGTCTCCAAAGTCTGGAGCTTCTGCACCACCCTCCGTGACGACGGCGTGGGCTAAAGCGATTATCTGGAGCAGCTGACCTACCTGATCTTCCTCAAGATGGCCGACGAATACGGCCGCCCGCCCTACAACCGGGATGTCGGCGTGCCGGCCGCTTACAACTGGGACGCGCTCAAGAAGCTCAAGGGCGCGGAGAAGGTCACTACATCGAGACCCTACGCGAGCCGGGCAGCGAGAAGGGCATGCTCGGGCAGATTTTCACCAAGGCGCAGAACAAGATTCAGGATCCCGCCAAGCTCGCACGGCTCATCGCCATGGTCGATGATCCATCCGGATTTCCACTCTGTGACGTCCTGGCTCCTCGTCGCCGGTGTCGTTCCGGCTGTCCTTTCCGGTTGCTTCAGGGCGGGTCCGGAGGCATGAAGCCTTCAGCCCACGATGTCCGAAGCCAGCAGCACCAAATCCGATTTCATCCGCGAGATCATCGCCGCCGACCTGGCGAGCGGGAAGCACGAGACCACCGTCACCCGTTTCCCCCCCGAACCGAACGGCTACCTGCACATCGGCCACGCCAAGGCGATCTGCCTGAACTTCGGGATCGCCCGCGAGAACGCCGCCAGCGGCGCGCGCTGCCATCTGCGCTTCGACGACACCAATCCGTCGAAGGAAGAGGTCGAATACGTCCAGAGCATCAAGGAGGACGTGGCCTGGCTCGGCTTCGACTGGGGGGAGAACCTTTTTTTCGCCTCGGACTACTTCGAGTTTTTCCACGACTGCGCCGTGGCGCTGATCGAGAAGGGGCTGGCCTACGTCGACCAGCAGTCGGCCGAGGAAATCAAGAACACCCGCGGCACGCTGACCGAGCCGGGGAAAGCGTCGCCCTTCCGCGATCGCGGCGTGACCGAGAACCTCGAGCTCTTCGCCCGCATGCGGGCAGGGGAGTTCAAGGAGGGTGAGGCGGTGCTGCGGGCGAAGATCGACATGGCCGCGCCGAACGTGGTGATGCGCGACCCGGTGATCTATCGCGTGATGCACGCCCACCACCACAACACCGGCGACGCCTGGTGCATCTACCCGATGTATGACTTCGCCCACCCGCTGGAGGACGCCAAGGAGCACATCACGCACTCGCTGTGCACGCTGGAGTTCGAGATCCACCGGCCGTTCTACGACTGGGTGATCGAGCACTGCCCGGTGCCCGCCAAGCCGCGGCAGATCGAGTTCGCCCGCCTCAACCTGAACTACACGGTGATGAGCAAGCGCAAGCTGCTGACGCTGGTGAAGGAAGGCCACGTGAGCGGTTGGGACGATCCGCGCATGCCCACGCTCAGCGGCCTGCGCCGGCGCGGGGTGCCGGCGGCGGCGATCCGGAATTTCTGCGAAAGGATCGGCATCACCAAGTTCAACGGTGTCACGGACGTCGCGCTGCTCGAGTTCGAGATCCGCGACTACCTCAACAAGGAGGCTCCGCGCCGGATGGCGGTGCTGGATCCGGTGAAGCTGGTGCTCACGAACTACGACGAAGGTCGTAGCGAGGAGGTCGCCGTGCCGAACAATCCGGAAAAGCCGGAGGAGGGGAGTCGCCAGGTGAAGCTGACCCGCGAGCTGTGGATCGAGCGCGAGGATTTCATGGAGGACCCGCCGAAGAAGTTTTTCCGGCTGTTTCCCGGGGGCTACGTGCGCCTGCGCGGCGGTTACATCATCCACTGCACGGGCTTTCAGAAGGACGAGCACGGGAACATCACCGAGATCGAGTGCGAGTATCTGCCGGACACGATCGGCAAGGACGCGCCCGAGGGCGTGAAGTGCAAGGCGGCGATCCATTGGGTGTCGGCCGAGGCCGGGGTGCATGCCCGGGTGAGGCTCTACGACCGCTTGTTCACGGTGGAAAATCCCGACGCGGCGGAGGGCGGCTTTGTTTCCGTGCTGAATCCGGATTCGCTGCAAACGGTCCACGCATGGGTCGAACCGGCTTTGCTGGAGACCGCGCCGGAGGAGATCGTGCAGTTCGAGCGGCTCGGCTATTTCGTGGCCGACCGGCACGAGCACGTGCGCGGGGCCAAGCCGGTCTTCAACCGCACCGTCGCGCTGCGCGACTCGTGGAGCCGGAAATGAGGCCGCGCCGGCGGCTCATTCCAGCACGTCGGGATACGAGCCGAGGATCTTGACCAGCGAGCAGTGCTTTTCCAGCTCGCCCAGGGCTTCTTTCACGGCGTTGTCCTCGCAGTGGCCGGCGAGATCGACGTAGAAGACGTATTCCCAGTCCTTGCGCTTGGAGGGGCGTGACTCGATCTTCGACATGTTGATGTCGAAATGCTCGAAGGCCTGCAGGGCGCGGACCAGCGATCCGGGCCGGTCGTGGATGGCGAACAGCAGCGAGGTGCGGTCGTTGCCGGTGGGCGGGCAGGTCTTTTCGCCGATCACCAGGAAACGGGTGGTGTTGGTGGCGCGGTCCTGGATGCATTCCTCCAGCATCTGCAGGCCGTTCATTTCCGCCGCCAAAGCGCCACCGAGCGCCGCAGCGCCCTCGCCGGCCTTGTCGCGGGCGATCGCGGCCGCCTTGGTGGTGGAGGAAACCTCGACCAGATCGGCCTCGGGAAAATGGCGCAGGATCCAGGTGCGGCACTGCCCGAACACCTGCGGGTGGGAGTAGAGCGTCTTGATCTCTTCGCGCGGAATCGCGGCCATCAGGCCGTTCTCGATGCGCAGCAGAATCTGGGCGCAGATCTGGAGATGGGAGTCGACGAACAGGTCGAGCGTGTGGGAGACGGCGCCCTCGGTGGAGTTCTCGATCGGGACCACACCGTAGTCGGCACGACGTCGGCTCACTTGGTCGAAGACCTCGGCGAAATTCGCCTGGGCGGCGTATTCGACCGAGTGACCGAACTTCTTGATCGCGGCCTGGTGGGTCCAGGTGCCTTCGGGACCGAGGTAGGCAATCTTGAGGTCATCTTCCAGGGCCAGCGCGGCGGACATGATCTCGCGGTAGATCGCGCGGATCGATTTCTCGGGCAGGCGGCCGGAATTCATTTCCACCAGCTTGCGCAGGAGGGCCTCCTCGCGCTCCGGGGCGTAGATCTGGAGGTTGTCGCGTTTTTTCACCACGCCGACCTCGTGCACCAGGTCGGCGCGATCGGAGAGGAGCTGGAGGAGCTGGCGGTCGATGCGATCGATGTCGCGGCGGATGTCGTCGAGATTCACGGCGTGTCCTGGGAAGCTTCGGGGGTCTCGGCAGGGGCCTCGGGTGCGGCGTCCTTGCCGGCGGCCTTGAGGGCGAGCTGCTCCTCGGCGCTGGGGGCGGGTTTCGGTTCGTCTTCAGGCTCGGGCAGCTTGATCTTGCGCAGCTCGCCGGAGTTCGGGAGGTCATCGATCGAGCGGATCCCGAAGTGCTCGAAAAACAGCTCCGTCGTTTCGTAAAGCAGCGGTCGCCCGGGCAGCTCGGCGCGGCCGCCGATTCGGACTAGTTCGCGGTCGAGGAGTTTCTGCAGCATGCCATCGCACGACACGCCGCGGACGGCCTCGATGGCGGCCTTGGTGATGGGCTGGCGGTAGGCGATGATGGCCAGCGTTTCCATGGCGGGGGCGCTGAGGCGCTCGGGTCGGCGGCCGGGATAAAGATGGCGCACGAATTCGCCGTACTCGCCGCGGGTGAAGATCCGCCAGCCCTTGGCCCGCTCCGACAAGGTGAAGGCCCGGCCGTGCTCCAGATACTGGCGATTGAGTTCGCCGATGGCGGCCACCACGTCATCGGCCGAGACGGCGGCCAGCTTGACGAGCCACTCGGGCAGCTCGGGAGGCTGGTTGCCTTCCTCGATTTCACGGGCCCGCACGTCCTCGGCCTCGGCCACGCGGGCGCGCACGAGGCGGGCGATTTCCTCGGCGGGCAGCGCCTCGTCGGAGGCGGTCAGGAGGGCTTCTATGATGGACGGCAGTTCCATGGCGGGCGCGCAGCTTAGGGGGTGAACGCGGCAGTTCAAGCGCGCCGAGCCGGGGAGAGGAATCAGACGATGAAACTTTCCGCTTGCAGTGAAGGGATGCGGGCGCTAATCGACCGCGCCCCATTGGTAAGGGATGGCCCTTACGACTCATGCGCGGTGCGCATTTTCCGAATCGATTCACACCCATGCCTGCTAAGAAAGCTGCAAAGAAGGCGACGGCCAAGAAGGTCGCGAAAAAGGCAACGGCCAAGAGCTCCGGCGAAAACCCCAAGGCCAGCGGCGCGAAGCCGGCGGGAGCCACCAAGCTCAGCTCATTCATCACCAAGCAACGCCAGCGCCTCCTCGACCTGCGCGACGAACTGGTGGACGCCATGTCCGGCGTGACCGGTGAGATCCGCAACGGCCCGGAAGGCAGCGAGGCCTCCGGCAGCGGCATGCACCAGGGCGACGCCGGCAGCGATGCCTACGACCGCGACTTCGCGCTCAGCGTGTTGGCCAAGGAGCAGGACGCCCTCTACGAAATCGAGCAAGCCCTGCGTCGCATCGAGCGTGGCGTCTACGGCGTGTGCGAGATGTCCGGCGAGAAGATCCCGCAGGCCCGCCTCGAGGCGATTCCCTTCGCCCGCCTGACCGTCCAGTGCCAGGCCGACTGGGAAAAGGAATACGGCAACCAGCGCTTCCGCCCGAAGGGTGAGGTCGGCTTCAGCAATGGCCGGATCTCCGATGAGGACGATGATTCCGACTCGGTTTCGCTTGACGGCGACAATGATTGAACTAGTCTCCGCGCCCCTGCGACCCGCGAAATCTTTACGAACCTTTCCGATTCATGCCACGCGATATCATCATCCTTGAATGCACCGAGGCCCGTGCCGAGGGCAAATCCCCGTCGCGCTACGTGACGACCCGGAACAAGAAGAGCCTCCGGACGCCCGGCCGTCTCGAGAAGGTGAAGTTCAATCCGGCCCTGCAACGCCGCACCGTCCACCGCGAACTGCGCTAAAAAAAAGATCATGTCCGAACCGAAGACCGTCGAACGCCGGATCGCCTTCCGCAAGGCGAACCGCACCATGCCCCGCCGCCGTCTGGATATCCCGACGGATCAGGTGAACTACACCAATCCCGAGCTGCTTTCCAAGTTCACCTCGGATACCGGCAAGATCCTGCCCCGCCGCGTGACGGGCGTTTCCGCCAAGCTGCACCGCAAGATCACCCGGGAGATCAAGCGCTCACGCGCCGTCAACCTGATGCGCTGATCGGCGATTTCCGGAAACGGCCAACCGCTTTCCAAAGGCCCGTCCGCGTTCGCGCGAACGGGCTTTTTTTCTCCCTGATGAAGGAACTCAAGGATACCCAGAACGAGCGCGACGACCGCAACCTCGCCATCGACCGCGTGGGGGTGAAGGGACTGCGATTTCCGGTCGAGGTCCGCGACAAGGACGGCTCGACCCAGCGCTCCGTGGCCACCGTGGCGCTCGCCGTCGACCTGCCCGAGCACTACAAGGGCACCCACATGAGCCGCTTCGTTGAGGCGCTCAACGCCCACGGCGGCTGCCTGGACGTCCGCACCATGGCCTCGCTGCCCGCCGAGCTGCTCAAGCGCCTGGACGCCCGCAAGGCGCACGTCGAGTTTGAGTTCCCGTTCTTTCTCTCGAAACCCGCGCCGGTCACCCGCAAGCCCGGCCTCATGGACTACATCGTCCGCTTCGAGGTCGAGGCGGAAAAGGACGGCCCGGTGGACTTCATCGTGACCGTCATGGTCCCGGTCGCCACGCTTTGCCCGTGCTCGAAGCAGATCAGCGACCGCGGCGCCCACAACCAACGCGGCATCGTGACCTACTCGGTCCGCTTCCGCGAGCCGGTGTGGATCGAGGACCTGATCGCCCTCGTCGAGCGCTCGGCCAGCTGCGAACTCTACAGCCTGCTCAAGCGGCCGGACGAGAAGGCGGTGACCGAACGGGCCTACGACAACCCTGTTTTCGTCGAGGACCTGGTGCGCAACGTCGCCTCCCGCTCGAACGCGCACGAGGACATCCTCTGGTATCGGGTCGAGGCGGAGAACTTCGAGTCGATCCACAATCACCAGGCTTACGCGGTGATCGAGAAGCGGTGACCGGGGAAACGCGCAACGCTTGGCTCAGCGGAGAGCTCCTCCCCACATGCCGGCATTTGGCCGCTGAGGTGGGACCACGAGGTTGGCCTTTTTTTCAGGGCCTGGAGGACGGAGTGCCGTGGGGCTTGGTTGCCAACTCCCGCCGCCCATCCGATAGCGGCTTCGGTCCGTGGAACGAAGAGCCCGCGATCAGAAATCCGAGTTCGCGTTGACGCCGGCGCTGATGCGCGTCTCGGACTCGGGGTCGATGACCCGCAGACCGGGGCCCGAGTAGCGGTCGAGGCGTTCGTCCTGGATCCGATTTTGTTCGACGCTGTCGCGGGAGGTCGAGATGTCCGAGGCCTCGCGGGCGAGTTCTCCGCTGTCGAGGGGATCGGTGCCGTTGAGCGGTTGGCAGGAGGCGAGCGCCAGGGCGGCAAAAGGAAGGATGATGAGGATTTTCATGGTGGTGAGAGTCATGGGATGCGTTTCCAGGTGGCGGTGCGACCGAGAGCGGAGACGCCGAGGTAGCCGCGCATCTTGAGGGTATCGGCACCCTCGAGCCAGATATTGCCTTGGTAGGTCTTGCCCCTGCTGGAGTCGTAGACGGTGCCGCCGGTCCACTTGTCGCCGTCCTTCCAGAAGCCTTGGACGATGGTGAGCCCGATCAGCTTGCGGCTGCGCTTGGAGGCATCGGGGTTGTGGGTGTCGGTGGTGCGGGATTTGTCGGCGACACTTGTGAGGCGGCCGGTGAGTTTCCCATTTTCAATGGTGAGGCGGATCGTCGCTTGGCCATCGTCCTTTTTCCACAAGCCTTCAATGGGATCGGCGTGGAGCGGCAGGATGACGGCGGCGAGCAGGCCGAGGAGCAGGGTTTTCATGGGAATCCGCGGGTTCAGGGTTTGCGGAAGACCAGCAGGTAGTTTTGGGAAAGGCCTTCGACCTCGGGCTTGGACACGAAATCGAAGCCGGCGGCCTCGATTTCCTTACGGACGGTGCCCTCGCCGGCGCGGACATGCTCCATGACCCAGTCGCTGGATCGTCCCTCTTCCCGGATGAAATCGACCACCACCAGCCGGCCGCCGGATTTCAGGGTGCCGAGGATCGAGGCCAGCACCGGCTGCGGATATTCGAAATGGTGATAGGTATCGCAGATAAACGCCACATCGACCGATCGCGGGGGCAGGCTCACCGAATCCTCCGGGCAGAGGACGGTGGTGATGTTATGTTGTCCTTCCTCTTTGGCGCGGGCCTGGATGTGCTTGAGAAACGGCGGGTTGATCTCGACAGCGACCACCCAGCCTCCCGGGTTGACCTTTTCCGAGAAAATCCGGGTGTAGAGGCCGGTGCCGGCACCGATGTCGGCCACCACCATGCCGGGCCGCACGCCGCAGGCATCGGCGATCGCGTCGCGGGCCTCGAAGACCTCGCGGCTTTCGACCTCGAACCGCTTGAGCCACTCGCTGACGTCGAGGTTGGAGTCCAGGAATGCCTCATTGATGCCGGGCTTCACGCTCTGTAAAGGCCCCGCCTCCTCCGCGTGGAGGAGGCCCGCCAGGATTCCCAGCACCAGTATCCGGACCGCCTTCATTCCTTCTTTTTGGCGTCGAGGATCTTGTTCCACTCGTCGAGCTTGTCCTTCTCCGCGGCGAAGAGGGCGTCGGTGGAGTCGAGGATTTCGATGCTCTTGATCTTGTCGCCCTTGCCGTCGAATTTCACCTTCGGTTCGCCGGTGTCGAGCTTGCCGACGATGGACTTGACCACGTCGAGGCCCTTGGTGACCTCGCCAAAAGCCGAGTAGCCGCCATTGAGAAAGGGCGCGGGACCCATGGTGATGAAGAACTGCGAGCCGTTGGTGTCGGGTCCGGAATTGGCCATGGAAAAGATCCCGGCCTTGTTGTGGTTGAGAGCCGGGCTGATTTCGTTGTCGAACTGGTAGCCGGGGCCTCCGCGGCCGGTCTCGGTCGGGTCGCCGCCCTGGATCATGAAGCCATCGATGACCCGGTGAAAGGCGATGCCGTCGAAATAACCGCGCTTGGCGAGGTTGAGGAAGTTGGCAACGGTCATCGGAGCTTTGGAGGCGAACATGGTGGCCTCGATGGTGCCCTTGGTGGTCTCCATTTTGATGCGGATGTCTTGGAGTTCGTCTTTCCTGGCGTCCGGTTCGGCGTGGGCGAGGCCGGTGAAGCTGGCGAGGAGGGCGAGGGTGATCAGGGTTCTGCGTTTCATGGGGATCGATGGAGTTTCGGAAAAGGAGTGGGTTCAGGCGCTCTTGCCGGTGTCGCTTTCGGCATCGGGCCTGTGGGGAGGATCGGGCCGCTCGTCCACGACCACCGCCTCCATCTGGTCGGAAGGCACCCAGCCGCGGGTGTCGTTGGTGAAGGCGACGTAGGTCCAGTCACCCGCCGTCTGGAGCATGCGGCACAGCGAGCCGGCCGGCGCCTCGATGACCAAGGGTGCATTGCGGGCGGCATCGGTGCGGATGTCGGCGCGATCGACGATGATCACCCCCTGGGAGCGGACGTCGGCGAAGCGGGCGTCATCGGGGTAGTAGTGAAGGCCGAGCCAGCCGATGGCGGCGACCAGCGGAGCACCGGCCAGGGCGGCGATGCCGGCAACGCGAAGCCGCGCGCCGGGACGGGTCGCGGGAAATACCAGAAGGCCGAGCACGCCGAGCCAGGCCCCGACCCACAGCGAGTTCTCCCAGGTGCTCTTCGACACCTTGGCCAGCGCGTACTGGTAGTCGGGCCGGCGGATGCTGATCGAGCCGAATTTGCGTTCGAGGAAGCGCAGGTTCTGCTGGGACTCGGGATGGCTGCCGGCCTTCAGATTGGCGCGGCGCCAGTAAAGGGCGGCCTGACCGGGCGCGCCGAGCCGGTAGGCGGCGTTGCCGATGTTGTAGAGCGTGCCGGCCGGGAGCCGGTCCCACGGGGCCGATTGGAGCCACAGGTCGGCGGCCTCGGCGTATCGGGAATCATGATAGGCCTCTTCGGCGGAGTCGGGCTCTTCCGTTTCCGCGGCGCGGACCGGATGGACGAGGCCGAGGGCGGCGATGGCGAGCAGCACGGGCAGGGCGAGCTTGCGCAGGCCGCGCAGGATGCGCTGGCGTTCGCCGGAGGGCAGGGCGGAGGATGGCACATCCTTGGTGAAGCAAATTTCGTCCCGCCTGACGAGCACTTCGCGGGTGAGGGGGGAGTCGCTGTCACCCAGCCACTTTTCGATGAAGGCGCCAGCCCGCCGGTAGAAGGATTTCGGATCCTTGCCGGCGGCGGAGACTTCGCGCAGGGCCTGCCGGCGGGCCTGCTTGTCGGGATCGGTCCGCATTTTCGGTGCCAGCCGGATCTGCACGATGCGGATCAGTAGCAGGATGGCGAGCGCGAGCGGCACCAGCTGCCACCATGGGCGCGAGGCAAGACCCCAAAGCGAGCCGTGACCGCCGGCATTCGGAATGATGCCGAGGATGTCCGTCATTTCCTCCAGCGGCACCGGCTGGGCCGGCGGCACCATGGAGCCCTGGGTCGGCGAGCTGGTGGAGGGCACCACCTGCAGCGGGATCGCCACGCTGAGGAGCTGGCGGTATTCCTCCGCCTCGGGATCGAAATAGACGAAGCGGAAAGGAGGCACCTCCTCGGCCAGTCGTTCGGGCCGGAGGAACTGGCGAAAAACGGTGATGCCCGACATTTCCCGCCGCTCGGGGCTCTCGATGCGGCTCGGCGGATAGCTCTTCCAGCCCTCGTCATCGATCAACTCCGGTGGCTCGAGCGTGTCGAGATTGCCGCTGCCGGAGACGGTCAGCGACAGCGTGACCGGATCGCCCTCGCGGACTTCCGTTTCCTGCGCGGTCACCGACAGGTCGAACTGACCGACGGCGTTGGCGAAGCCTTCCGGAGCATCCTTGGGCAGCGGACGGGCCTGGAGGGCGATGCCATCCACTTCCAGGTTCACCGGCTGGTAGTAGCTGGACGAAAAGCGATTGGGCGCGGTCTGGACGGTGATCAGCCGCAGCTTCGCGGGCCCCAGCGTGACTCGCCCGTCGCGCAGCGGCGACAGCGTGCTGGGGTAGCTGACCGCGAAATAACGACCGCCGGCCAACTCCACGCGGCCGACCTGCGGCCTGGGCTCGAAGCGCCAGGCGGCCACGCCGTCGCGCTCGAACTCGGGCACGCCCCAGTCCTCGATGTTCTGGCTGGCCGGCACGTAGAGCTTCAGCTCCACGGGGATGACCTCGTTCACATAGGGCGCGTCATCGAGGGTGCGAAAGGCCGCCGAGTAGCGGAATTGACCGACGCCGGCCGTGACGGTTTTCCACTCCAGCTCGGTTTCGTGGGCCACGCGCAGCGTCACCGGCTCGGTGTTGATGATGCCGTTGCCGGTATCGATGGTGGTCGAAGGAATCGTGTAGTCGCCCGGCGTGTAACTCGCCAGGCGGAAGCGGAACGCATACTCATCCCGCCGTCCGAAGGAACCGCGGACCGGCAGCGCCGAGTAGCCGATCTGCTGGAGCACCAGGCCATCCACCACCGGGGCCTCGATCGAGGAGCGCGGGCTGACGCCGCTCGGCAGCCGGTACTCCAGCTCGGCCTCCTCGCCGCGGACCAGGAAATGACTGCTCAGCCGGGAGGTGACCGGCTCGGCGAGGGAAGTCGCGGATTGCAGCGTCCACAGCAGCAGGAGGAGGGTGAAATGTCTGATCATGGAGTTTTACCAATCTTTATCCGGTGGGGCGGGGCGGAAGCGGCCGGGGGACAGGGCGCCTTTCTGGAGGTCGGCGTTTTCCCGCAAAAGGCGCTCGGCGGCCTCCTTGGGAGTCTCGCCGGGGCGAGGTTCAGTCTCGCCCTTGTCATCCTTTCCGCCAGTGGATTCCTCCTCCGGTTCCTGATCACCGGGGCCTTTCTCGTCGCCCTTGTCTTCGAAGTCGCCGGGGTCGTGCTTTTCGTTGTTGCCCTTTCCCTGACCGCCGCCGCCGCCTTGGCCATTGCCTTTCCCATCGCCGCTACCCTCGCCCTCACCCTCTTCGCCCTCGCCCTGGCCGGGCATCGGCAGGGCCTGGATCTGCTGGGCGTTCTCCTCCACCTGCTGCATGATCTCCTGCAGCTTGCGGAGATAGGTCAGGGTCAGCTCGCGATTGTGACCGGCCTCCTCCAAGCCCGAGCTGCCGTGGTGTTTCACGGAGTCGATCCAATCGGTCAGCAGGTCGTTGAACATCCGCGAGCCGTCGGAGGTCTGGTCGGGTTCGTTGTCCTCGGTCATCCACTCGGACAGCCGCTGTTTGGCCATTTTTTCAAAACCGATCAATTCACCCACCGCATCGTCCTCCGGCGGATCGATGATCGCATCGGACAGCTTCTCGAACCCGCTCGGCGGCTTGGCGTCTTCCTCGTCCTCCTCCTTTTCCTCGGGTAATCCCGGATAGCGCGGCCCGCCGGACAGCCGCGCCCAGCCGATCTCGAACAACGTGTTGCCGAGCCCGTGATGAGCGGCATCGCGCACCGCCACCTGCTTCGAACGCAGCGCCTCGCTGAAGGCGTGGCGGGCGGTCGGCCAGTCGCCCGCGCGGTAGGCGGCCGTGCCCTCGGCCAGCCGGTAGGAGAGCGACCTCTCGTGGTCCGGGGCTTCGCCGGCCAGTTCGCCGAAGGCCTTGGCCGCTTCGCTGAAACGTCCGTTTTCAAGGGCATTTCGAGCTTCGTTGAAGTTTGCGGCCCGGACCTTGCCGCTCAGGGAAAAGAAGGCCACGGCGGCGGTGAGCAGCGCCGTGACGTGATGCAGGCTGCGCCAGCGGGTGCCGGCGAAGACCGAAGCCATCAGCACCAGGATGGCCGGCAGCAGCGCCCACTGGAAGTAGTCCGCCATCACCGTCGTGCGACGTTCCTTCAGCTGGACCTGGTCGAGATCGCTGACCGCGGCTTGCACCATGGCCGGAATATCGGAGCCGGAGGTGGCGATGGCAAATCTTCCGCCCGTGACGCTGGCCACGCGCTTGAGCGGACCGGGCTCCAGCTTGCTGAGCACGCGGTTGCCGCCACGGTCGCGGAAATAGCCGTCCGACTGGGCGGGATCCGGCACGTAATCGCCGGCCGAGGTGCCGAAGCCGATCGTGATGACCTGGATGCCGGCCGCCTTGGCGTCCGCGGCGAGGTCGCCGATGCGGCCTTCGTGCTCTTCACCATCGGTCATCAGGATCAGCGCGTTCTGCCGGGTGCCGGTCTTCTTGAGGGTCTCGATGGCCATCTCCAGCCCGCTGGCCAGATTCGAGCCGCCGGTCGGGATCCAGTCGGTGTCCAGCTCGCTCACGGTGTCGCGCACGGCGGCATGATCGACCGTGAGAGGGGCGAACAGGTAGGGCGTGCCGGCAAAGCCCACCAGGCCGATGCGGTCGTTGGGCAGCGCATCCAGCAGCTCGTAGCACATCGCCTTGGCCTGGGTCAGCCGGTCGGGCTTGAGGTCGGCCGTCTTCATGCTGCGGGAGAGATCGAGCGCGAACAGGATATTGCGGCCGAGCACCGATTCGGTCTGCGTGCCGGCATCGCTCTGCGGCCGGGCCAGGGCCACCGCCAGCAGCGCCAACGCCAACTGGGCCAGGCCGAAGGAAACCCAGCGCGGCACCGGATTTCCCCGCAGCAGCAGCCGCTGGCGCAACCGCGCCGCCACGAAGGGCGCCCACTGTTTCCCGCGCAGGCGCGAAATGATCGCCGCCAGGGTGACCAGCACGGGCACCAGCAGGATCAGCAGCAGCCAGAAGGGTTGGGCGAAATGAATCATGGCGCGGGAGGTGGCGACAGGGCCATGCCGAGGGCCCCGAACAGCACCAGCAGGAACGAGACCGCGGCGAACCCGGGGTAAAGCTCGGTATCCTCGACGATGATGTGGGACTTGGCCTCGGATTTTTCAAGGCGGTCGATGGTCTGAAAAGTATCCGCCAGCTCCGCCAGGTTCTGAGCCCAGTAGTGCTCGCCCCCGGTCAGGGCGGCGATTTCCTTGAGCGTCGGCAGGTCGAATTCCTGGCGGGGAAATTTTTGAATGCCCCGTGACACGCGGCCTTCCTTGGTGCCGATGGCCACGGTGTAGATCTTGATGCCGAGCGTCTTCGCGTGCCCGGCAGCCTCCAGCGGCGAGAGCTTGCCGGAATTCGAGGCGCCATCGGTGATCAGGACGATGATCTTCGATTTCGAGTCGCGGGCATCGAGCTTCGAGGCCGAGGCCGCGATGGCCGACCCGATCGCCGTGCCCTGTTCTTCCAGGATCTCCAGCCGCACCTCGGCCAGCTTTTCGAGCAGCCATTCGTGATCGAGCGTGATCGGCCCGGAAATGTAGGGCTGGCCGGAGTAGATCACGAGGCCGATGCGGTCGTCCGGACGGCCCTCGATGAAGTCCTTCACCACGCCCTTGGCCGCATCGAGCCGCTTCAACGGCATGCCTTGGTAGAAGAAGTCGTCGATGCTCATCGAAAGCGAAACATCGAGCGCCACCACGATGTCGATGCCGCTGGCGGACTTTGACTGCAGCGTATTCCGCCACACCGGCCGGGCCATGGCCAGGATGGCCGGCACCAGAGCCACCAGGAACCACGGCAAGCCGATGGAAAGGGCGGTTTTCCGAACCTTGGCCCCAAGGCTGGCGAGGATGCCGAGGTAGGAGAAACGCACGGCCGATTCCGATCCGCGGCCCCGCCGGAGGAGGAGCAGGATCAGGCAGGGCAGGAACAGGAACAGCCACTGCGGCTGCGCGAATCGGAAGTGGGTCAGGAAATCGTTCATGCCGTCGTTCATGCCGGGCGCGCGCGGTGGATTTCCTCAAGCATCGCCATCGCGGAGGTGGCGATCTCGGGCGACGAGCCGTCGCGGGGCTGATCGTATTTCAGGGTGGAAAGCTCGGTCAAATAGGAGGCCACCTTCGGCCGTAGCTCGGTGGGCAGCTCGCGCAAGGCTTCCTCGCGGGCGATGAATTCCTCCTGCGTCTCGAACAAGGACGGATCGCCCGAGGCCTCGGCCAGGTAGGCTCGCAGGGCCGAGGAAGCCTCGAGCACTGCGTCGTGAAAATCGTCGGGCAGGGCTTTCAGCCGGGCGACCGCACGCCGATACGCCATGGCCTCCGCGGACTCGCCGGCGGGGGCCTTTTTCGGCCGGCGGACGATGGCGATGACCAGCCCGGCCAAGCCCGCCAGAACCAGCGCGATCGCCAGCCACATCCACCACGGCAGCACCCAGTCCGGCAGGAAAGGGTCGACCGGAGCGAGGTCGCGGAGTTGGAGGGCATCGTCGTCCATCGGGCAATCAGCGCGTGCGTTTGCGGGCGCGTTTCTTCAAAAGGTGGTGCAGGTCGCGCAGGCGGTCGCGGTCGGTGGTCAGCACGGCCTGATCGATGCCGTGCTTGCGGCACAGGCGGGCGATGCCTTCGCGATGCCGGCGCATGAGCTTCTCGTAGCCCATGCGGAGGTTGGCGTTGTTGGTGTTCACGCGCACTTCGCCGCCGGTTTCGGGGTCGATCAAAACCACCTTGCCGGCGCGCGGCAGCTTTTCCTCCAGCGGGTCGAGGATCTGCAGCGCCAGCGTCTCGTGCTTGCGGGCCAGCTTGCCGAGCGGCTTGTCGAGGCCGTCGGAAAAGAAATCGGACATCAGGAACACCACCGCCCGGCGGCGCAGCGTGCGGATCAGGAAATCGCAGGCGGCGGTCACGGAAGTGCCGGGATTTTCCGGCCGGGCGACCAGGATTTCCCTCACCATCCGCAGCAAGTGGCGGTTGCCCTTGGCTGGTGGCACAAAGACCAGCGGCTTGTCGGCGAAAACCAGGCAGCCGACCTTGTCGCCATTGCCCAGCGCGCTGAAACCCAGAATGGCCGCAGCCTCCGCCGCGGCCTCGCGCTTGCTGAAGTGCACGCTGCCGTAGTCCGAAGAACCGGAGACATCGACCGCCAGGATCACCGACAGCTCGCGCTCCTCGCGGAACTTGCGGATGAAGGGCTGGTTCATCCGCGCCGTCACGTTCCAGTCGATGAAACGGATCTCGTCCCCGTGCTGGTATTCCCGGAAATCGTCGAAATCGAGGCCCTGGCCGCGGAACGAGGACTGATACTCGCCGGCGAACGACTCGCGCACGAGCCGCTTGGCCTTGAGCTCCAGCTTGCGCACGCGCTCGAGGACTTCCTCGATCTCTTTTTCAGTCGGGTTCATTCGGGAAAGATGCGAGACGGCGAGACCCAAGACTCAAGATGGAAGAGCCGACCGGGAGAGACCACTCGGGAGGTCTCAAGTCTTGCGTCTTGAGTCTTGGTGTCTTGAGTCTTCACGGCACCGGCACCTTGCTGAGGATGCGGTCGAGGATGTGGTCGGTGGTGATTTCCTCGGCCTCGGCCTCGTAGCTGAGAAGGATCCGGTGGCGCAGGACGTCGTGGGCCATGTCCTTCACGTCCTGCGGGCTCACGAAGGCGCGGCCGGTGCTGAAGGCGCGGGCGCGGGCGGTCAGGGCCAGGTTGATGGTTCCCCGCGGCGAGGCACCGGCGCGGATGAGGTGCTTGAGGCCCGGATCGACCTTGGCCGGCTGGCGGGTGGCGCGGATGAGGTCCACGATGTATTCGCGCACGGCGGGATCGATGTAGATCTCGTTCACCAGTTTCCGCGAAGCGGCGACCTGCTCGGGCGTGGCCACGGTCTGGGTCTGGTAAACCGGTGCCGAGGTGGCCATGCGGTCGAGCACGGCGAGCTCCTCGTCCTTGGTCGGGTAGCCGACGGAAACTTTGAGAAGGAAGCGGTCGAGCTGGGCCTCGGGCAGCTGGTAGGTGCCCTCCTGATCGATCGGGTTCTGCGTGGCCAGCACCAGGAAAGGCTCGGGCAGGCGGTGGGTCTTGTCGCCGAGCGTGACCTGGCGCTCCTGCATCGCCTCCAGCAGCGCCGACTGCACCTTGGCCGGCGCGCGGTTGATTTCGTCGGCGAGGATCAGGTTGTTGAAGATCGGGCCGAGCTTGGCGGAAAACGAAACCGACTGGGGGTTGTAGACCATGGTGCCGATCAGGTCGGCCGGCAGCAGGTCGGGCGTGAACTGAAAGCGCGCGAAGGTGGCGTGGAGCGAGCCGGACAAAGCCTTGACCGCCAGCGTTTTCGCCAAGCCGGGCACGCCCTCGAGCAGGATGTGGCCGTTGCACAGCAGACCCACGATGAGCCGATCCACCAGCGCTTCCTGGCCGACCAGCACCTTGGCCATCTCGCTTTTGACGTCGTGGATCCAGCCACTGCTGGCGGCGATCTGTTCCTGGAGTTCTTCGGTCGTCATGATCGTTTGTTAAGGCGCAGCATGGCACCGCATTCTGTTAGCGCCAGTGGGAATCCGTGCTTGTGCCCGGCTAAGCGCACCGGCTGCAGCCTCATGTTTCTAAAACGGGAGGAAACGGCGAAACGACCGGTCATTTTTCGGCCGATTCCCGTCGCAGTGCCTCAACCGGGCCGCCTGACCCGCCATGGCAGGGCTTCGCCGGAAACGGGCGGCAACCCCGAGCGCGCGGACTGGCGCTGTTCGGCGATGGCCCGAGGCCCACCACGTTTCGGGCAATAGCAGGACAAACCCGAATCACCCTTGGATCCAGGCGGCGATCTTGGCGTCGTCGTCGCCCGCCTTCCACACCTCCCTCAGGAAGTCGGCGGGATGGATGCCGCCGTTTTCCCGCAGGAACTTCCGATCGCCGCCGCAGCCGAACATGAGGTCGGGATCGAGCTCGCCGCGAAGCTTGGCGCGAGCCTTGGCCAGGATCCGGGGCAGGTAGTGGATGCCCTCCAAGTGGTCGCCGAAGGTGGGGATGTTGTCCGCGCTGACCGTCGGCTGGGCGAACTCGCCGCCCATGACGACATGGAAGTACTCGCGCCGGATGGATGCCACCAGAAGGGCGGTGGTGGGCGACGGTTGGTCCTCGTCACAGAAATCTTCAACGAAGTCGAAGAACTCCCGCTTGCGGTGTCCGATCGTGCGGAGGAACTCCAGATCCTCGTCGTCGTAGTAGGTCTCGAAATCGCGCTCACCGCGGCGGTAGCGGTTCACACAGCGGGAAAAAAGGTCGAGGAAGTAGTCGTTCCAATGCATGCAGGCGGTCTACGTAAATCAACGATGCTGGGCGAGCAACCATTTCCAGAAGTCATGATCCTCGTATGCCCGGGTCCACGAGTCGTGGCCGACGCCGGGGTAGGTGGTGATCTTGACCGGAGCGTTCAGGCGTTTGAGACCCTCGTAGGCCTGGCGGCTGAATTCGACGGATACCACCGGGTCGTCCTCACCATGGAAAATCCAGCACGGGGTTTTGGAAAGCTTGTCGAGGAGCAGGAACCGGATGCCGGTGCCCCCGCAGACCGGGGCGATCGCCGCCCAGAGATCCGGATATTCCATGGCGGTGTCCCAGGTTCCGAAGCCGCCCATGCTGAGGCCGGTGAGGTAGGTGCGGTCGGGATCGGTCTTTTCCTCCGCCATGATCTTGCCGGTGAGCGCCTTCACGGCGTGGGGATCCCAGACCTGGTTCGGCGGACACTGCGGGGCGACGACCACGGCGGGAATGTCCCGCCCGGCGGCAAGCAGCTTCGGCGGACCATGTCGCTTGACGTCATTCAGGTTGGTTCCGCGCTCGCCGGCCCCGTGCAGGAAAATGATCAGCGGCCAGCCTTTTTCCGGGGCGTCTCGATCAGGTCGGGAGATGAGGTAGGAGTAGCCCAGCTTGCGCGGCGAGTCGGTCTCGAACTTGGCGGGGACCAGCTCCGCGGCATGCGAGGCGAGCGTCATGGCGAGGGCGAGGGAGAGCAGTTTCACGGGCAGCAGGTGGATCGTTCCTTGAGGAGTTCGAGCGCCTCGGCCGGGGCCGGGGTCGGCTCGGGGTATTCGAAGGTTTCGCCCTCGTAATTGCGCAGCAGGGTCCGGCCTTCGTGGCTCTCGAGGACGTAATCGGGGTTGAGCGGGATTTTCCCACCGCCGCCGGGTCCGTCGATCACGAACTGCGGCACGGCGTAGCCGGTGGTGTGGCCGCGCAGGCCCTCGATGATCTCCAGTCCCTTCGAGACATTGGTCCGCAGGTGCGACGAGCCGGTGATCAGGTCGCACTGGTAGAGGTAGTAGGGCCGCACGCGGCAGCGCAGCAGCTTGTGGACGAGCGTGCGCTGGACGTCGACGGAGTCGTTGATGCCGTTGAGGAGCACGCTCTGGTTTCCCATCGGGATGCCGGCGTCGGCGAGCCGCCCGAGGGCGTCGCGAACCTCGGTGGTGAGCTCCTTCGGGTGGTTGCTGTGGATGGAAATGAAGAGCGGGTGGAACTTGCGCAGCATGGCACACAGCTCGGGCGTGATCCGCTGCGGCAGGAAGATCGGAATGCGCGAGCCGATGCGCACGAACTCGATGTGCGGGATCGCGCGCAGGCGGGTGAGGATCTTTTCCAGCTTCGAGTCGGAGAAGAGCAGGGGATCGCCTCCCGAGAGCAGGACGTCGCGCACCTGCGGGGTTTTCTCCAGATACTGGAAAGCCTGCTCCCACTGGGTCTCGAGGTGCTGCTCGCCGACGCCGGAAACGACCCGCGAGCGGGTGCAGTAGCGGCAGTAGGAGGCGCAGCGGTCGGTCACGAGAAACAGCACGCGGTCCGGATAGCGGTGCACGAGCCCGGGGACGGGCATGTGCGAGTCTTCCCCGCAAGGGTCGGACATCTCCTCCGGCGCGGTCCAGCCTTCCTCCAGCCGCGGAATGACCTGGCGGCGGACCGGACAGTCGGGGTCGTTCGGGTCGATGAGGCTGAAAAAATGCGGCGTGATCGACATCGCCAGCTTCGAGCCGGCGAGCAGCACGCCGGCGCGTTCGCTATCGGTCAGCTCGATACGGGCCTCCAGGTCGGCCAGCGTGTTGATGCGGTTTTTCAGCTGCCATTTGTAGTCCCCCCAGTCTTCCGGGGAGACATCCGGCCAATGACCGGGGGCGTGGGAAACGAAGTCGGAAAAAGGGGACGCGGACATGTGCTGCGTGGAAGTTAGAGGGCGGGGGGGATGTGTCAAATGGGGGGGTCACCACCGACTTGCGGGCATTTCCGAGTAGAGCATGGCAGCATGGCCTTCGCGCAGTCCCGCCTCCGCCGCGAGGTCCGGCCAGTGGCGGACGGCCTCGAGGACTTGATCGATTTTTTCCGCCGCCCGGCGGATGGCTTGGTCCTCGCCAAGTTGCAGCAGATGGTCGGCGGTCAGCCCGGAAAAGCGACCCCTGATGCCCGCGGCGCGAAAACCCGAGCCGAGCGGGTAGGAGGTGCGGGTCAGGTCATAGGCCGGGGAGAGCTTCCAGCCGATCTCCGGGTCGAAGAGGTAGGCGTGGTTGCGGGAATGGTCGTCATCGTTGGCGATGGCCACGTTGAAAACAGCCCTGCGGAATGCTTCCTCCACCTCGGCTTCGTGGAGGGTGAGATCTCGCGTGAGGCCGAGCAGATCGTGGTAATCGAGGGTGTCCCGCACCGGAGTGTGGGTTAGCCCCGCGAAGGTGTGGACATGCTTCGGCAAGGTTCCGGGTTGGCGGTCGAAGCGTTTCGTCAAGAAGTGGGTGAGGCCGTCCGCAGTCTCGAAAAGCCGTGTCTCCGGAGTGCGGATCCCCGCGGCGGCGGCCATCCGGGTCACGGCGAATTCCTCGCGGCCGACCGGGTCATCGGGATCGAGCTGAAACTTCACCAGCCAGGAAGCGAACCCCTCCGGCGCGGGCCCGCCGCCTGCGACGGCCTGGGACAGGTCGTCATTGAAAGCCACGAGCGCCTTGGGCTGGGCGCCGCCCGGGGAAAGCCCGCCTCGAACGAGGGCCGGCAGGACGCTCTGCGGGTCGCCCTCGAGAAGTTGGCGGGCCGCCGCGACCAGCTCACCGACCTCGGTGGCCAGCGTTTCGCGGAAGGATTTCGGAGAGAGATCCGGCTCGTAGGCCAGGGCACCGATGCTGAAAGCACCTTGGCAGGCGAGCTTTTCCAGCGGCCGCACTTCGTTCCACGGCAAATTCATGGACGCGAAATGATGACGCATGATCCGCTGGCCCCACCAGTCGGGCATCGAGTCATCGAACAGGCCGAACAAGGGGCCGAAATCGGCCGTCGGTGAGGTGACCGGTCCGGAAATCGAGAGGGGCAGATGGATGGGAGACAATTCGATGCCCCGTGCCCGCCAGCCCGGATCGTATTCGAAATAGATTTTTCCCCGGGCGTCGTCCGCCAATCCGCCAATCCGCGGCTGCTCGGGAATGCCGAGAAATCGGACATCGAGTTTCATCGGGATCGATGGGTGGCCTCGACGTCATCCAGCGTGGCGTAGGCCGGCGTGGCGGCGAACAGCTCGCGCAGCTCACCATCGAGGTTCAGGATCACCGCCACCTTGGCCAGCCGCTGCAGCGAGCCCTTGCCTTCCCTCTCCATCAGTTTGAGCGTGGAAAGCGAGATCCCGGAGCGCTCGGCCAGCTCGGCCTGGGTCCAGCCGCGGCCTTTGCGATGGGCGCGGATCCGTTGCCCGATCTGCTTGACCAGCTGGTTGGGATTGCGGAGGCGAAAGGGTGGTATTTTGTCCACAAGGGCGAATATGGGGCATCATAGACAAAATACCAGCTATTATTGGATGGGATCCAGGATTCAAACCAGAGGGTCGAGGGTGCTTGCTGGATCGCCAGACCTGAGGAGAAGTGCCAACGGAGATCCCCCTGATTGCAAAGGGGAAGGAACTCGAACGGTCTTCCGTGGGCGGCCGGGCCCAGGTTCTCCTGCCCGGCAGCCACAGGCAGCCGCTCCTTTCCCCTCTCAGGCTTCGAACTTCGAGCGCAGGTAGTCGAGGCGTTCCTTGATCCGCTTCTCCAGGCCGTTCTCACTAGGAGTATAGTATTTCCGGCCCTCCGGCAGGTAGGCCTGCGGGACGTAGCCTCCTTCGTAGTCGTGGGCGTAGAGATAGTTGAGCTTTTCATCCTCGGTCCCGCTGGCGGAGGCGAGCTTCTTGCGGGTCTGGGTCCGAAGGTGCTCGGGCACCGCGAGGGTGCGGCCCTTCTCAATGTCCTGGACGGCGGCGCCGAGGGCGGCGTAGGCGCTGTTGGATTTCGGGGCGGTGGCCAGGTAGACGGTGGCGTGGGCGAGGGGGATGCGGCCCTCCGGCATGCCCACGAACTCAAAGGCCTGCTGGGCGGCGATGGCCACCCGCAAGGCGTTGGAGTCGGCCAGGCCGATGTCCTCGCTGGCGGAGATGACCAGCCGGCGGGCAATGAAACGCGGGTCCTCGCCGGCGTGGAGCATCTTGGCCAACCAGTAGAGCGCGGCGTCCGGGTCGGAACCGCGGATCGACTTGATGAAAGCGGAAGCCGTGTCGTAGTGGGCGTCACCATCAGCATCGTAGGCGATGGCCTTGCGCTGGATGCTCTCTTCGGCGACTTCAAGGGTCAGGCGCACCGCACCGTCTTCCGACGGGGTGGTAAGGACCGCCAGCTCCAGCGCGGTGAGGGCTTTCCGGACATCGCCGTCCGACATTTCCGCCAGGTGCCGGAGTGCGGCGGGTTCCGCCTCCACGGGTTGCCCGCCGAGGCCGCGATCGGCATCGGTGAGCGCCCGCTCGAGCACCGGGATCAGGTCCTCGGTGGCAACCGGCTCGAGCTGGAAGATCTGGGAGCGGGAGACCAGCGGGGAGTTGACGTAGAAGTAGGGGTTGTGGGTCGTCGCGCCAATGAAGCGCACCGTGCCGCGCTCGATGTGCGGCAGCAGGACGTCCTGCTGGGCTTTGTTGAAACGGTGGATTTCGTCGATGAAAAGGATCGTCGTCTGGCCGCGCAGGTCGCGGTAGGTGCGGGCCTGCTCGATCTTCGCGCGGATCTCGCCGACGTTCGACTCGACGCCGTTGAGCGACTCGAAGCGCGACCCCGTCGAGCGGGCGATCACATTGGCGAGCGTGGTTTTTCCGGTGCCCGGCGGACCGTAGAAGATGAGCGAGGTGAAACGGTCCGACTCGATCGCCCGTCGCAGCAGTTTTCCCCCGGCGAGAATGTGCTGCTGGCCGGCGATCTCGTCGAGCGTCCGCGGTCGCATGCGGGCGGCGAGAGGTCCCTCGGCCGGGGTTTCCGGTCGGGAATCGGGATCGGGAGCACTCGCGAAAAGGTCGGCCACGACGGGATTGAAGATTGGGGGTTGCCGGGTGGCCAATTCGGATTTCAGATTTCGCGCATGGAGAGCCTCAAGGTGCTGTTGGACAACAACCAGAAGTGGGCCGCCGAGCAGGTGGCCGCGGACCCCGAGTTTTTCGCCCGCCTGGCGAAGCAACAGGCTCCGGAATATTTGTGGATCGGCTGTTCCGACAGCCGCGTCCCCGCCAACCAGATCACCGGCCTGGCTCCGGGCGAGGTTTTCGTCCACCGGAACATCGCCAACGTGGTGGTGCAGACCGACATGAACATGCTGTCGGTGGTCCAGTTCGCGGTCGATGTGCTGAAGGTGAAGCACATCATCGTCTGCGGACACTATGGCTGTGGCGGTGTGAAGGCGGCGTTGGATAATCAGCGGCACGGACTGATCGACAACTGGCTGCGCCACATCAAGACCACCGCCCGGGTCAACGAGGAGGAACTCTCCCAACTCGAGGGTACCGCGAAGATCGACCGCCTGTGCGAGCTCAATGTCCTCGCCAACGCCTGCAACGTCTCGCGAACGACCATCGTCGAGGACGCCTGGTCGCGGGGCCAGCAGGTGGACATCCACAGCTGGATCTACCGTCTCGACACCGGCCTGATCTCGGCCGCAGGCAAGGCGATCCGGGGTCCCGGTGCCTGATCGCCCCGCCCGACGCGGCGCGGAATTTTCGCGATTGAATAAATCTCCTGCCGGAACATCTTACCGCCGTTCAGCAAACGGGGGCGTTCTGGTTTCGACGGGATGTTCGACGCGCTGGCTGCACGTGGAGGTTGGTCGGTTGGCCTCCTAAAAAGCCGTCCAAAACAAATAATTGCAGACTCTAACGAGCTCGCACTTGCTGCTTAATTGACAGCAACGCCTGAACCCCGACGCCTGTTAAGGGGGATGGCGACTACCTAACAGGCTGGCCAGCGGACCGGGCGACCGGGTGCGTGGGCGAGATTCAACAGGCCGCTAGGAGAGGGGACGCGGCGGGTGAGCCGATCCTCTCCGAAACCTCGGATCATCCGCTAAACGTGTAGATGCCTGTGCTGAAGGCGTTCCGGACAGGGGTTCGACTCCCCTCGCCTCCACCAATTTCAAAATGCCCGCAACAGACTCTAAGTGAGTAGGTTACGGTTTTTTTCTGGCCGTTTTGAGAGCCTCGATATTGGCCGAAAATTGCCGCTCGATTCGGGAATTGGCCCCGTGAAGCTCTACGCGCCGTCTGCTCCCGGACGCCCGTGGCGGGTGGTGAGCTGGCCCCCAAAGTCCGGCCACTGAGTGGCTAAACTAAGCTATGGTGGAGCGGGTCGGCAGAGAGGTAGGATTGGATTGGATTCTCAAGCAAGGGTGGAGTGGCGAGGGCCCCGAAATGGGGA